>NZ_JBHXSO010000088.1:0-20777 GCF_042714775.1 Streptomyces sp. NPDC058691 | reverse complement strand
GGGGGGGGGCCGGGGGGGGGGGCGGGGGGGGGTGGGGGGGGGGGGGTGGCCGGGGGGGCGGGGGGCGGGGGGGGGGGGGGGCGCGGCCCCGGTGGTGGGGCGGCTCATACCGGGGGGGGGGCCGGACTCCCTAAGGAGTCCGGCCCCGGCCGGACGGGCGGCCGCCGCGGTCACCGCGACTGCCGCCCTCCACTACTGACTACTTCTTGCGGCGCCGGCCGCCCTTGGCCGCGCGGCGGCGCTCCGCCCGGGTCAGGCCGTCCGACTCGGGGATGTCGCTGTCGCCGTTGTCGAACTCGCCCTGCACGACGCCGCCCTCGCCGTCCACGGTCGGGGCGGAGAAGTGCAGCCGGTCCGCGCGCTTGGGGGCCTCCAGGCCCTTGGCGCGGATCTCCGGACGGGCGTCCTGCTTGATCAGCGTCGGCACCATGTCCTCGGCACCGGCGTCCACCGGCACCTCCTCGACCTGCTGCTCGACCTGGACCTCCAGGTTGAACAGGTAGCCGACGGACTCCTCCTTGATGCCGTCCATCATGGCCTTGAACATGTCGTAGCCCTCGCGCTGGTACTCCACCAGCGGGTCGCGCTGCGCCATCGCCCGCAGGCCGATGCCCTCCTGCAGGTAGTCCATCTCGTACAGGTGCTCACGCCACTTGCGGTCCAGCACCGACAGCACCACGCGCCGCTCCAGCTCGCGCATGATCTCCTCGCCGAGCTGCTTCTCCCGCCCGTCGTACTGCTCGTGGATGTCGTCCTTGACCATCTCGCCGATGAACTCGGCGGTGATGCCCGCCCGGTCGCCGGCGGCCTCCTCCAGGTCGTCCACCGTCACCGTGATCGGGTAGAGCTGCTTGAAGGCGCCCCACAGCCGGTCCAGGTCCCAGTCCTCGGCGAAGCCCTCGGCGGTCTCGATCGCGATGTAGTCGTCGATCGTGTCGTCCATGAAGTGACGCACCTGCTCGTGCAGGTCCTCGCCCTCCAGGACGCGGCGGCGCTCGCCGTAGATGACCTCGCGCTGCCGGTTGAGCACCTCGTCGTACTTCAGGACGTTCTTGCGGATCTCGAAGTTCTGCTGCTCGACCTGCGACTGGGCGGAGGCGATGGCGCGGGTGACCATCTTGTTCTCGATCGGCACGTCGTCCGGCACGTTCGCCATCGCCATGACGCGCTCCACCATCTGCGCCTTGAACAGACGCATCAGGTCGTCACCGAGCGAGAGGTAGAAGCGGGACTCGCCCGGGTCGCCCTGACGACCGGAGCGGCCGCGCAGCTGGTTGTCGATGCGCCGCGACTCGTGGCGCTCGGTGCCCAGCACGTAGAGGCCGCCGAGCTCCTTGACCTCCTCGAACTCGGCCTTGACCGCCGCCTCGGCGCGCTCCAGCGCCTCGGGCAGCGCGTGCGCCCACTCCTCGACGTGCTCCACCGGGTCCAGGCCGCGCTGGCGCAGCTCCGCCTCGGCGAGGTCGTCCGGGTTGCCGCCGAGCTTGATGTCGGTGCCGCGGCCGGCCATGTTGGTGGCCACCGTGACGGCGCCCTTGCGGCCCGCCTGCGCGACGATCGACGCCTCGCGCTCGTGCTGCTTGGCGTTGAGCACCTCGTGCGGGACGCCGCGCTTGTTCAGCTGCTGCGACAGGTACTCGGACTTCTCCACCGAGGTCGTGCCGACCAGGACCGGCTGGCCCTTCTCGTGCTTCTCGACGATGTCCTCGACCACCGCCGCGAACTTCGCCTCCTCGGTGCGGTAGATCAGGTCCGCACGGTCCTGGCGGCTCACGGGGCGGTTCGTCGGGATCGGGACCACGCCGAGCTTGTAGATCTGGTGGAACTCGGCGGCCTCGGTCATCGCCGTACCGGTCATGCCGGAGAGCTTGTCGTAGAGGCGGAAGAAGTTCTGGAGGGTGATCGTGGCGAGCGTCTGGTTCTCGTCCTTGATCTCCACCCCCTCCTTCGCCTCGATCGCCTGGTGCATGCCCTCGTTGTAGCGGCGGCCGGCGAGGATACGGCCGGTGTGCTCGTCGACGATCATGACTTCGCCGTCCATGACGACGTAGTCCTTGTCCTTCTTGTAGAGCTCCTTGGCCTTGATGGCGTTGTTCAGGTAGCCCACCAGCGGGGTGTTCACCGACTCGTAGAGGTTGTCGATGCCCAGCCAGTCCTCGACCTTCGAGACACCGGTCTCGTGGATGGCGACGGTGCGCTTCTTCTCGTCGAAGTCGTAGTCGCCGGTCTCCGCCTTGCCCATGCTGCCGGCCTCGCCCGGCTTCAGGCGGGTCACCAGGCGCGCGAAGTCCGAGTACCACTTGGTGGCCTGGTCCGCCGGGCCGGAGATGATCAGCGGGGTACGGGCCTCGTCGATGAGGATCGAGTCCACCTCGTCGACCACCGCGAAGAAGTGACCGCGCTGCACCAGTTCGTCCTTCGACCACGCCATGTTGTCGCGCAGGTAGTCGAAGCCGAACTCGTTGTTGGTGCCGTAGGTGATGTCGCAGGCGTACTGCTCCCGGCGCTGCCCCGGGTTCATGTTCGCCAGGATGCAGCCGACCTCCAGGCCCAGGAAGCGGTGCACCCGGCCCATCCACTCCGAGTCGCGCTCGGCGAGGTAGTCGTTCGTGGTGATCAGGTGCACGCCCTTGCCGGACAGCGCGTTCAGATACGTCGGCAGCGTGCCGACCAGGGTCTTTCCTTCGCCGGTGCGCATCTCGGCGACGTAGCCGAGGTGCAGGGCGGCACCGCCCATCAGCTGGACGTCGTAGTGGCGCTGCCCCAGGACACGCTTGGCGGCCTCGCGGACGGTGGCGAACGCCTCGGGGAGCAGGTCGTCCAGGCTCTCGCCGTCGGCGTAACGCTGCTTGTACTCGTCCGTGAGGGCCCGCAGCTCGGCGTCCGTCAGATTGACGAAGTCCTCTTCAATGGAATTGACCTGGTCCGCGATGCGGTGCAGCTTGCGCAGGATCTTGCCTTCGCCTGCACGCAGGATCTTGTTGAGGACGGACACGTAGGCTGGCTCCTTGCCGGTCGGGCCTGGCACGGGTTCTCGCGCTGGGCACAGCGGGTCACACCGCGCTGCAACGGCCATCGTAAGCGAGGACCCCAGCAGGCCGGGAGGTCCGTCACCAAGCCGGGCGGTTCTCAGCCGCGAACCGCGGCCCCGAGCGGCGATATCCGGTCGTGACCGACCCCCCGTTCCGGGATACTCCCGCACATGGAGGCCGCATGGAACCGATAACCCTCACCACCACGCACCTGCTGCTCCGCCCCTTCGGGCCGGACGACACGGACGCCGTCCTCACCGCCTGCCAGGACCCCGACATCCCGCGCTGGACCTCGGTACCGTCCCCCTACACGCGCGAGCACGCCGAGGACTTCGTCGGCCGCATCTGCACCGAGGGCTGGCGCGACGACCTGGTCTACAACTTCGCGGCGGTCACCCGGGACGAGGGACGACTCGTGGGTGCCATGGGACTGGTGCGGCTGGAGCAGCTGCAGTCCATGGAACGCCAGGCCGAACTCGGCTACTGGACCGCCAAGGAGCACCGCGGCCGCGGCCTGACCACCGAAGCCGCGACGGCCGTGGCCCGCTGGGCCCTCACCGACCTGGGCGTCGAGCGGCTGGAGTGGTACGCCGAGGCCGGCAACCACGGCTCCCGCGCGGTCGCCCTCAAGCTGGGATTCCGGATGGAGGGCACCCTGCGCGCCCGGATCGTCCACCAAGGGACCCGGCGGGACGCCTGGACCGGCTCGCTGCTCCCCTCCGACCTCGGGCTGGACGGCGGAGCGGCGTACCTGCCTTACCCGGGCGAGTGACCCCGCGGCGCAGCGGCGAACCTGGCCGGGGCCGCCAGGACGGACTGTCGGACCCTGCTTCTACGCTGGGGCGCATGAACAAGCCCGCGTCCCTCTCCGCCGACGAAGCCCGCCGTATGGCGCTGCGAGCCCAGGGATTCCTCGGCGCCCCGGACCGCCGGGGCGGGGTGCGCGGCATACTGCGGCGGCTCGGCGCTGTGCAGCTCGACACCATCTCCGTCCTCGCGCGCTCGCACGAGCTCATCCCGTACGCACGGCTGGGCGCGGTCGGCAGGACCGCGGTCGAGACGGCGTACTGGACCGAGAACCACGCTTTCGAGTACTGGTCGCACGCCGCGTGCATCCTGCCCGTCGAGGAATGGCCGCACTTCGCCTTCCGCCGCCGCGCCCGCCGGGCCCGCGGCCACCGCTGGCACGTGCTGCAGGACGCCGAACGCTCCATCGCCGCCGTGCTGGACCGGCTCAAGGCCGACGGGCCGCTCACCTCGACCGAACTCGGCGGGGCCAAGAACGGCGGCCCCTGGTGGGACTGGTCCGAGACGAAGATCGCGGTGGAGTGGCTGCTCGACACCGGTGACGTGGTCTGCACCCGGCGGCGCGGCTGGAAGCGGGTCTACGACCTCGCCGAACGCGCCGTCCCGGACGCCCTGTTCCACGACGACATCGACGACGCCGAGTGCCTGCGCCGGCTGGTGGCCCAGGCCGGGGCGGCCATGGGCGTCGCCACCCGCGCCGACCTCGCCGACTACCACCGGGTCAAGGGTGAGCAGGTGGACGCCGTCATCGCCGGCACCGGCCTGGTACCGGTCGAGGTCGAGGGCTGGGGCAAGCCCGCGTGGGCCGACCCCGCCGCCCTGGCGGAGCTCTCGCGCGGCGGCCGGCACCGGACGACCCTGCTGTCGCCCTTCGACTCCCTGATCTGGGACCGGCCCCGCACCGAGCGCGTCTTCGGCTTCACGCACCGCCTGGAGGCGTACGTCCCCAAACCCCAGCGCATCCACGGCTACTTCGCGATGCCGCTGCTGTCCGGCGGCCGGCTCGTCGGACGCGCCGACCCGGCCCGCGAGGGCAGCACCCTGATCGCCCGTCAGGTCACCCTCGACTCCGCGCGCGCTGTGGAGCCCATGGCCCAGGCGCTGCGCGAAGCGGCGGAGTGGGTCGGCTGCGACAGCGTCCGCATCGAGCGGCTGGACGACCCCGCGCTGGCAGCGGCACTCAGGGCCGCGGTGGCGTGAGCCCAGTGGGGGTCCAGCCCATCGGCCCGACCCCTAGCGGATCTCCAGGATCTTCTCCCGCATCGCGTACACCACGGCCTCCATGCGCGAGTGCAACTGGAGCTTCTCCAGGATGTTGCGCACGTGGTTCTTCACCGTGTTCTCGCTGATGAAGAGTTCCTTCGCGATGTCCCGGTTGTTCATCCCCGTCGCGACGAGCTTCAGTACCTCCAGCTCACGGTCGGTCAGCCGGGGAGCCGGGACGAGCCGGCGCTCGTCGGTGCGCTGGATCATCGACTTGAACTCGGTGAGCAGCTTGGACGCCATGGACGGGCTGATCTGTGACTGCCCGTCGGCCACCGCGCGGATCGCGGTGGCGACCTCGTCCGTGGAGATCTCCTTGAGGAGATAACCGGTGGCGCCGGCCTTGATCGCCTCGTAGAGGTCGGCCTCCTCGTCGCTCATCGTCAGCATGATGATCTTCGCGCTCGGCGCCACCTCCTTGATGGAGGTGCAGGCCTCGATCCCGCCCCGCCTCGGCATCCGCACATCCATCAGCACGATGTCGGGGAGCAGGTCGGCGGCCTTCTCCGTCGCCTCCGCGCCGTCCCCGGCCTCACCGATGACCTGGATGTCCTCCTCCTGTGCGAGCACGATCTCCAGACCGCGCCGGAAGAGCGCGTGGTCGTCCACCACAAGGACCCTGATGGGCTCCTTGCGCGGCGCACCGGCCGTGCCATGCGCGCCGTTCGCGCCCGCGTCCTGCGCGGCCCCGCCACCGGGTTCCGCCGCACCGGACGGCGCGGGCTCGAAGCTGTCGGCCATCGGTTCCTCCCCCTCGGGCCGGCTGCCCGTGGTCGTTGCACCCTTTTGTGCACGTTCGCGCCGGGACAACCGGGCGATGCGGCCCGAAAGTCGGCTGCCCGGCCATGATTCCATGCCACAGCATGGCGACACCCCCAGGCGGAGGTCCTTTCCCGCCCAGGGGCGCCACCCGAGTCCGTCACATCACCGGCGCAACGCTCCTCCCGCACCGGCCGGCGCCACCATGACGGAAGGGTCCGCCTTGAGGTGGATGACGCCGTAGTCGTAGCCGTGCCGCCGGTAGACGACACTCGGTTGTTCCGTGTCGGAGTCGATGAACAGATAGAAGTCGTGCCCGATCAGTTCCATCTCGTAGAGCGCCTGGTCGAGCGTCATCGGTGCTGCCGCGTGCGTCTTCTCACGCACCACCAGCGGGCCTTCGCCCTGGACCTCCAGGGAACCCATCTTGGTGGTGGGCACACCGGCGGCGGACTCGTCCGCGGGCCGGGTGCCGTTGGACTCCTCGGCGGCCAGGACGGCCGTCGCCTCCGCGACGCTCAGGGTTGCGCGGCTCCCGCCGCGGTGGTGCACCCTGCGCTTGTCGGCGGCCTTGCGCAGTCGCGCCTCGAGCTTGCTCACCGCGAGGTCGAGCGCCGCATACGGATCCGTAGCGGCGGCCTCGGCCCGGATCACCGGTCCACGCGAGAGCAACGTGATCTCCACCCGGTCGGAGCGGTCCGCCTGCCGGGGATTCGGCTCCTTGGACACCTCGACTTCGAGGCTGATCACCTTGCCGTCGAGCTTCTGGATCTTGTCCAGTTTCTCGCTCACATGCTTCCGGAACCGCTCGGGCACCTCGGTCTTGCGGCCCTTGACGACGATGTCCACGCAGAACTCCGTTCCCGGATCGCCCCGTTCGCACAGGACGGATCCCTTGCGCTGAGGCCGGCGGGCACCAGGTCCCGCCCGGCGTCGACGTTCGTTGCCGCTCCGCGCACCTCCGGAGGCCTCCGGGGCGGCGAAGCCGCGACTCTCACCTCCTCCTCCCCCGGGAGAAAGATCAACATCCACTGAACGGTGGGTGAACCACAACCCGCAGTACGCGGAACGGCGGGCCATCACAGGTGGCTCCGTCCCATACAACCGAACATAGACCCGGAGCACCACGGTCGGCACCCCCAGCGGCGCTATACCTCCGTTCGGGTGAAATGGCGGTTGCGCGACCTGCAACATCGCCGGTGCCTGAGGGGTTCCGCTTACCGGCGCGCGGGGGTGACCACCCGCGCGCGAGGACGTGCGGGCCCGTTCCCGAACGCCGGGCGCGCTGTCCCCCGGCACGTCCGGGCGGTGCCGCGGACCGGTCCGGGTCCGGCGGCGCCACGCCTTCGATCGCGGCGACCCGCTACTCCGTTCGGCGGCGCAGCGGGGCCGGGCCACCGATCACCGCGGCGGCCAGGACGCGGCCGCCGGACGCCTCGACGGCCCGGGCGGCGGCCACCAGGGAGGCTCCGGTGGTCATCAGGTCGTCCACGAGGACCGCCGGAGTCCGCGTGAGCAGTCCGGCGGCGCCGGGGACGGCCTCCAGTGCTCCGGAGAGGTTGGCGAGGCGGTCAGGGGCGCCGAGACCGGCCTGGTCCGCGACGGGGCGGCGCTGCCGCAGCACCGCGGCGGTCCGCACCGGGAGCCCGTCCCGGCGCAGTTCGCCGGCGGCGGCGCGGGCCATCCGGCGGGTCGCGTCGTGGCCACGGGCGGCGACGGCCCGGCGGGAGGAGGGGACGGGGACGAGGAGAAGTGGCCCGGCTTCGGGGGCCCCACCCCCACCCCCTCCCCTCACCGCCGCGTAGACGGCGCCCGCCAGCGCCGCGCCCAGCGGGCGCGCCAGCCCGAGGGCGCCGCGCTCCTTGTGCGCGAGCAGCACCGCGCGCGGCTGGTCGGCATAGACCGCCGCGGCCCACACCTCCGGGAGCCCCGCGGGCGGCGGGTCGGGCCGCACGCGCCGCGCCCCCGGCTCATACAGCGTCGCCCCGCACTCCTCGCACAGCGCGGTACGCGGCGCGCCGCAGCCCGCGCACTCCCCCGGCAGCACCAGTCCCGCGATCTCGCGCCACCATCCCCGTAGGCCTCGCATGACACAACGATGCCGGGTGGGGGCGATATCCACCAGGGTCGTCCACAGGCCTGTGGATAACTCCTGTGGGTAAAGCTTCGCGGGAGGCCGGGGCACCGTGGAGAAGGCCCCCTCGCGCGCGACGCCCGACGGCCCGGTCCGGCACCGTACGGCGCTGTACGCCCGACGCCCGTACGGCGCCCGCCGGCTCAGCCCGGATAGACCGGCGCGGTGCCCTTGGGAGTGACTTCCTTCCAGTTCGCGTCCGGGGGCAGCCGGAAGATGCCGCCGTTAAGTTCCGCGAGCAGCGGCTTGTCCTGGTTCTCGGAGGCGGCCACCGACTTGACGCCGCTGATGCCGGGCAGGCTCGGGGTAAAGGAGGCCGATCCGTCCGCGTCGACGTACTGGATCTGGGGGACGCCCCCGGTCTCCTGGCCCACGACCACCAGCCGGCTCACCCCGGCCCAGGAAGCCGCTATGACGTCCTCCAGCTGCGAGGTCACCTGGCGCAGCTCGGCGACGGCGATCTGCGGGGTGTCGGAGGGCCCGGTGCGTTCGATGCGGCCGATCTGCAGCGTCTTGTGCTTGTTCTCGCTCACCACCAGGGCGATGCGGACGCCGTCGGCGGCCACGCGCAGCGACTCGATGCGCCGCCCGTTGCCGAGATCCGGCACCGCGACGTCGACGGGCTTGTCGTCCCCGTGCCGGAACATGACCAGCCGGGGGCGGTTCGGGTCGCGGTCGGCGACCCACAGGTCGCCGTAACCGTCCCAGCTGGGGGCGCTCAGCCGGTTGTCCTTGTCGGCGGCACGGCTGGTCAGCACGGCCTCGCCGGGTTCGCCACCGTCGTCCAGCGGGGCCACGAAGAGCTTGGTGCCGTCCTCGGAGACCGCCGCCGCGGACTGCTCGTCGCGGCGCACGGCGACGGTGCCCAGCTTGAGCGGCCCCGTCCCGAAGGGCCCGGGCACGGGCACGGGCTGAGTGCTCTCGCCGCTGAGCCTGACGAGGTGGTGGTCCGCGTCGATGAAGTACTGATCGTTGCCCGGCCCGGCGGCGAGCCCCTCCGGCACGTAGTCGTGGGCGACCTGCTGGCTCTGCAGGGAGCAGGCGGCGCGGCCGCCGGGGCCCTGCACCTGCACGGACGGCAGGGACTGGGAGGACATGCCCTGCACGGTCTGGATGAGCTGGGCGGCCATCCGCCGGCAGCGCCCACTGTCCCCGAAGGGCGCCCGGTTGAGCCGGACGGTGAGGCGCTGGGAGTCGTCCAGGGAGACCTTGGTGGCGCGGATGCCGGTCGAGAAGGCCGATTCGACGACGGGTTCGAGCCAGGCGGTCGGACCGGCCAGCAGCGCGTCGACGGTGGCGCTCAGCGGGTTGATGCGCTTGCGCAGGTACAGGGGGTCTGCGACCAGGGCCTCTTGGCGCGTGCCACCGGTGAGGGCGTCGGGGCCCAGGGCGGCGAAGTAGTACGTGTCCACCGAGCGGTAGAAGCGGGTGAAGTCGGCCTCGCTCAGCACCAGCCCGTCACCGACGCCGTCGATGCGCCATTCGCCGTTCTCTTTGGTCAGCCGGATACCACTGCTGAAGCTGCCCGGTTCCGCGCGGTACGCGTGCCGGGCGTCCACGACGGCGACCCTTTCACCGGTGAGGGTGATCTGGGCATCGACGTCGCCCTTGCCGTCATCCGCGGCGTCCGGCTGCTCCTGCACCTCGCGGCTGGGGCTGTCAGCGAGGATGGTGATCGCCGAGTCCGGTTTCCATCGCTGCGCCTGCCGCTTGGTCATGTAGAGCTTGGCGGTGTCGTACTTCGCCTCGTCGCTGGTGGTCGCCTCCAGGAAGCCGCTGACGATCTCCTGCGGTGTCTCGCCCTTTTGCGGTTTCACCCCGTACACGCGTACCTGGGGGTCGGCATCGGCGTGCTGCTCGCCGCCGACCCGGTGCACCTCGCCGCTGTCGGGCATGGAAGCGCAGCCTGTGAGCAGGACGAGAAGGCAGCCCAGGAGCATGCCCGCCTTGGCCGGCCGCGGTCGGCCGCCCCCCTTCGCGCGCATCAGCTCTCGTCCTCCCGCGCCTCGTCCGTGGTGGTGGTGGTGTGGGTGGCCGTGCCGCTGCCGGCGCGGTGGCCGACGACGCGGGCGCCGTTGCCGGGCAGCGCGGCGGGGTCCGCGGCGGCGGGCCGGGGCGGGCTGAGGGGCATGTTGGGGATGGCGGGCGCGGCGAACCGCGACACCGGTACGCCGTGCAGGGCCGGGGTGTGCGGCTGGACAGCCGCGCCTTCGAGGGCGGCGCCGAGCGCGGTGGCACCGAGCGCGGTGGCGCCGGCGGGCATGGTGTGGCGGTGCGCCGGGCCCTCGTTCAGCTCGCGGTTGCGGCGGGAGTCCTCGGGTTCGAGGGCGATCGGGGAGCCGCGCAGGCTGTCGGCGCCGGTGCGGGGCAGGGTCAGCCGGAACTGGGAGCCGCCGCCGGGTTCCCCCCAGGCCTGCAGCCAGCCGCCGTGCAGCCGGGCGTCCTCCAGCGCGATGGACAGGCCGAGACCGGTGCCGCCGGTGGTGCGGGCGCGGGCGGGGTCGGCGCGCCAGAAACGGTTGAAGACGCGGGTGGCCTCGCCGGGCTTGAGGCCGACGCCGTAGTCGCGGACGGCGACGGCCACGGCGCCGCCGGCGGACGCCATGCGGACGTGCACGTCACGGCCCTCACCGTGTTCGACGGCGTTGACGACGAGGTTGCGCAGGACGCGCTCGACGCGCCGTGCGTCGGCCTCGACGGTCACGGGGTGCTCGTCGCCGCTGATGACGATGCGGCTGCCCTTGCGCTCGGCGAGCGGCTCGGCGCCGTCGACGACCCGGCGCACGACGTCGCGCAGGTCGACCGGCTCGGCTTCCAGGGCCGCGGCGCCGGCGTCGAAGCGGCTGATCTCCAGCAGGTCGGAGAGCATCGACTCGAAGCGGTCCAGCTGGTTCTGCAGCAGTTCGGCGGAGCGGGATGTCGCCGGGTCGAAGTCCTCGCGGGCCTCGTGGATGACGTCGGCGGCCATCCGGACCGTGGTCAGCGGGGTGCGCAGCTCGTGCGAGACGTCCGAGACGAAGCGGCGCTGCATCCGGGACAGGTCCTCCAGCTGCTGGATCTTGACCTGGAGGGTCTGCGCCATCTTGTTGAAGGACTCGCCGAGGCGGGCGATGTCGTCCTCACCGGTGACCTTCATGCGTTCCTGCAGATGGCCCGCGGCAAGCCGCTCGGAGATCTGGGCGGCCATGCGCACGGGGGTGACGACCTGGCGCACGACGAGCCAGGCGATGGCGCCGAGCAGGACGACGACGAAGATGCCGGCGGTGGCGAGGGTGCCCTTGACCAGGCCGAGGGTCTTCTCCTCCTGGTCGAAGGGGAAGAGGTAGTACAGCTGGTAGGGCTTGCCGTTGGGGTCGTTGAGGCGCTGTCCGACGATGAGGGCGGGTTCCCCCTGGGGGACGCTGTCGCTCTTCATCGCGGTGTAGCGCTCGTAGACGTCCGAGGTCCTGTCGAGGGACAGCCGCAGG
The DNA here is from genome assembly GCF_042714775.1 of Streptomyces sp. NPDC058691. Taxonomy (NCBI): domain Bacteria; kingdom Bacillati; phylum Actinomycetota; class Actinomycetes; order Kitasatosporales; family Streptomycetaceae; genus Streptomyces; species Streptomyces sp. NPDC058691. The sequence continues at coordinate 9,315 of NZ_JBHXSO010000088.1, read as the reverse complement.
TTCGCGGGCACGCTCTCCTCGGGCCACACCCCGCCGGAGCCGCGGGGGCCGTGGGTGCCGGAGCTGTCGGCCCCCTGTGCGGCGCTGGAGGAGCTGAGGGCGACGACGGAGTAGACACCCTGACCGCCGCTGGCGAGCTGTTCGACCAGGTTGTTGAGCCAGGTCGCGGTGTCGGTCTGGCTGCGCCCGTCGGTGCCGTTGTCGCCGCTGTCGGTGACGTTGCGGGCCTTCTCCTTGGCCACGGCGAAGCCGCCGACGGCCTGGCTCTGCGCGGTCTGCCGCTTGGCGTCGAGCAGCCCGTTCTTGACCTGGCCGATCACGACCACGCCGAGGAGCAGCACGACGCCCAGCGACATCAGGAGGGTGGTGGCGACCACGCGCAGCTGGATGTTGCGCCGCCACAGCCGGGTGGCGGGCTGAAGCGGCCGCCGGGCCCAGCGCACGCACGAGCGGAGCACCGGCAGCAGGCCCGTGAGCGGGTCCGCGTGCCGGCTCTCCTGCCGCTCACGCTCGTACGAGGCCGCCATATCAGCCCGGTCCGGCCTTGTAGCCGACGCCGCGGACGGTCACCACGATCTCGGGGCGCTCGGGGTCACGTTCGACCTTGGAGCGCAGCCGCTGGACGTGGACGTTGACCAGGCGGGTGTCGGCCGCGTGCCGGTAGCCCCAGACCTGCTCGAGGAGCACCTCGCGGGTGAAGACCTGCCACGGTTTGCGGGCGAGCGCGACCAGCAGGTCGAACTCGAGCGGGGTCAGCGCGATCGGCTGCCCGTCCCGCTTGACCGAGTGCCCGGCCACGTCGATGACCAGGTCACCGATGGTGAGCTGCTCGGGCGTCGGCTCCTCCGCCCTGCGCAGCCGGGCCCGCACGCGGGCCACCAGCTCCTTGGGCTTGAACGGCTTGATCACATAGTCGTCGGCGCCGGACTCCAGACCCACCACCACGTCGACGGTGTCGCTCTTCGCGGTGAGCATGACGATGGGGACCCCGGACTCGGCCCGGATCTGACGGCATACGTCGATGCCGTCCCGCCCGGGGAGCATGAGGTCGAGGAGAACCAGATCCGGCTTGGTCTCACGGAAAGCGGCGAGGGCCTTGTCACCGTCGGCCACGAACGACGGCTCAAAACCTTCGCCGCGCAGCACGATGCCAAGCATCTCTGCCAGTGCGGTGTCGTCGTCGACGACCAGGACGCGTCCCTTCATAGCGACCATCATCCCATTTTCGCATCGATAGCTTTGACCATGGTGTTCGTCGTCACTCCGCCGTGATCTCCGTCCACTGACATCTGCCGTTGACCTGGGATGTTCGGAGCCGTCGACGTCAAGCACGGACGTCGGCCCCGGACATTCGGTTCCGGACAGTCAATACCCTGCCAGGTTCATGGCGAGCTGCGCGACGGGTCGTATGGCCTTCTCCTCGGACGAAGGTCACTTCGGGGTGGCTCCGGCGCACCTACGCGGGCCGAAGGTCCCCCGGAAGGGCGCTCCCCCGATGCGCACCACCTGATGCGGCCGGGTTCACAGGCTCTGCCCTCCGGAGACCTCGATGCGCTGGGCGGTCATCCACCGGTTCGCGTCCGAGAGCAGTGCGGCGAGTGCCGCGCCGATGTCGTCGGGCCGTCCCATCCGGCCGAGGGCGACCTGCGAGCTGATGCGTGCCTGCACCTGCTCGTTGTGCTTCATGCCGCCGCCGCCGAAGTCGGTGGCGGTCGCTCCGGGCGCGATGGTGTTGACCCGGATACCGCGTGCGCCGAGTTCCTTCGCCTGGTAGCGGGTGAGTACTTCGACCGCGCCCTTGATGGCGCCGTAGGCGGCGTGGCCGGGGGCGGTGATGCGGGTCAGCCCGCTGGAGACGTTGACGACGGCGCCGCCGTCGGCGAGCTGCGGCAGCAGGGACTGGGTGAGGAAGAAGGCGCCCTTGAGGTGGACATCGACGAGGTCGTCGAAGTCCTTCTCGGTGGTTTCGGCGAAGGATGCCGTCAGGTCGTGACCGGCGTTGTTGACCAGGTAGTCGAAGGTCGCCCTCTCCCAGCGGGACTTCAGCTCGGCGCCCAGCCGCTCGGCGAAGCCGGCGAAGGAGCTCACGACACCGGTGTCCAGACGCAATGCGACCGCGGACCGGCCCAGAGCCCCGATGGCCGCCACGACGTCGTCCGCCTCGGCCTGGTTGTTGCGGTACGTGATCACGACATCGACGCCGGTCGCAGCCAGCTGCAGGGCACTGGCGCGACCCAGACCGCGGTTGCCCCCGGTGATGAGGGCGATCTTCTGGTTGGTGGTCATGGTGACTCCTTCATGGGTGCTCGACGGTGCAGACCGGGCCGGTGGCCGGCGATCCTCACCCATGACCAGTGGACGGGCCGGTGGCCGAGGCTGCCAGTGCCCCGGTGTTCCACGGACCGGCAGTACCAGGCAGCGGGAGTCGTGATGGAAAACGTGGATGCCATGGCCCCTGGCCTGCGCCACTGCGCGGGCCAGGGGCCATTTCAATGCTTCAGCCCGGGATCATCCCAGTGGCCGGCCGTGACCTGGGGCACGAGGGGAGCACAAGGCCGCCAGCGCATCCGATGTCACCGGCGATATCACACCGTTCTCGGTGACTATCGCCGTGATCAAACTCGGCGGTGTGATGTCGAACGCAGGGTTGTACGCCTGCGTCCCGAGCGGCGCCATGGCACTTCCGGCCGCGTCGGTGACCTCGTGACCGGGGCGCTGCTCGATCTCGACGGACGCCCCGTCCGGGGTGTTCAGGTCGACCGTGGTGGTGGGGGCCACAACGACGAAGGGCACGTTGTGGTACCGGGCGAGGACGGCGAGCGGGTAACTGCCGACCTTGTTGGCGACGGAGCCGTCGGCGGCGATGCGGTCGGCGCCGACAAGCACGGCGTGGACCTCACCGGCGGCGAAGAGCGAACCGGCGGCGTTGTCGGTGAGCAGCGTGTACGCCATGCCGGTGCGGGCGGCCTCGTAGGCGGTGAGCCGGGCGCCCTGGAGCAGGGGCCGGGTCTCGTCGACCCACAGCCGGCGCAGCTGCCCGCGGCGGTGGGCGGCGAGCGCGACGGCGAAGGCGGTGCCTTCGCCGCCGGAGACGAGGGCGCCGGTGTTGCAGTGCGTGAGGATCTGGTAGCCGCCGCCGGGCAGGAGCTCGGAGAGCAGTTGGAGGCCGTTCCTGCCCATGGCGACGCTGGCTGCGGCGTCCTCGGCGTGGAGGCTGCGGGCCTCGGCGAGGGCGGCGGCCGCGGCGCGCTCGGGGTCGCCATGGGCTTCGCCGGTCAGGGCGGCACGGTAGGCGGCCACGGCGCGCTTGACGCCGTAGCCGAGGTTGACTGCGGTGGGCCGGGCGTGCGCCAGCGTTTCTGCGGCGTCGTCCACGTCGTAACCGCGCACGGCGGCGAGCGCCACGCCGTAGGCGCCCGCTATGCCGAGCAGCGGCGCCCCGCGCACGGCGAGGCCGCGGATCGCCTCGACGAGCGCGGGCACGTCGGTGCAGACCAGTTCCACTTCCTCCGCCGGGAGGCGTGTCTGGTCGAGCAGGACGAGGACGGGCCCTTCCGGCGGCTCCTCCCAACGCAGCGCCCGGAGCGGCTCGTCGGGGTTCCCCTTGGTTTCGTTGGCCAGAGATACCACGTACTGATCACCCATCTGCCCAGTCTGCCGTGAACGGCAGCACGTTTTGAACGGTTGCGGCAGACCGCATCCGCGGGTACAAGCCCACTTACCCCATGGCACGATTGCCACCGTCCCGGCGTTGAACGATCGGGTAGCGCAGTAACGAAGGAGCGATGATGAACGACTCTCCGGGCTGGGCCTCGCCCGGATCCTCCCCCTCCGACGAGCCGGGCCACACGAACGGTCCCGACACGCCGCAGGATTCTGCGCCCCCGAACTGGACCCATCAGCAGCCCCCCGCCGGGCAGTGGCAGGCCGCAGGAAGCGGAGGATGGGGCAGCCCGCCCCCGCCCCCCACCTGGGGCGGCACCGCACAGGGCGGCTGGAAGCCGCCCCAGTGGGGCCTTCCGCCATCTCCCAAGCCCGGCGTCATCCCGCTGCGGCCGCTGGGGGTGGGCGAGATCCTCGACGGGGCGGTGTCCACCATGCGCGCGCACTGGCGGACGGTGCTCGGCATCGCCCTGGCGGTGTCCATGGTCACCCAGGCCGCGTCGGTACTCGTGCAGGGCCTGGCCCTGAGCGACAACAGCAGCATCAACGCCTTGGAGGACAAGCCCCAGCCCAGCCTCAGCGACGTCGCGGACGCCGTCGGCGGAAGCCTCGCGGGCCTCGGGCTCACCTTGATCATCACGCTGCTCGGCGTGGTGATCGCCACCGCGATGCTCACCATGGTGATCAGCAGGGCCGTGCTCGGCCGCCAGGTCACCACGGGAGAGGCTTGGTCCGACGCCCGGCCCCAGTTCGCCCGGCTGCTCGGACTGACGCTCCTGATCGCCCTCATAGGGGTGGGCATCGTGGCCGTCGGCATCGGCCCCGGGGTGGCACTGGCCGCCAACGACTCCGTAGGTGCCGGGCTCAGCCTCGCGCTGTTCGGCGGTCTGGCCGCGTTCATCGTCGTCGTGTGGCTGATGATCCGGTTCAGCCTCGCCTCGCCCGCGCTGATGCTGGAGAAGCAGGGCGTGGTCAAGTCGATGACACGCTCGGCCAAGTTGGTGCGCGGCTCGTGGTGGCGCGTCCTGGGTATCCAGCTGCTCTCCTCGCTGCTCGTCTACCTCATCACGTCGATCATCCAGATCCCCTTCCTGCTCGTCGGCCTGGCCGTCAGCGGCGACGGTCTGTCCGCCTTCACCTCGGGCAGCTCCGGCGGCCTCGGCTGGCCCTACCTGATCATCGTCGGCATCGGTGCCGTCATCGGATCCACCATCACCTTCCCGATCAGCGCGGGCGTGACGGCCCTGCTCTACATGGACCAGCGCATCCGCCGCGAGGCCCTGGACATCGACCTCGCCCGCGCCGCCGGCGTCAGCGGATACGGAGAGCCCACGGGCGCGCCCGGCGCGAGTCCGGCCACCGGGGCCTGACGCCGGTGTCGGGGGACGTTCCGGTCACCATCCCGCGCGCGCCGGCTCGCGAAGCGGCCGAGGACGAACTGTCCAAGGCCGTCTACCACCAGAACGACCCCGGCCTCCTCCAGCGCGCCCTGGAGTGGGTGTGGCGGAAGTTCGCCGACCTGATGGACGGCGCCTCCGGGGCCGCCCCCGGAGGCGCCGTCGGCCTGGTGACGGTGATCGCACTCGTCATCGTGCTGATCGTCGTCCTCCGTCTGCGGCTCGGCAGACTTCGCTCCCAGCCCACGCCGGACGGCGGCCTGTTCGCCGAGACCCCGCGCACCGCCGCGGAACACCGGGCCGCCGCCGAGGAGCACGCCCGCGACGGTGCCTGGACCGAGGCCGTCCAGGAGCGGATGCGGGCGATCGTCCGGTCCCTGGAGGAACGGGCCGTCATCGACCCCCGTCCCGGCCGCACGGCCGACGAGGCCGTGGCCGACGCCGGCCGCCACCTCCCCGCCCACGCCGCAGCGCTCCGCGACGCCGCCCGCACCTTCGATGACGTCACCTACGGGGGCCGGCCGGGCAGTCCCGAGGCCTACACAACTCTCCGCGACCTGGACACCCAAGTGGGGCGCAGCAAGCCCCACTTCGCCGGGACCGCCGCAGGCCCGTCCGGGGGCCCCCGCCCGTGACCGCTGCCCCGGCCACGACGCCGGTCCCTGCCACGACCTCCGTGTCCCCCACGGCACATCAGCTCTGGAGTCGCTGGCGTGCCGTCCTGGCCGCGGGCCTCGCGCTCGCGGTCTTCGGCGTCCTCTACGCCGCCCTGCAGTCCGGTGAGAACCACCATGCCCTGGACCCCCGTTCTCCCGACCCGGCAGGAAGCCGGGCCTTGGCGCAACTCCTCGGCGACCGCGGGGTGACAACCACGGTCGTCACCACCACCGACGAGGCCACTGCCGCCGTCGGTCCGGACACCACCCTTCTCGTCACCGTTCCAGACCTGCTGACGACACATCAGCAGTCGCTCCTGCGCAAGGCCATGGCGCGGTCCGGCGATGGCCGCACCGTCCTGCTCGACCCGAGCGACTCCTCCGTCGCCGTGCTCGCTCCCGGGGTCCACTACGCCGGCCCCACCGCCGTCCAGACACGCCGGGCCGGCTGCGACCTGCCCGCCACCGTCCGCGCCGGCGACGCCGATCTCGGCGGCACCGCCTACACGACCACCGCCGAAGGAGCAGACCGGTGCTACCGCACCGGCGCCGGCAACCCCACCCTGGTACGGCTGTCGACAGCGGGCGGCGACATCGTCGTCCTCGGAACCCACACGCTCCTGCAGAACGAGAACCTCACCGACCAGGGAAACGCCTCACTCGCCCTGCAGATCCTCGGTGCCCACTCCCAACTCGTCTGGTACCTCCCCTCCCTCGATGACGCGGCCGCGTTCGACGGCGGCCGGCAGAACTTCCTCGACCTCATCCCCGACGGCTGGAGCTGGGCCCTCCTCCAGCTCCTCATCGCCGCCGTGCTCGCCGCGCTCTGGCGGGCCCGCCGGCTCGGCCCGGTCGTCACCGAACGGTTGCCCGCGACCGTCAGAGCCGCGGAGGCCACCGAAGGCCGAGCCCGCCTCTACCGCCGGGGCAATGCCCGCGCCCGCGCCGCCGAAGCTCTGCGCACCGCGACCCGCGACCGGCTGGCTCCCCTCCTCGGCATCCCCCCGTCCCAGGCCCACGACCCAGGCGTCGTCGCCCTCGCCATTGCCTCCCGGCTCGACGATCTCGCAACGGACCCCCGTGTCCTGCTGCACGGTCCTCCCCCGGCCGACGACGCCGCCCTGCTGCACCTCGCCGACGACCTCGACGCACTCGAACGCCGCATCCTGCGCAACGAGAGGAAAGCCACCCCGTGAGCGCCGCCCCCACTGCCGACAGCGCCCGCGCCTCCCTGGAGGCACTGCGCACCGAAATCGCCAAGGCCGTCGTCGGCCAGGACCCGGCCGTCACCGGCCTGGTGGTGGCCCTCCTGTGCCGCGGGCACGTACTGCTCGAAGGTGTGCCCGGCGTCGCCAAGACGCTTCTGGTGCGAACACTGGCCGCATCGCTCCGCCTGGAGACCAAGCGCGTGCAGTTCACGCCCGACCTGATGCCCGGCGACATCACCGGTTCCCTCATCTACGACGCCCGCACCGCCGAGTTCTCCTTCCAGGCAGGACCTGTCTTCACCAACCTCCTCCTCGCCGACGAAATCAACCGCACGCCGCCCAAGACCCAGGCCTCGCTCCTGGAGGCGATGGAGGAACGCCAAGTAACCGTCGACGGCGTCCCGCGTCCACTGCCGGAACCGTTCCTCGTCGCGGCGACGCAGAACCCGGTCGAGTACGAGGGCACCTACCCCCTCCCGGAAGCCCAACTGGACCGCTTCCTTCTCAAATTGGTGCTCCCACTGCCCTCCCGCGAGACCGAGATCGACGTCCTCACCCGGCACGCCGAGGGCTTCAACCCCCGCGACCTGGACTCCGCCGGCGTCCGCCCCGTTGCCGGCCCCGCCGACCTCGACGCCGCGCGCGCCGCGGTCGCCAAGACGTCGGTCTCCCCCGACATCACCGCCTACATCGTCGATATCTGCCGCACCACCCGTGAATCCCCCTCACTCGCTCTCGGCGTCTCCCCCCGCGGAGCCACCGCACTCCTCGCCACCGCCAGGGCCTGGGCCTGGCTCACCGGTCGCGACTACGTCACGCCCGACGACGTGAAGGCCTTGGCCCTGCCCACACTCCGGCACCGGATCCAACTGCGGCCCGAGGCCGAGATGGAGGGCACGACCCCCGACTCGGTCATCACCTCGGTCCTCGCCCACGTCCCCGTGCCCCGCTGAGACGACGGGCCGACGATGGCACTGACCGGACGAACCGCCCTCCTCGCCGCGATCGGCGCCTTCGCCGTCGGGGTGCTCCTTCCTGGCTGGAACGGCATCCTGGCCGTCGAAGGCGTCCTTCTCCTCGGAATTCTGTGCGACCTCGCCCTCGCCGCGCCAGTACGAAAGCTCCATTTCACCCGAACCGGTGATACAACAGTTCGACTCGGTGAGACCGCGGAGATCACGCTCACCGTGACGAATCCTGGTCGCCGCGCCCTTCGTGGCGCCTTCCGCGACGCCTGGCCGCCCAGCAGCTGGCGCCCCGGTACCGAGGTCACCCACTCGCGGCACCGACTCACCATCCCCGCCGGCGAGCGCCGACGCCTCACCACCGTCCTCGAGCCCACCCGCCGCGGTGACCGTCACGCGGAGCGCGTCACCGTCCGCTCCTTCGGCCCCCTCGGCCTGGCCGCCCGCCAGGGCTCGCACCACGTCCCCTGGACCGTCCGCGTGCTGCCGCCCTTCCACAGCCGCAAACACCTCCCGTCCCGCCTCGCACGCCTGCGGGAACTCGACGGACGTACATCCGTCCTCATCCGTGGGCAGGGAACCGAGTTCGACTCGCTGCGCGAGTACATCCCCGGCGACGACACCCGCTCCATCGACTGGCGGGCCACCGCCCGCCGCTCGACCGTCGCCGTCCGCACATGGCGCCCCGAACGCGATCGGCACATCCTCGTCGTCCTCGATACAGGGCGTACCTCCGCGGGCCGCGTCGGCGACGCACCACGGCTGGACGCCGCCATGGACGCGGCTCTGCTGCTCTCAGTGCTCGCGGGCCGAGCAGGCGACCGTGTGGACCTCCTCGCCTACGATCGCCGCGTACGGGCCTCCGTACAGGGCCGCGCCGCCCGCGACGTGCTGCCCGCCTTCGTCGACGCCATGGCCCCGCTGGACGCCGAACTCGTCGAATCCGATGCGCGAGGGCTTGTCTCAGCCGTCCTCCAACGGGCCTCCCACCGCTCCCTGGTGGTGCTCCTCACCGGCTTGGACGCCGCCCCCATGGAAGAAGGTCTCCTGCCGGTCCTCCCGCTGCTCACGCACCGCCATGAGGTCCTCATCGCCTCCGTCGCCGATCCCCGCCTCCAGGACATGGCCACGGGCCGCGGCACCATTGACGCGGTCTACGCGGCTGCCGCCGCCGAACAGGCCCGAGCCGAACGTCGACGTGTCGCCGAGCGCCTCTCCCGTCACGGCATCACCGTCGTGGACGCCCTGCCGGCCGACATCGCTCCCGCACTGGCCGACGCGTACCTCGCGCTCAAGGCTGCCGGCCGCCTGTGAAGGCGGTTACCGCCACAACGCAAAAAAGCCTCAACCCCCGAGCCGGAGCTCGGGGGTTGAGGCTAATAATTGTTCGGCGGCGTCCTACTCTCCCACAGGGTCCCCCCTGCAG
>NZ_JBHXSO010000087.1:0-21092 GCF_042714775.1 Streptomyces sp. NPDC058691 | reverse complement strand
GGCGCCCGTGGCGGCGCCGGCGGGCTCACCGGTCAGGCGACGCAGACACCCTGGACCGCGAGCCGCTCGTACAGGTGCGGGAGGGCCACCGTGCCGTCGGGGTAGCGTTCGGCGGCGCCGCGGAACTCGGGGCTGGTGAGCGCCGTGTGCAGGTGCCCGGCGGACTCCCAGACCGCGATGTTCATCAGCGCGCGGCTGCTCCCGACACCCTTGTGCATCTGGGCGGAGATGAAGCCGGGCTGGCGCTTGAAGTACGCCGAGTCCTGCGTCCAGGCGGCCAGCACCTCCGCCACCTTGCCGTCCGGCGCCACGATGGTGTTGACCAGGACCACCGGCCCGGTCTCCTCCAGCAGCTGCTTGGGATAGGGAGACGTCTCATCGACGTCGGCGAGCTCAATCACGTCAGTTCCTGTCGTTCGGGGACGGTGAGGGGTCGAGCGTCACGGGAAGTTCCGCCAGTCCGCGGAACGCGGGGAAGGGGACGGCGAGCCAGCGCGCCCGCTCGGGCGGCGTCGCCGGCGCGACGTGCGGGAAGCGGCCGAACAGCGTGGCCAGGGCGATCCGCGTCTCCAGCCGGGCCAGCGGTGCCCCGACGCAGTAGTGCGGCCCGTGCCCGAACGCCACGTGGGAGCCGGCGTCCCCGCGTGTGACGGAGAAGCGGTCGGGGTCCCGGAAGGCCGCGGGGTCGCGGTTCGCGGAGGCGATGGCGATCTGCACCAGCGCGCCCTTGGGGATGAGCGTGTCGCGGATCTTCACGTCCTCCGCGGCGTAGCGGAACGTGGCGTTCTCCACCGAGCCCTCGAAGCGCAGCGCTTCCTCGACGACCCGCGGCCAGAGCTCCGGGTCGCGCATGACCGCGGCCGACTGGTCCGGGTGGGCCAGCAGGTGGTGGACGGCGTTGCCGATCAGATAGGCCGTCGTCTTGTGGCCGGCGAAGAGCAGCACCCAGGCGGTGGAGATCAGCTCGTGGTCGGTCATGGCCCCGCCCTCGTCCTGGGCCCTGACCAGCGCGCTCATCATGTCGTCGCCCGGATGCGCCCGCTTGCGCGCGACAAGCTCCACCAGGTAGTCGCGCAGCGCCCCCTCGGCCTCCTCCAGCGCCTTCCTGGCCTCGGGTCCGAAGCCGGTCTGCGCGACGGTGGCCGACCAGTGCCGGGCCTGTTCGCGCTCGGACTCCGGAACGCCGAGGAGTTCGCAGATCACATTGAGCGGGAGCGGGAAGGCGAAGTGCGGCAGCAGGTCGACGGGCTCGCGCGCCGGGCACCGGTCCAGCAGTTCGTCGGCGATCCGCTGGATCCGCGGACGCAGCGCCTCCACGCGGCGCGGGGTGAAGGCGCTGTTGACGATCCGGCGCAGCCGGGTGTGCTTGGGCGGGTCGGAGAAGAGCATGTTGTCGTCGAGCGCGACGGAGGAGTCCCCGAAGATCCGCTGGTAGGCGTCCATGGCGCCGTACATGTCCTTGCTCAGCCGCGGGTCGGCCAGCGCCGCGCGGGCGTCGTCGTACCGCGTGATCAGGTACGTCTCCACGCCGTGCGGGGGCCTCATGGGGCACACCGGTGCCGCTTGCCGCAGCGCCGCGTAGACCGGGTGCGGGTCCACGCGGAACTCCGGTCTCCCCTCGGCGACGGCGGCGGCCGCGTCGCCTGGGGCGGATGCGTGTGTCATGGCTCGTCCTGACGTTCGGGCTGCCGTCGGTCACTGCAGCGGGGGCGCTTGCGGCACGGTCACATCCGCGCATCCTGTGGGGCATACCGGAACTCGATGGACGATTCACCGGAAACGCCACCTGCGGCCATCGTAGGAAGACTCCCCGCGGTCCAAATCCGGAAGGGGGCAAATGGATGAAACGCGCGAGCGACCGAACACCGGCCGGACGGTCCTGCCTGGTAGCGGCAGGGCCAGGTTCCGCGGCGGACGACCGCCTACGGTGGGACGCATGAGCGGTTCGAACGAGCTGGGCGACTACCTGCGGGCACGCCGGGGCCTGGTGCGCCCGCAGGACGCGGGCCTGCCGCCGACCGGACGGCGGCGCGTGCCGGGGCTGCGGCGCGAGGAGGTCGCACTGCTGGCCGGGATCTCCGCGGAGTACTACCTGCGCCTGGAGCAGGGCCGCGACCAGCACCCGTCGCCTCAGGTCCTGGACGCGCTGGCGCGCGTGCTGATGCTGGACGCCGACGCCACGGGCTATCTGCACTCGCTCGCGCAGCCCAGGCGCCGCCGCGCCCCGGCGCGGCGGCCGGAACGCCTCGCCGAGGGCATCCGGCGGCTGGTGATGGCGATGCCCACCCCCGCGTTCGTGCAGGGCCGCTACCTGGACGTCCTGGCGGCCAACCCGCTCGCCACCGCCCTGTCGCCGCACTACGTCAAGGGCGACAACCTGCTGCGCTCCGCCTTGCTCGACCCGGCGGTCCGGGCGATGTACCAGGAGGGCGAGTGGGAACGCACCGTCGCGGGGACCGTCGCCTCCCTCCGGGCGCTCGCCGGCCCGGAGACGAACGATGCCCGGCTGACCGAGCTCGTGGGCGAACTGTCCGTGCGCAGCGAGGAGTTCCGCCGCCTGTGGGCGCGGCACGACGTGAAGCCGCGGACCAGTGGCACCAGCCGCCTCCTGCATCCGCAGGTGGGGCCGCTGGAACTCGACTACGAGAAGCTGGCGGTCACCGGTGCCGACGGGCAGTTGCTGGTCGTCTACCACGCCGCGCCCGGCAGCGCGGCGGAACAGGGCCTCCAATTGCTGGGCCATCTCGTCCCGTTCGCCGCCTCGCAGGGCTCCCCCGCCACCTCCGCCTCACCCGCCGCACCCGCATCGCCGCCGATCTCTTCGGAAAAGGCCCTACCCAGGGATGGGTGAAAGTTGTACGGTCCACGGGGCCATGTGTCGCCAGGAAGGTATGTCATGACCCCGCCAGCATTACCCGCTGTACCCGCCGTCCTCAGCCGCGCCCGTACCGTGGCCCCACCCGGCTGGAGCCGGTGGCTCGTACCGCCCGCGGCCCTCTCCATCCACCTCGCGATCGGCCAGGCCTACGCCTGGAGCGTGTTCAAGCCACCGCTCGAGGCCTCGCTCCATCTCAGCGGGACCCAGTCCGCGCTCCCCTTCCAGCTGGCGATCGTCATGCTGGGGCTGTCCGCGGCCTTCGGCGGCACCCTCGTGGAGCGCAACGGCCCGCGCTGGGCGATGTGCGTGTCCGCGCTCTGCTTCGCCTCCGGCTTCCTCATCTCCGCGCTCGGCGCCGCGACCAGCCAGTACTGGCTGATCGTGCTCGGGTACGGCTTCGTGGGCGGCATCGGACTCGGCATCGGCTACATATCGCCGGTCTCCACCCTCATCAAGTGGTTCCCCGACCGCCCCGGCCTGGCCACCGGTATCGCCATCATGGGCTTCGGCGGCGGCGCCCTCATCGCCTCGCCCTGGTCGACCCAGATGCTGTCGTCCTTCGGCGCCGACCCCTCGGGGATCTCCCAGACCTTCCTGGTGATGGGCCTGGTCTACGCCGTCTTCATGACGTTCGGCGTGCTGCTGGTCCGCGTACCGGCCGACGACTGGAAGCCGGCCGGATGGACGCCCGCCACGGACGCGGTGCGTCCCCTGGTCACGACCGCACAGGTCTCGGCCCGCTCGGCTCTGCGCACGCCGCAGTTCTGGTGCCTGTGGGTGGTGCTCTGCATGAACGTGACGGCGGGCATCGGCATCCTGGAGAAGGCCGCGCCGATGATCACGGACTTCTTCGCGGACACCTCGGCGCCGGTCACGGCCACGGCCGCCGCGGGCTTCGTCGGCGTCCTGTCGCTCGGCAACATGCTCGGCCGGATCACCTGGTCGAGCACCTCCGACCTGGTCGGGCGCAAGAACATCTACCGCGTGTACCTCGGCGTGGGCGCCCTGCTCTACCTGCTGATCGCGCTCGTGGGCGACTCCTCCAAGCCGCTGTTCATCCTGGCGGCCGCCGTCATCCTGTCCTTCTACGGCGGCGGATTCGCCACGATTCCGGCGTACTTGAAGGATCTGTTCGGCACGTACCAGGTCGGCGCCATCCACGGGCGGCTGCTGACCGCGTGGTCCACCGCCGGCGTGCTGGGGCCGCTGATCGTCAACGCGATCGCCGACCACGAGAAGTCGGCCGGACGCACCGGCCCGGACCTCTACACGACGTCCTTCGTCATCATGATGGTCCTGCTGGTCGTCGGCTTCGTCGCCAACGAGCTCGTAAGTCCCGTCAACCCCCGTCACCACGACGGCCCGTCGGCCGCGCCCGTCGCCACGTCGGCAGCCGGCCCCGAGTCGGAAGGAGCCGTCCGATGACCGAACCGTCCACGCCGCCCGCCACCGCCATGCCGGACCGCCGCCCCCTGATGGCGCTCGCATGGCTGTGGGTGGGCGCGCCCTTCGCCTACGGGGTCTACGAACTGATCCTGAAGCTCAAGCAGTTGTTCGGCGGCTGACCTCCCGGCGGCCCGCGGGCACGGCGATACGCCCGCGGGCACGGCCCGCCTTCCCGGCGGCGGGTGCGGCCCCGGGCGGCAGCCCTCCCGGCCGCGGTAGCCCCGGCCTCAGCTGCCGCCGGGCGCGGCACCGGCCAACGCCCGCCCCGGGACGTCCCGGTGACCTCGCCACCGGCTCCACGCGCGCTCCGACCGGCCGGGCCCTGGGCCGCCCGGCCGACACCCCCCTTCGGCAGCCTCTTCCCACTGCTCACCACCGCCCGTATCCCCCGGCACGGCCCGATCGCCCACCCTCGCGGCCGATCTCGGCACCTCGGGCCGGGAGCGCACCCACAAGGTGCGGAGCGGCCATGCCCTGGATCGACCGCGCGTCGCCGCGCAGGGCGGCAGCCCTCCCGGCCGCGGTAGCGCCGGCCTCCGCTGCCGCCGGGCGCGGCACCGGCCACCGCCCCTGCGTGAGCGATGCTCTGACGGGCACTAAGCGGGCCCGAAGCGGGGTAACCGGACTCCGTAGCACCGCGCGCTCGCGCCGTCGAGCGCCGAACACGGAGGAAGCGAACCATGCCCCACAGCCCCCGGACGAACACCGGCACCGACCGCGACACGCTCGGCATCATCGGTCTGATATGCGCCGTCGCGGGCTTCTTCGTCCTCGGCATCCTGCTCGGCCCGGCCGCCGTGGTCTGCGGCTGGCTGGCGATGGGCCGCACCTGGCGGGGCGCCAAGCCGCTGCTGCCGCTCATCGCCGTGGTCCTGGGCGCGATCGACACCCTCGTCGCCCTGCTCTGGATGACCGGCCCGCACTGGAGCGGCGGTGGCGGCATCCTCTGACCGGTGCTTTCCTCCGGCCGCCGGGGCGCGAGAATGAGCAGCCCGTCCCCGGTCCCCCAGGAGCCCGTGTGCCCTCCCCGCCCGTCCCGTCACCGCGCAGGGCGGCGGCCCTCCTGACCGCCGTGGTGCTGGCCGCCGGGTGCGGCACCGGCCAACGCCCGTCCCGGGACGTCCCGGTGACCCCGCCGCCGGCCGGCGCGCGCTTCGACTACCAGATCGGCGGCGGATACCCGCCCGCGAAGGGCGTCCGCGTGGTCTCCCGGGACCGCGCCGACCGGCCCGCCCCCGGCGTCTACTCCGTCTGCTACGTCAACGCGTTCCAGGCCCAGCCCGGCGAGGCGGGCTGGTGGCAGCGGCACCACCCGGACCTGCTCCTGCGCGACCGGCGGGGTGCCCCCGTCATGGACGAGGACTGGGGCGAGGTCCTGTTCGACATCTCGACGGCGGCCCGGCGGACCGCGCTGGCCGCGGTCGTCGGACGCTGGATCGACGACTGCGCCGAGCACGGGTTCCAGGCCGTCGAACCGGACAACCTCGATTCCTTCGAGCGCTCTCATGGACTCCTGACGTCTGATCAGAACGCCGCGTACGCCCGGCTCCTGGTGGCACGGGCGCACGCGGCAGGACTGGCCGTCGCGCAGAAGAACACCGCCGAGCTCCTCCCCCGGCACAAGGACATCGGCTTCGACTTCGCCGTGGCCGAGGAGTGCGGGGAGTTCGACGAGTGCGGCGACTATGCCGCCGCCTACGCGAACCGCGTCCTGGTCGTCGCCTACACCGCGGCCGACTTCGGCCGGACCTGCCGCCGCTGGGGCGGCCGCCTCTCGGTGGTGCTGCGGGACCGGGACGTCATGCCCGCCAAGGAGCGCGGGCACGTCTTCCGTACCTGCTGAGCGGCGGCGGCCGCCTCACCCTCCGGACACCGCGTACCAGCGGCCGTCGCGCTGGTGAACGAGTTCGGCCGCGACCAGGGTGTCGATGTGCCGCACGATGGTGGCCGGCTGGTACCCCACGCTGGCGCTCAGGTCGTCGACGGTCGTGCCGTCACCGCCCGCGGCACGCAGCTGCTCCAGGGTCTTGAGCGCCGTGCGGGGCAGAGCGGGCTCCGGCTGAGGCTCCGGGCTCTGCTCCGACCGCGGCGCGGGGGCCGCGGGTGCGGGAGCCGCCACCGCCACCGCCGGCGCCGGAACGGCGGCGGGAGCCGCCGCCACGGGGGCTGCGGCAGGCGACGAGGCCGGACGGGAGGCGGGCCGTCCGGCGGCCGGGGCGGTGGCCGCGACGGGGCGGGGGGTGCGGTTGACCGTGCGGTGCTTGCGGCCCTTTTGGTGACGTCGGGTGCTCATCTCACGCTCCTCCTTGGCTGCGATCTTGCAGGGCCAACGGGCGAACGCGGTTTCGGTCACGCGGATACGTGCATGCGGGGGACAACGCCCCGGGGAATGCGCTCCCGTCCCGCGAGGTTGTCGCACGAGAGCCGAGCGAAAAGGGGAGCCTCATGGCGTCCACCCACAGCACTCAGGGCCACACCGTCACAGCGGTGCCCGGCACGCAGCACGTGAGGGTCGAGATCGACGGGCAGGTGGTGGCCGACACCCGGCGCCCGCTCCTCGTCCACGAGACGGGCCTGCCCGTCCGCTACTACATACCGCCGGAGGACGTCGACCTGGCGCTGTTCCGGCCCACCGACACCCACACCACCTGCCCGTTCAAGGGTCTGGCCTCCTACTGGTCGTACGGCGACCACACCGACGTGGCCTGGGCCTATCCGGAGCCGATCGGCACCGTGCCCGAGATCAAGGACCACCTGTCCTTCTACGACACGATCGCCGAGATCAAGATCACCGACGGCGCCTGACCGGCCGCTCCCGCGGGCCCGCGGCCGTCGCGGTGCGTGACGCGGCGCGACGTACGGTAAAGCATCGCCCCACCAGGCACGAGTGTTCGTTTTGGGGCGCGCCGCGGGCCTTGGGGAGCAATGATGGTCACATGGCGAATCCGACCATCCTCACCGTCGACGACGATCCGGCAGTCTCCCGGGCGGTGGCCCGCGACATTCGCCGCCGGTACGGGGACCGGTACCGGGTGGTGCGCGCGACCTCCGGCGACGAGGCCCTCAGCGCGCTGCGCGAGATCAAGCTGCGCGGCGAGCAGCTGGCCGTGATGCTGGCGGACTACCGCATGCCGCAGATGAACGGCGTCGAGTTCCTCGAAGCCGCCATGGATCTGTTCCCGCTGGCCCGGCGTGTGCTGCTGACCGCCTACGCGGACACCGCGGCCGCCATCGACGCGATCAACATCATCGATCTCGACCACTACTTGCTGAAGCCGTGGAGCCCGCCGGAGGAGAACCTCTATCCGGTGATCGACACGCTGCTCGAATCGTGGCTGTCCACTCCCGACCCCACCGCCAGCGAGACCCGGGTCGTCGGGCACCGCTGGTCCGCGCCCTCGTTCAAGGTGCGCGACTTCCTCACCCGCAACCTGGTCCCCTACCGCTGGCTGCCCTCGGAGGACCCGGAGGCGGTCCAGCTGCTCACCGCCGCGGGGCTCACCCAGGACGACGTACCGCTGGTGGTCACCGACGACGGCTCGACGCTGGTGCGGCCGAGCGAGGCCGAGCTCGCCGCGCATGTCGGCCTCAGCACCACGCCGTCCTCCGACTTCTACGACCTGGTGGTGGTCGGCGGCGGTCCGGCCGGTCTCGGCGCGGCCGTGTACGGGGCGTCCGAGGGCCTGCGCACGGTGCTGGTGGAGCGCAGGGCGACGGGCGGCCAGGCCGGCCAGAGCAGCCGCATCGAGAACTACCTGGGCTTCCCGGACGGTGTCTCCGGCGCCCAGCTCACCGACCGGGCGCGCCGGCAGGCGCTGAAGTTCGGCGCGGAGATCCTGAGCACCCGCGAGGTCACGGCTCTGGAGGCGGCGGGCGCCGGACGGGTGCTGTCCTTCGGGGACGGCTCGGCGATCACCGCGCACACCGTGGTGCTCGCCACCGGCGTGGCGTACCGCAGGCTGGACGCGCCGGGGCTCGCCGAGTTCACCGGGGCCGGGGTGTTCTACGGCTCCGCCATGACCGAGGCCATGAACTGCGCCGGCGAAGACGTCTACATCGTGGGCGGCGCCAACTCGGCCGGGCAGGCCGCCGTGTACTTCTCGCGCAACGCCCGCCGGGTGCACCTGCTGATCCGGGGCGCCGACCTGGGCCGTTCGATGTCGCGCTATCTGATCGACCAGATCGCCGCGATCGACACGATCGACGTGCACCCGTGCACCGAGGTGGTGGGCGGCAAGGGCGGCGACCACCTGGAGCAGCTCATGCTGCGGGACGCGAAGACGGGCGCCGTGACGACCGTGGACGCGGAGTGGCTGTTCATCTTCATCGGCGCCGAGCCGCGGACGGACTGGCTGGAGGGGGTCGTGGAACGTGACGCGCGCGGCTTCGTCCTGACCGGCCCCGATCTGCTGACCGGCGGGCGACGGCCGGCGCGCTGGCCGCTCCCCCGCGACCCGTACCACCTGGAGGCCAGCGTGCCCGGCGTCTTCGCGGCGGGCGACGTCCGCGCGGAGTCGGTCAAGCGGGTGGCGTCGGCCGTGGGCGAGGGAGCGATGGCCGTATCGCTCGTGCACCGTTATCTGGAGGCGCAGTGACCACGTCGGACCGGCTCGTACCGGAACAGCTGAAGACCCTGTTCCTGTTCGAGGCGCTCGGGGACAAGCAACTGGACTGGCTCGCCGAACAGGGCCGCCTGGAGCAGACGGCAAGCGGCGCCGACGTCTACTGCGAGGGCGAGCCGGCGACCTGCTTCTACATCCTGCTGAGCGGCACCGTGGCGATGACCAGGCTGCTCCACGGCGACCAGGTGGAGGTCAACCGCACGGACCAGCGCGGGGTGTACGCGGGCGCGACACAGGCGTACCTCGGGGACCGGGTGGATCAGGTGTACCCCAACTCGCTGCGGGCCATCACCGACTGCGAGTTCTTCGTGCTCCCGGCCGACGAGTTCGCGGGCGCGATGCACCGGTGGTTCCCGATGGCGGTGCACCTGCTGGAGGGCCTGTTCTTCGGCGTGCGCCAGCAGAACACCATCATGGGCGAGCGCGAACGCCTGCTGGCGCTCGGCTCGCTCTCCGCGGGACTGACGCACGAGCTGAACAACCCGGCGGCGGCCGCGGTGCGGGCGACCTCCGCGCTGCGCGACCGGGTCGCCGGCATGCGCCACAAGCTCGCCCTCATCGCGGACGGCCGGCTCGACACCCGGCAGTTGCACGAACTGGTCGAGTTGCAGGACGCCGCGATCAAGCGCCTGGCGTCGGCACCGGAACTCTCGGCCCTGCAAGCCTCTGACGCGGAGGACGAGCTGACGGACTGGCTCGAGGACCACGGCGTCAACGGCTCCTGGGAACTCGCCCCGACGCTGATCGCGGGCGGGGTGGACATCGAGTGGCTCGGCACCGTGGTGGAGACGGTCGGCGAGGACCGTCTGGAAGCGTCCGTGCGCTGGCTGTCGTACACCCTCGACACCGAACTGCTCATGGGCGAGATCGACGACGCCGTCACCCGGATCTCCGGCCTGGTCGGCGCGGCGAAGCAATACTCGCAGCTCGACCGCGCGCCGCAGCAGACCGTGGACGTGCACGCGCTGCTGGACGCCACGCTGACGATGCTTCACGCGAAGATCCCCGGCGGGGTGCAGGTGGTGAAGGAGTACGACCGCACGCTGCCGCAGATCCAGGCGTACGGCGCCGAGCTCAACCAGGTGTGGACCAACCTCGTCGTCAACTCGCTGGACGCGATGGGCAGTTCCGGCACCCTCAGCATCCGCACCCGATGGGACGGGACGGACCGGCTGCTCGTCGAGATCGGCGACACGGGGCCCGGCATCCCCGACGAGATCCGGCCGCGGATCTTCGAGCCGTTCTTCACCACGAAGCCGGTCGGCGAGGGCACCGGGCTCGGCCTCGACATCTCCTACCGCATCGTGGTCAACAAGCACCACGGCGACATCCGTGTCGAGTCCACCCCGGGCGACACCCGCTTCACCGTGTGCCTGCCGGTCGCCCAGGAGAGGGCCGAGGCCGTGGGCTGAGGCCGGACCTGCGACCGGACACCGGCTGTCCGACCGGGCCGGCCGTCAGCCGAGCGTCTTGCGCGATGTCCCCAAACCGGGGGGCAGTTGCTGGTCCGCGGCGCTCTTCAGCGACCGCAGGGCCAGCAGCAGCACGCCGATGTCGTCGATGAGGATCGGGTCGGGCAGCAGATCCACCGGGCACACCAGGTAGATCACCGCGGCCCAGAAGGCCAGCTTGCCCGAGCGCGGGACGTCGGCGCTGCGCAGCAGGGTACGGACCCGTGCCATCTTCACCACCAGCACCACAGCGACCACGAGCATGGCCGCGACCGCCACCCCCGCGATGACCAGCACTGTCGTGGACCAATCACCCATGGCTGCCTCCCTCGTTCGCGTCTACCCCTGAGGGTTGCGCAGAAACGGTACCGGACCACGGGCGAAAGGAAGGCTCTTTATGATCACGTCGCACTGGCTCTGGCCTGCCGCCGGGCTCCCCGAACGCCGACTCGCCGGGCTCGCCCTCAATCCGGCCGCCCCCGAGGACGTGCTGCTGCGCCTGCTCGACGACGGACCGAAGGTGGCGCGCATCGCGCTGTGCGAGCACCGGGCACTGCCGGGCGCGGTGGTCGAGGCCGTCGCCGCGCACCCCGACCGGTTCGTGCGCGGCCGCTTCGCCCGGAATCCGCATGTGGACCCGGCACAGCGGGCTCGGCTGGTGGACGATCCGGAGTGGTCCGTGCGGGCCCTGCTCTCCGACGGTCCCGACCTGCCTCCGCATGCGATACCCGCACTCCTGCCGGACCGGGTCGTCCTCCACATGATCCGCACTTACCAAGACGAGATGCAGAGCGGGTTCAGCCGCCAGGTCTCCGCGGAATTCATGTGGGCGGCGCACTCTCATCCGGACCCCAAGGTGCGGCTCATGGGCATCGGTTGGCGCGGCGTGCCGGACGACGTCAGGGAGGCACTGCTGGCGGATCCCGACGAAAGGGTCCGGAAGGCAGTGCACGACCACCTGCGCCGTGAGGACCCGCAGTACGTGGAGCGGGAGCTGCCGGAACGGCCGTGCCATGCCCGCACCGACATGCTCCTCCACGGAGCCCTCAGCCGGAAGGTCGTCGAGAGCGTGCTCACCGCGCCGGCCGCCGAGGACGAGCGTGCGACGATCGCGCGCAACCCCACCCTTCCCGCGGACGTGGTGGCGCTGCTCTCCACCGATCCGGACGTGGAGGTCCGCGAGCGGATCGCGCACCACCCCCGGCTCTCCCGGGAGCGGCGCCGGGCGCTCGGGGCGGATCCGGACGCCGGAGTGCGGGAGAGCATCGCCTACCGTTCCGACCTGGAACCCGACGAACTCCGGGCGCTCACCAGGGACCCCGATCCCCGTGTGCGACTGGCGGCGTCCATGGACCTCGCGCTGACCGACACCGAGCGCGAGGCGATCGACTACGAGGTCCCCATGGACGAGCCGTTCGTCCCCTGGCCACAGCTACGGGTGCCCGGCGACCCGGCCGAGATGCGGCGGAACGCACTTTCCGGCCACCCCATGTGGCGCCGGAAGGCCGCACGGGACCGCTTCCTGCCACCCGACCTGGTGGAACGCCTCGCCACCGACGACGACCTCGGCGTCCGTGTCCTGCTCGCGCAGAACCACCCGGAGGCACCCGCCGACCTGCTGCTGCGCAGCTTCCTGGAGTACACCGGCCCTCAACGCGAACAGCTCGTCATCCGGCCGGACTTCCCCACCGCGGGACTCGCCCACTACGCCGATCACGAGGATCCCGCGGTCCGCGCACTGGCCGGCCGGGATCCGGCGACCTCCGCACAGACGGTGGAGCGGCTCACCCACGACCCCGATCCCCGCGTACGGGCCGCCGCGGCACGTCACGCGAATCTCCCGCCCGCCCGGCTGGCGGAGCTCCTCGACGACGAGGAACTGGCCCATCACGCGGCGGCGAACCCGGCGCTCGACCCTGCCGTCATGCGCCGACTCGTGGCGTCCCTTGCCGAATGACGGCGATCAGCCGGTCGTAGGCGGCGCTCAGTTCGGCGCGGGCGTACTCCTCGCGGACGGCGATGAGGGCGCCGTGGGAGGCGGCGTGGTCGACCGTGAAGCGGTCGTGCCAGCCGCCTCCCGAGGCGATGATCACCGGGGTGTCGACCCCGTCGAACTGGTCGGCGGTGATGTCGACGCGCAGGCCGTTCTTCTCGATCCACGCGTGCGAGGCGCCGTTCTCCCAGGCGCTGACGTACCTCCACACCCCGAGCCCGTTCTCGTGGAGGTACTGGCCGAGAAGGATCGAGGCGTCACCACAGGAGCCGTAGGGGAAGCGCTCCAGGGAGACCAGTCCGGGGTTCGGGCAGTCGAGGATCGCCTGCCGGAGCCCCAGGGCCAGTGTGCGGAGTTCGGACACTCGCGGAGTGTAACGCGTGAAGATCATTAGTTCGAGTGGTGGATCACCGCCGTGGCCGTGTTCGCGCCCGGCACCGGCCCCCAAAGGGAGGGCCGGGGGGCGCTTCCGGTTGTCGGGGCCGCGGTCAACCCAGCGTTGCGCGAGCGGTCAAGAGTTCACGTCAGGACTGGTACGGGGACGTTCCCGTGGCCCTGGAGACCCGCTTCGCGTTCAACAAGCGAAGGAATCGGACACCCCGCAGGTCACCGACCGTTCGGGGTTCTCACTTACCTGATGTTCCGTTAATCCGTCGGAAACAGTTCCTGTCGCACCACTTGACCCCGACTTCCCTCACCTCTTAACTCACGCCATAAATTAAGTCGTGAGGCCGAGACAGGAGTTCTGATGAGACCCCACGTCAACGACGCCCACCGCAGACACTTAGGGCTGATAGCCCTGCTGTCCGTCCTGCTCGCCCTGATCGCCGTCCCCGCCGGCCCGCTCGCCAAGGCCCACGCCGCGGCCTGCGGCACCACCAATGTCGCCCAGGGCAAGACCGCCACCGCCTCCTCCACCGAGAACGCCGGCACCGCCGCCTCGAACGCGGTCGACGGCAACGCGGGCACCCGCTGGTCCAGCGCCTTCAGCGACCCGCAGTGGCTGCAGGTCGACCTCGGCAGTTCGCAGACCATCTGTGAGGTCGTGCTCACCTGGGAAGCCGCCTACGCGAGCTCGTACCAGATCCAGGTCTCCGCCAACGGCACCGACTGGACCACCGTCGCCTCCACCACCACCGGCGCCGGCGGCACCGAGACCCGCGCCGCGAGCGGCACCGGCCGCTACGTGCGGATGAACGGCACGGCCCGGCACACCCAGTACGGCTACTCGCTCTGGGAGTTCGCCGTGCACACCACCGACGGCACCGGCCCGCAGATCCCCGGCGGCGGCGACCTCGGCCCGAACGTCCTGGTCTTCGACCCCTCGACGCCGAACATCCAGGCCAAGCTCGACCAGATCTTCCAGCAGCAGGAGGCGGCGCAGTTCGGCACCGGCCGCTACGCGCTGCTCTTCAAGCCCGGCACGTACAACAACATCAACGCCAACATCGGCTTCTACACCTCGATCGCCGGGCTCGGCCTCTCCCCCGACGACACGAACTTCAACGGCGACGTGACCGTGGACGCCGGCTGGTTCAACGGCAACGCCACTCAGAACTTCTGGCGCTCCGCCGAGAACCTCGCCCTCAACCCGGTCAGCGGCACGGACCGCTGGGCCGTCGCCCAGGCGGCGCCCTTCCGCCGCATGCACGTCAGGGGCGGCCTCAACCTCGCGCCCAACGGCTACGGCTGGGCGAGCGGCGGCTACATCGCCGACAGCAAGATCGACGGCACCGTGGGCCCGTACTCGCAGCAGCAGTGGTACACCCGCGACAGCTCGGTCGGCGGCTGGACCAACGGCGTGTGGAACATGGCCTTCTCCGGCGTCCAGGGCGCTCCCGCGCAGAGCTTCCCCAACCCGCCGTACACCACGCTGGACACCACCCCCGTCTCCCGTGAGAAGCCCTTCCTCTACCTCGACGGCAGCGATTACAAGGTCTTCGTCCCGGCCAAGCGCACCAACGCGCGCGGCACGACCTGGGGCGCCGGCGCGCCGCAGGGTTCCTCGATCCCGCTGAGCCAGTTCTACGTGGTCAAGCCGGGCGCCACGGCCGCCACCATCAACGCCGCGCTCGCCCAGGGCCTCAACCTGCTGTTCACCCCGGGCATTTACCACGTCGACCAGACCATCAACGTCAACCGGGCCAACACCGTCGTGCTCGGCCTCGGCCTCGCGACGATCATCCCCGACAACGGCGTCACCGCCATGAAGGTCGCCGACGTCGACGGCGTGAAGCTGGCCGGCTTCCTGATCGACGCCGGTGCGGTCAACTCCCCGGTGCTGCTCCAGGTCGGCCCGCAGGGCGCGGCCGCCGACCACGCCGCGAACCCGACCACCGTGCAGGACGTCTTCATCCGGATCGGCGGCGCCGGCCCGGGCAAGGCGACCACCAGCATGGAGGTCAACAGCGACGACACCATCATCGACCACACCTGGATCTGGCGTGCCGACCACGGCGCCGGCGTGGGCTGGGACACCAACCCGGCCGACTACGGCCTGCGCGTGAACGGCGACGACGTGCTGGCCACCGGCCTGTTCGTCGAGCACTTCAAGAAGTACGACGTCCAGTGGAGCGGCCAGAACGGCAGGACGATCTTCTTCCAGAACGAGAAGGCCTACGACGCCCCCAACCAGGCCGCCATCCAGAACGGCGCCACGAAGGGCTGGGCCGCCTACAAGGTGGACGACTCCGTCACCACCCATGAGGCCTGGGGCGTGGGCAGCTACTGCAACTTCACCTCCGATCCGACGATCCGCATGGACCACGGCTTCGAGGTCCCGGTGAAGTCCGGGGTCAAGATGCACGACGTCCTGGTGGTCTCGCTCGGCGGCATGGGCCAGTACGACCACGTCATCAACAGCACCGGTGCCGCGACCTCGGGGACCTCGACCGTACCGTCCAATGTGGTCTCGTTCCCCTGACGTATCCCGGACGCACGCCTGTTGATCCACGTCCGAGGCCTGCCTGACACACCAGGGGTGCCCCGCCCGCCGGCGGGGCACCCGTCCGTCTCAGGCGGCCGGCCGGCGCCGGGAGGACAGGACCTCCCCCACGGCGACCGCCACCGCCATGACCACCCCGGCCACCGGCACCGCCCAGGCACCGCAGAACGTGGCGGCCAGTACCAGCACGGCGCAGACCGGCAGCACCGCGTGCTCGGCGAAGCCGCGCTTGGCCCGCCGGGAGTGGATGAGCCAGACCGTCAGCAGGAACAGCGCGGCCGGCACCGTCACGGCGGACGCGGCGGCCGTCTGCGAGATGTGCGCCTTGTGCACCGTCTGCTCGACCACCACCTCGATCCCCGCGCCGATGGCCGCGGCCGAGCCGAAGACGAAGTAGTGGCCGTACCCCCACAGGAACGAGGACACGCCGGTGGTCAGATGCCGGTGGACGGGGACGGCGAAGTAGATCCAGTACGCGGAGAAGACGATGAGCAGACCCCCGACGGCGATGGGCAGCAGATCCCCCAGGACGGAGGACTCGTCGACGGCGGACTGCACGGCCACCGTCGCGGCCGCCACCGACTCGCCGAGCACGATGATGGTGAACAGCCCGTAGCGTTCGGCGATGTGGTGGGCGTGCCAGTTGGTCCGCTGCGCGCGCTCGGCGATGACCGGCACCGACAGGTCCGCGACGGCCATCACCACGAAGCCCCAGGTGAACACCCCGCCGGGCACCAGCAGCAGCAGGATCCATCCCGCCTCGACGACCACCAGGCCCACGGCGTAGCGCAGTGCCGCGGTCCGCGCCGCCGCGGTCGCGTTGCGCGCCGCGCGCACCCACTGGCAGGTCAGGGCGATCCGCATGATGACGTAGCCGGCGACGGCGACGGTGAAGTCGTTCTGGTCGAAGGCGCGGGGCACACCGGCCGCCAGCACCAGGACGCCGGTGATCTGGACGAACGTCGCGATGCGGTAGGGGACGTCGTCGGTGTCGTAGGCCGAGGCGAACCAGGTGAAGTTGACCCAGGCCAGCCAGATGGCGAAGAAGACGAAGCAGTAGCCGGCGACCCCGTGCCCGAAATGGCCCTCGGCGACGGCGTGCACGAGCCGGACGCCGGCCTGCGCCACGGCCACCACGAAGCACAGGTCGAACAGCAGCTCCAGCGGAGTGGCGACCCGGTGCGGCTCCTGCGGGTCCCGCGGCGTCATCCGCACCAGGGGGCGGTACAGCCGGCCCGACGACGCGTGATCGTGATCGGTCATCCGCGCATCGTAGGCCGCGCACGACGGTGCCCGCGCCCCTGGGGGGCGCGGGCACTGGGGGAACGGTGTCAGCCGGCGCTGCCGTCCTGGAGCATTCCGGCGCGCAGTCGCGCGATGGTCCGCGACAGCAGGCGGGAGACGTGCATCTGGGTGCAGCCCATGATCTCGCCGATCTGGGCCTGCGTCAGCTCCTCCACGTACCTCAGGTGGAGCAGTCGCCGGTCGCGCTCGCTCAGCTCGATCACCAGCGGGGCCAGGGAGCGCAGATCCTCTATGAGCTCCATGCCCGGATCGGGCGCGCCGATGAAGTCGGCGAGCACGGTCTCGCCCTCGTCCCCGTCGTCGGTGGTGAGCGCCGCGTCGAGGGAGGAGGCGGTGTAGCCGTTGGACGCGACCTGCGCCTCGACGACCTCGGGCTCGCTGAGGTCCATCAGCGCGGCCAGCTCGGCGACCTTCGGGGCCCGGCCGAGCCGGGAGGACAGCTCGTCCCGGGCGCGCGCCAGTTCGACCCGGCGCTCCTGGAGCCGGCGCGGCACGTGCACGGCCCAGGTCGTGTCGCGGAAGAAGCGCTTGATCTCCCCCACGATGTAGGGCACGGCGAAGGTGGTGAACTCGACCTCGCGCGAGATGTCGAAGCGGTCGATGGCCTTGATCAGACCGATCGTGCCGACCTGCACGATGTCGTCCATGTCGTCGCCGCGGTCACGGAAGCGCCGCGCCGCGAACCGGACCAGGGACATGTTCATCTCGATGAGGGTGTTCCGCGCGTACTGGTGGTCCTGGGTGCCCTCCTCGAGAACCGTCAGCCGCTCGAGGAAGAGCTTCGACAGCGCCCGCGCGTCCGCGGGTGCGACACTGCTCGGGTCGCTGATCTGCGGCAGTCCGTCCGCGACGGCCTTCTCCACCCCGGCCCTGAGGCTCGTCCTGCTGACGTCCGCGATCACAGCTCCTCCTCAAACCCGTCCAACGACGTGTTCCCGTGTGCTGCCGTTCGGGTACCCGGTCCTTCACCGAGCATGCCCACCAATTCCGGAGTGACGTAAATCCGTCCACCGGGTCGCGTAGGACCGGCCCGGCCGGGCAGACACACAGGGACCAGTGAGGCCTACGGGGTGATCGTACGTGTACAGCCTTCAAACGGATGACGAAGGACAGGTGCCCACCACCGCGCGCAGCGGCGGGGCACTCCCCGCGTCCATCGGCGAGGCCCGTGACATGGCCCGCGCCCGCCTGACCGGGGTCGATCCCGAACGGGTCGAGGACTGCCTGCTGGTGGTCTCCGAACTCGTCACCAACGCGTTCCGCTACGGCGAGGGGATCGCCCGCTTCGAGATCCTGCCCGGGCCGGACGGCATCCGGGTCTCGGTCGGCGACCACAGTTCCCGGCTGCCCGTCGCGCCGCCGACGGACGGCGGCTTCCTGCCCGGCGGCTACGGCTGGCGCCTGGTGCGCCGGCTGGCGCGGGACATCCGGGTGACCCTGCTCGCCCAGGGCGGCAAGGTCATCCAGGTCGTCCTGCCGCGCTGAACGCGCGCACTGCTCCACCCCTGCCTCCCCTCCCCGGCGCCCCGTCCGGGAGACGTGTGCGTGGAGAGACGGATCGCGGATACACGCTCCGTAGACACCACACGGGACCCGAAACAAGGTCAGATCCCATTCCGGGACCGCATCGGTCCCCAGGAGGCACACCATGACCACGGGCATCATCATCGGGGCGATCGTCCTCGTAGTCCTGATCGCCGCCGCGGCGTTGTACCTGACGCGCCGTGGGCAGGGGTCCGGACATCTGAGGCGGCGTTTCGGCCCCGAATACGAACGTACGCTCGCCCGGCACGACGGCGACACGGCCGCCGCCGACAAGGAGCTGCAGGAACGCGTGGACCGCCACGGGAACCTGACGCAGCGCCCGCTGGAGGCCCGCCAGACCGAGGAGTACCGGGCCGAGTGGGCCGCCCTTCAGGAGCGGTTCGTGGACTCCCCCGCCGAATCCGTCCGCGAGGCGGCCGGCCTGCTGGACCGGCTGTCCCGCGACCGCGGCTTCCCGGCGGCCGACTCCGGCGAGCAGATCGACGCTCTGTCGGTGCACCGCCCGCACCACCTGCAGGCCTACCGCGATCTCCGGGGTGCCGTCCGCCCCGATCAGCACGACGGTGACCGCCCCACGACGGGCACCGAGGAACTGCGCGCCCGGCTGCTGGAGGCCCGCGCGCTCTTCGACGACCTCCTCGCGGGGGGCAAGGAGCCCCGGCACACCGCACGAGGCCGACACGACTCCGGCACGCGGGCCGACGCCCCGGCCGGTGACACCGAGTCCGAGACCGAGAGCGGGACAGGCACCGACGGCGACACCGCCACCGACCGCCGCGGCTCCCGCCGTTCACATCTGCCGTCCGGGAGTAACCGATGAACCCCATGAACCAGAACGGTCACGACGACAAGACCAGGACCGACGAGACGACCGACCACACGACCGCCGAGAAGATCGACGTCAAGAGCAATGACGTCACGCCCGGCAGCGAGCGCGCCACCCGGCGCCCCGCGCAGCCTTCGCAGCCCGCACAGCCCGCACAGCCCGCCCGGGTGAGCGAATCCGCCCCCGCGCGCGGTCCCGTGACACCCGATCGGACCGCCGACCCGCGCGAGTCCGCCGATGCCCGGGAATCCGCGGCCGAGGCGGCCCGTCCGGCCCAGGCCCCGCACACACCGCACACCCCTCGGGAGCCGGGTGCCCCCAAGGCGACCGCGGATGACACCGACAAGCTGCAGCGCAGGCTCCAGCAGGCGGTCGGCGGCTTCGTCGACGAGCCGCGGCACGCGGTGGAGGAGGCCGACCACGTACTGGAGGAGGCCACCGAACGGCTCCTCCAGGAGCTCAAGGGCCGGCACCACGAACTGCGCGCGGGCTGGAACGGCGGCCGCGACAACGCCGGCAGCGACACCGGCGGCGACACCGAGAAGCTGCGCGTGGCCCTGCAGGGTTACCGCGAACTGGTGGACCGGGTGCTGCACATCTGACCCCGCGCCACCCGTACGGAGGAAAGCCGCCGCGAATCGCGGCGGCTTTCCTCGTGCCCCGTACCTCTCACGCCGTCAGTCCCGGCCGGCGTGCCGCCTGCGGGCATACAACGGCAGCCCGTACCAGCAGGCCAGATACCAGACGAGGACCCCGGCCACGAGGTAGGGGACGTAGTCGTCGTCCGTCGCCACCCGCAGGACGAGCAGCACCGCCGAGGTCATCGTGGCCAGCAGGAGCACGAGTCCGGCGAACGTCAGCCGCGAGGCCCAGCGCACGGTCTCCGGCTTGATCCGCCGGCCCGCGACGATCCGGTGGAAGGACACCGGGCCGATCAGCGCCCCCGTCGCCGTCGAGCCGAGCACGACGGTGACGATGTAGATGGTGTGGTCCACCGTGCCCAGCCGCTCGTAGTGCGGGGTGAAGGCCACGGTGAGCAGGAAGCCGAAGAGGATCTGCACGCCGGTCTGGGCGACCCTCACCTCCTGGATCAGCTCGCCCCACATCCGGTCCGCGCGTTCCTCCCCCGTCTCGTCCCGGCCGCGCGTGCTGTTTCCCTCCGCGTTGTCCGACATCGCTTCCTCCGGTTCCTCTGCGCGCGGCTTCGGGCGATATGTGATTAATATTCCTTTCACTAGGCTATGTAACATCTCATCAGATTGGGACGACCGATGGCGAAGACGTACCTTCTCCGCGGCACCGCCGCCGCCTGCCTGGCGGCCGCGGCACTCGTGTGGCCGGCCTCGGCCCAGGCCGCCACCACGCCGGACCGCCCGGCAGCGGCCCCCTCCGTCGCGCAGGACGACGGAAACGGTCGCAGCGACGACCGGGATCGGGGTGACGACGACAACCGCTTCGGCGACGAGCGCGACGAGGACGGGCGCGGCGGCGGCGACTTCGGTCGCGACGACGACCGGGGCGGCCGCGACGACCGTGGGGACAACCGCGGGGACGGCGGACGTGGCGACGACCGCGGTGGACGTGGCGACGACCGCGGTGGACGCGGTGACGACCGGGGCGGTCGCGGGGACGACCGCGGTGGACGCGGTGACGACCGCGGTGGACGCGGTGACGACCGCGGTGGCCGCGGGGACGACCGCGGCGACGGGCGTGACGGACGCGGTGGCCGCGACGGACGCGACGGGCGTGACGGACGCGGTGACGGTCGCGGTGGCCGCGACGGGCGTGACGGTCGCGACGGCCGGTACGGCGACGACCGCGGTGGCCGCGACGGCCACGGCCGCCACCACTGCAAGTGCGGCCGGCACCACGGTCACCACGGCGGCGGCCACGGTGGCCACGGCGGAGGCGGCAACTTCGGCGGCGGGGGCAACTTCGGCGGCGGAGGCGGCAACTTCGGCGGCGGGGGCATCGTGGGCGGGGGCGCCGTGGGCGGCTTCCCCGACAAGGACGCCCAGCTCGCGGTCGGCCAGAGCGTCGCCGACCGCGCGCTGCTCGACCCGAGCCTGCTCGACTTCATCT
>NZ_JBHXSO010000086.1:0-21347 GCF_042714775.1 Streptomyces sp. NPDC058691 | reverse complement strand
GGCTGGCCCCCCCCGGGCGGGGGGCGGCGCCCGGCGCCGCCACCTCCCCCGGGGCCCCCCGGGCCCGGCCCTGGGCCGGGCCACGGGCCGAGTGCTGCTCAGCGGTCACCGGAAGCCGTAGCCACCGAAGCCGCCGAAGCCGCCATAACCTCCGTAGCCGCCGAAGCCGTAGCCACCGAAGCCGCCGAAGCCGCCTCCGTAGCCACCGAAGCCGCGGTAACCGCCGTAGCCACCCCAGCCGCGGCCCCAGCCGCCACCCCATCCGCCGCCGCCCCATCCGCCACCGAAGTGGGCGGACGTCACGGAAGCATGGGTGACCTGCGGGGTGGCGGCGTTGGCGGCGCCGGCGCCGGCGAGTGCGAGAAGCGGTGCCGCCAGAGCGGCCGCGGCGACTCGACGAGCAGTGATGTTCGCGCGCATTGGATTCCCCTTCGAGACGGGAACGTCGGATCGCGGTCCGCGTGGGGCGACCGCTGTCGCACCGGCTCGTGCGTGGTGACCGGTACGACCTGGGCGCTTCGTCCGAAGACGTGGTCCCGTCATCACAGACGTGACCAATGTGGCCAAAGCCACGAAAAACGCCCAGATATGACCGTGCCACGCAGGGGTCCTGGAGTCAAAAGATAGACAGGAGAGGGCAAAGTGCGGCCTGGGGACTGGGATGTCGGCACTTTCGCCACTGTGTGTAGCCAGTTGATCACCTAAGGTCCGGTGTGGTGCTCCCCGGACGCCCCACCGCTCGACGCTCCGACCGGCCAGGACATCAAAGCCCGTCACCGCACTGCGAGTTGACCACCGGATCAGTACCTCGACGGCCTGCCGGCGTCCCGAACATCCAGGGCTGGACCGCCGGATATGACAACTCAACGTGACGACTGTGCAACACAAAGTAATGTATCGACGATCACCGTCCGCACGGCCACGAGCCGCGGTCACGCCCTCCGCCGCCTCAAGGCGTGAACCCTTCCGGGTCGCCCGCCACAGCTCCGGCCGCGGGCGCCGGGGGCACGACCATCCCTCCGGAAGATGACTGACATCACCGATCATCTCCACGGCACGGGAAGCGTCACGGTCTCCCCAACGCTGGACCACCCGGGAGGGCCGAGCCGGCGAACGGCCCGCCCGGACGAGAGCCCCACCCGGACCGCAGGACGCGGTTCCCACCCGAGGAGTGACAGCACCCGTGTTCGCACCATCCGCTCAGAAGGCACCTCGCCAGTCCGCGCCCGGCGAGGCCCCGCACGGCGTTCCGGGCTGGCTGGTCGCGCTCCTTGCCGTCGCCACCGGCATGACGGTCGCCAACCTCTATTACGCCCAGCCTTTGCTGTCCTCGCTGAGCCGGGTCTTCCACCTCAGTACGGCCGCCGCCGGAGGGCTGGTCACCCTCACACAGGTCGGCTATGTGATCGGCATGCTGTTCCTGGTGCCGCTGGGCGACCGGCTGGAGAAGCGCCGGCTCATCACCGTGCTGCTGGCCGTCACCACGGTGGCCCTCGCCGTGGCCGGTGTGGCGACGAGTTTCCCCGTGCTGCTGCTGGCGTCCCTGGTGAGCGGAGCCACGTCGGTGGTCGCGCAGATCCTGGTCCCGTTCGCCGCGAGCCTGGCCCCGGACCACGCGCGGGGCCGGATCGTCGGCCGTGTCATGAGCGGGCTGCTCACCGGCATCCTGCTGTCGCGCACCATCAGCAGCCTGGTCTCCGACGTCGCCGGCTGGCGCTATGTCTACCTGGGCTCGGCCGTCCTGATGGCCCTGCTCGCCGTGGCCCTGCGCGTGGCCCTGCCGCAGCACGCCCCGACGACCTCCATGCCGTACATCCAGGTGCTGCGGTCGACGGCGCGGCTGGTGCGCACGCACCCCGCGCTGCGACGCCGGGGCCTGTACCAGGCGGCGATGTTCGGTGGGTTCAGCGCCTTCTGGACCACCGTCTCCTTCGTGCTGACCGGGCCCCGCTTCCACTACTCCCCCATCGGCGTCGCCCTCTTCGCGCTCGTCGGGGCCGCCGGTGCCGCCGTGGCACCGCTGGCCGGGCACTGGGCCGACCGCAGGCTGGCGCGCCCCATGACGGCGGCCGCGTTCGGTGTGGCCGCGGTGGGCTTCGCCGTGGCGGGCTTCGGCGGGCACCACATCGTCCTGCTCGCCCTGGCCGCGATCCTGATCGACATGGCCGTGCAGACCACCATGATTCTCGGCCAGCACACCGTGTACCAGCTCGACGCCGGCGCCCGGGCCCGCCTGAACAGCGCGTTCATCGCCATCTTCTTCACCGGCGGCGCCCTGGGGTCCCAGCTCGGCTCCCTCGCCTACCACGCCGCCGGCTGGACCGCGGTGAGCGCCCTCGGCGCCCTCCTGCCGCTCCTCGCACTGGCCTACTGGGTCACCGAGCTCCGGCAGCCGCGGGCGAGCGCCACGAATCGAGGCGCCACGAGCCGAGGCACCACCAGCTGAGGTACCGGACACAGCGCGCCCCCGCCGGACACCGGCGGGGGCGCCCGCACGTCAGCCGGCGAGGGCAGCGTGCCGACGGTGACCAGGCTCCGCGGCTCGCCCGGGACCGCCTGGGCCGCCGAGAGTCACGCGGTGGGTTCGCGGGCCGGGACGCCGTGGCGCTGGACGGCGACCGCCGCGATGTCGTCGCCGAGCCGGCCCCCGCCGTAGCGGAGCAGGGCCTGGTGGAGCCGGTCCAGCAGTTCGCGGGGCGGCATGCCGCCCTGCTGCCGGATCCAGTCCGCGAGCGGGAAGAAGGCGCCGGTGCGGTCCCGGGTCTCGGTGACGCCGTCGGTGTAGAGCAGCAGCTGGTCGCCCGGGTCGAAGGCGAAGGTGTCGGTCCAGTAGCG
Organism: Streptomyces sp. NPDC058691; assembly: GCF_042714775.1. NCBI lineage: Bacteria > Bacillati > Actinomycetota > Actinomycetes > Kitasatosporales > Streptomycetaceae > Streptomyces > Streptomyces sp. NPDC058691. Next base: position 18,512 of record NZ_JBHXSO010000086.1, on the reverse strand, counting down.
GTCCCCGATGAGCCGTGCGAGGTTGAGCGGCGCGGAGGGCCTGGCGGGTTCGAGCACGCGGATCTCGCCTCGGTGGATCAGCAACGGCGGGGGGTGTCCGCAGTTCAGGATCCTGACGTGGCCGCTGCCGTGCGGGATCTCGGCGAGGACGGCGGTGGCGAAGCGCTCCGGCAGGTCGGGCCCCGGAAAGGTGGCGCTGTGCCGGGCGATGCTGGTCTCCAGGCGTGAGGAGATGCCCCGCAGGTCGGGCTCGTCGTGGGCGCTCTCGCGGAAGCAGGCGGTCACGGCGGCCGCCGCGCCCACCGCGGACAGGCCCTTGCCGCGCACGTCGCCGATGAGCAGCCGGACGCCGTACGGGGTGTCGGCCGCCTCGTAGAAGTCGCCGCCGATCCGGGCCTGCTCCTGCGAGGCCAGGTACAGCGACTCGATCTCGACGCACTGCATGCGGCGCGGCAGCGGGCGCAGCAGCACCTGCTGGGCCGCGTCGGCGACGAGCCGCACCTGGAACAGCGCCTCCTCGCGCTGGAGCCGGACGTGGCTGGCGTAGGCAGCCGCCAGGGTGACCGCGACGATCGCGGCGCCGGTGTAAGGGGTCCCCAGGTCGGTGTAGACCATGCCGAGGCCGATCATGACCAGCAGGCAGCACACGCCCAGCAGGATCGTGGGGATCACGGGCCACATGGCGGCCGCCAGGGCGGGCGCGGTGGGCAGCAGCCGGCTGAAGGCGATCTCCCGCGGCGTGGCGAACGCCAGGACGGCGATCAGCACCGCGAGCAGCACCGGCGGCAGCAGGGCCGCCTGCCACCGGCCGACGTGGCGGGAGCGATCGCCCCGTAACCGTCTGCGCGTGATCACAAACCGCATCATATCGGCACATATCACTCGACAGCAGCCCCTCGGCCACGGGCGGTGGCCGAAGATGAGTACCGGTACTCAGGCAGCCGGTCCGCTCGCCACCGGACACTCGAGCCATGAGCAGCATCGGGAACCGCCACGGCGGAGCTGATCGACGATCATGGTTGGGGCGGTCGGCGCACCTTGGCCTGGCCGCCCTTCTCGTCTGCGTCCTGGCACCGCTGTGGACGGCCGACCGCCTCGACACACTCGCCATCACCGCCACCGTGCCCGTGGTCGTCCTCTACGCCCTGATGTGGGTGCTCATCGCACTGGCGCGGGCCTACCGCCGGACGTCGCCGCTCTCCGTGGACCGGACCCGCAGGTTCTCGCTGCGCCTCGCGCAGTGGGCGGCCGGAATCATGTGCGCGGTCTATGTCCCTCTCACGCTCTACGCGCTGTCGTGGGCGTATGCATCCGTCTACGGCGAGCCGGCCGGCTGACGCGCGCACCGGCGCCTCCCGCGTGAGCGGGGAGAATACGGCCGCATAGGCTTCCCGGGTGTCCGACGAAACATCGCTCTCCGTCTTCGCCCTGCCGCACGGGGCCCGCCGTACGACCCTGCCGACCTCGCGGGGTGAGTTCGCCGCCCTTGACGCGGCCCCCGGGACCCCGGCACGGGGCACCGTCCTGCTGCTGCCCGGCTACACCGGCAGCAAGGACGAGTTCATACCCCTGTTGCGAGCCCTGGTGGACGCCGGCTACCGGGCGGTCGCCGTCGACGGCCGCGGCCAGGACGGGACGACGGGCCCCGAGGAGGAGTCCGCGTACGCGCAGGAGGCCCTGGTCGCCGACGTGCTGGCCCAGGCTCGGGCCCTGGCCACGCCTTTGCACCTGCTCGGCCACTCGATGGGCGGACAGGTCGCCCGCGCCGCCGTCCTCACCGACCGTCGTCCCTTCCTCTCCCTCACGCTGATGTCGTCCGGGCCCGCGGAGGTCGGCCACGAGCGCGGGTTGCTGCTGAAGCTGCTCCTGGACGCACTGGCCACCATGACGATGCAGCAGATCTGGGACGTGATGCAGCAGCTCAAGCCGGCCGTCGCCTCGCCGGCCGACACCGAGGTCCTGCGGCAGCGCTGGCTGCGCAACAGCCCGGTGCAGCTCCGCGTCGCCGGCGCCCGGCTGCTCGAAGAGCCCGACCGGACGGAGGAGTTGGCCGCCGTCACCGGGCTGCCGGTGCACGTCCTGTACGGCGACCGGGACGACGCCTGGGCGCCGGACCTCCTCGCGGACATGGCCCGGCGGCTCGGCGCGCACCGGACCGTCGTGGCGGACGCGGAGCACTCGCCCAACCTGCAGCAGCCGGCGGCCACCGCGGCCGCGCTCACGGCGTTCTGGGACGCGCTGCCCGACGTGGGTGCCGACGGCCCGCCAGCCGGCAGCACCCGTAGATCGTGAACGAGATCGTCGTCACGTAGGGGCTGATGGGGATGGTGCTGCCCAGCGCGAGGAGGATGCCGCCCTCGATCGAGAGGATCGCGAATCCCGCGCTGAGCACCGGCAACAGCACCGGTGATGCGGTCACACGGGCCGCGGCCGCAGCGGGGGTGACGACGAGGGTGAGCACCAGCAGCGCCCCGATGATCTGCACCGACAGCGCGACCGCGGCACCCAGGGCGAGCATGAAGGCCAGGGACAGCCCGCGCAGGGGCACGCCGCGGGCGGCCGCGACCTCCGGGTCGGCGCTGGCGAACGTCAGCGGCCGCCACATGATCGCCAGGGCGAGGAGGACGAGCGCGGACGTACCGATCAGCCAGGTCGTCTGCGGGGTGTCGACGGCCACGATCTGACCGGTCAGCAGCCCGAACTTGTTGGCCGCGCGGCCCTTGTAGAGCGCGAGGAAGAGCACACCCAGGCCGAGCCCGAACGGCATGATGATGCCGATCGCCGAGTTGCGCTCCCTGGCCCGCGCGCCCAGCACACCGATCGCGCCGGCCGCCGCCAGGGAGCCGACGATGGAGCCCGCCACCACGTTCACCCCCAGCAGCAGGGCGCCCGAGGCCCCGGCGAAGGACAGTTCGCTGATCCCGTGCACGGCGAACGGCAGGTCCCGCATGATGACGAAGACCCCCACCAGGCCGCCGACCAGGCCGATCACGGCTCCGGCGACAAGGGAGTTGCGGACCAGCGGCAGCAGTTCGCCGTAGTGGTCGAAGACGAAGACCTGCCGCCACAGGCCCTCGGCGAGCGTCATGTCTGTCATCTGGGTCATGTCTTCGTTTCTTCCGGCAGTTCGGCGTGGTGGGGAGGGTCGGCCACCTCGTCGGGCGCGCCGACGACCGTGACCCGGCCGCCGGTGCGGACGACGTCGACCCGGGTCCCGTACAGCCGGGACAGCGAGTCCGAGGTCAGCACCTCGTCCGGGGGCCCGGCGCGGTGGCCGCCACGGGCGAGGTAGAGGACGCGGTCGGCCGCGCCCAGCACCGGGTTGATCTCGTGGGTCACGAACACCACCGCGGTGCCGTGCGAACGCCGCCGTGCGTCCACGAGTCCGGTCACCGCCCGCTGGTGGTGCAGGTCCAGCGAGAGCAGGGGCTCGTCGCACAGCAGGATCCGCGGATCGCCGGCCAGCGCCTGGCCGACCCGTACGCGCTGCCGCTCGCCGCCCGAGAGCAGGCCGACCGGCTCGTCCGCGTATCCGTCCGCCCCGACGGACCGGAGGATCTCGTCCACGCGGCGGCGGACCGCGCGCCCGGACCGGCGCGGCCCGAAGACGTGCCCGTCGATGCCGAGCCGCACCAGGTCCCGCGCCCGCAGCATGGTCTGCGCGGACAGCGCGGCCTGCTGCGGGATGTAGCCGATGTGCCGGCTGCCGCCGCGCGGGGGTGCGCCGAGGACGGTCAACGTCCCGGCGGACAGCGGCCGGTGGCCCAGCAGGGCACGCACCAGACTGGTCTTGCCGGCGCCGTTGGGACCGAGGACGGCCAGGAACTCACCGGGGTGGACGTCGAGGTCCAGCCCTTCCCACAGCACGCGCGAGCCGTAGGCGAGCGCGCCGCCGCGCAGGCTGATCACCGGAGCCCCGCCGGTGTCACGGCCGGAGTCCCCGCCCGGGGGACGGCCCTGGCGGGCCGGGGGTACGCGGGCCGCGGCCGGGTCGCTCATGCGCCCAGCGCGCCGGCGAGGGCGTCGACGTTGGCGGTCATCCAGCCGAGGTAGTCCTTGCCCTGCGGCAGCGTCTCGGTGACGGGGACGACGGGAATGCCCGCCGCCTGGGCTGCCTTCTGGACCTTCTCGGTCTGCGGGCCGGAGGTCTGCTCGTTGTAGACCAGCGCCTTCACCTTCTTGCCGCCGAACAGCGCCAGCGTCTCCTGCAACGTCCGCGGGGAGACGTCGTCGCCCTCCTCGATGGCCTCGCTGAAGTCCGGGGGTGTCGCGTTGCGCAGGCCGCTCGCCTCGATCAGGTACAGCGGCACCGGCTCGGTGATGGCCACCGCCTCGCCGCCGTGCGCGGCCTTGATGCCGGCCTCCTTCGCCATCAGCGGCTTCAGCTTCGCCTTGAACGCCTCGGCGTTGGCCGTGTAACCGGTCGCGCCGGCGGGGTCGGCCGCGGCGAGCGCCCGGGCTATCTCGTCGGCGAGCCCGGCGACCGTGGGGAAGTCGTACCAGACGTGCTCGTTGAGCTCGCCGCCGGGCGGCGCGGTCTTCCCCGACACCTTCACCGCGTTGATCACGCGGGCGGAGCCGTTGCCGGCGCTGCGCAGCATCCGGTCGACGAAGTCGTCGTAGCCGCCGCCGTTCTCGATCACGACCTTGGCCTTCGACAGGGCCAACTGGTTCTGCGTGCCCGCCTCGTAGGAGTGCGGGTCCTGGTCGGGGCTGTCGATGATCGAGGTGACGGCGACCCTGCCGGCGCCTATGCGGCGGGCGATGTCCCCGTAGACGTTCGTGGAGGCGACCACGGGGACCTGCGTGGACGCCGACGTGGACGCCGAGGGCGACGAAGCCGCTTTCGACGTGGTGCCGCACCCGGCGACGAGGGCCGCCAGGCAGAGACCGGCACCCAGGGCCAGGGGCCGGGACGGGGACTTGGGTATGGACATGGATTCCTCCAGAGAGGTGGCAGGGGTGGGAGCCCGGCGCGGTGCGGGCCGCGGCGGGCTCTGGCGAGGACTATACACAAACGGTTTTCATTTTCGATAAGTCCTTCGAGTCGCCCCGCCCCACCGCCGCCCCCACCCGGCCCGGCCGCCGGCCGTGGGTGGAGGATGGGCCCGGGGTTCCTGGACGCCCCGACACAGGCGACGAGAGGACGGGACATGACCGAGGCACTGGTGCTCGGCGGCGGTGGCGTCGCCGGGATCGCATGGCTGACCGGGCTGCTGACGGGACTCGCGGACGCGGGTCAGGACGCCACCGGGGCCGATGTGATCGTGGGCACGTCCGCGGGCTCGACCGTCGCGGCACAACTCGGCGCCGGACTGCCCCTGGAAGAGCTCTACGCCCGGCAGACCGAGCCCGCGCTGCAGTCCGCGGAGATCATGGTCGACGTGGACCTGGCGACCCTCGGCGAACGGATCGGCGGCGCGCTGCAAGGTGCCGCCGGCATCGCGGACATGCGGCGCGCGGCGGGCGGTTTCGCCCTCGGCGCCCCGACCGTGGCGGAGGAGGTGCGGCGCGCGGTGATCGAGTCCCGCCTCCCGTCGCACACTTGGCCCGATCGCGCGCTCAAGATCGTCGCCGTGGAGGCCGCGACCGGGGAACCGCGCGTCTTCGACAACGCGTCGGACGTGAGCCTGGTCGACGCCGTCACGGCGAGCTGCGCCGTGCCCGGCGTCTGGCCGCCCGCCACGATCGGCGGGCTCCGCTACATCGACGGCGGTGTGCGGTCCACCGTCAACGCCGACTACGCGGCGGGCGCCTCCCGCGTCCTGGTGCTGGCGCCGATGGGGAGCACCGACCTGTTCCCCACCGAAGTCCCTCTGGAGCAGGCGGTCCGCAAGCTGCGCGCGGACGGCGCCGAGGTCGCGGTCGTCGAGCCGGACGAGGAGTCACTCGCCGCGATCGGCACCAACGCGCTGGACCCGTCCACGCGCCGGCCCGCCGCCGAGGCGGGACGCGCACAGGGGCGCGGACTCCGGCTCCCGTGGAGCCGCTGACGGCTCATGCCGGTGGGCCCCCGCCGCGAAACGTCGCGACGGGGGCCCACTGGTGCGGCGGTGACGGTCAGGTGCAGGTGCCCGCCGGGCGGTCGCGGGTCACGAGGTCGGTGTCGGTGGTCGTGGTGTCCAGCCACAGGACGCGCCTGCCGGTGTCGGCCGCCGCGTTGGCCTGCTGGCCGTGGCTGCAGGAGACCCGGCCGAGCGGCGCGCCCTGCGGGGTGAACTGGTAGAGCTTGGCCAGGGAGTCGTTGTAGTCGTCGAAGACCTGGGTCCAGGACGAGTAGACCGTGAGGGTGACCGCGGTGTCCGAGGCGGTCAGACCGTAGGCCCGGACCGGGTGCGCGCTCTTCTCCGGTATCAGGTCCGTGACATGGGAGCCGTCGAGGTCGGCACGGCGCAGCGTGGTCAGGTCGTCGTCGGTGTAGTCGGTGTCGATGAGCCAGTACACCCCGGAAGCGGTGATGACCGGGGCGCTGATCCACTCCGGCTGCGAGGGCGCGCCCAGGCTCGTGGTGGTACCGGTCGCGATGTCGTAGACCTCGACGGCGACACCGTAGACGCCGTCGAACATGCCGTCCTGGAGGTACGCGATGCGCCCGCCGCGCACCGCCGGCTCCACGGCCTGGTTGTAGTCATGACTGAGCGGGACCCGCTGCGGGGTGGTGGCGCCGCCCTTGAGGTAGAAGACCCGCTGGAGCCCGGTCGACTCCTCGCGGTGGGACCAGGCCACCGTGTCGCCGTCGACGCTCAGGCCGCTGATCTCGGAGGTCGTGCTGAAGAGCGTCTTCGGCCTGCCTCCGGTCACCGGCGCGGCCAGGATGTCGTAGGTGTGCGCGTAGGGGTCGTCCGGGGAGACGTCGCCGACGGCCACCCAGACCACGCGCTTGCCGTCGGTGACGGGGCTGAGGTGGGTGCGGCCGTCTTCCGGGGAGACCTGCCGGGGCTTGCGGTCGCCGTCGGTGCGGCCCACCCAGATCGCGTACGGGGCCGTGCTGTCGGCGCTGGACTTGGGCGCCGCCCACCAGCCGTTGCCCGCGCTGGGGTTGTTGCCGCTGCCGACGTACGACATCAGGGTGCCGACCCGGCCCATGAGGACGTCGCTGTCGAGGCCGAGGGAGTTCTCCCAGCCGGGGACGATGCCGTGGGCGTCGAACGCACCCTTGACGACCGCCAGTTGGCTGCCCTTGACGTCGAGCGACCGCGCCGCGGCGAGCACCGCGTCCCGGCCCTCGTCGAAGCCGTCGAGCGGGGCGATGTACGAGGTCAGCGCGCGGTAGACGATGCGGTCGGCGAGCGTGCCGCCGAGGCGCTCGCGGATGTCCCACAGGGCGCCGCTGAAGATGGTGGAGTTCATGTGGACGCCACCGTTGTCGTACGAGGAGCCGAGCGGCAGGCCGACGAACTTGGCGGTGGAGGCACCGTCGTTGAGATCGCGGAAGGCGCACTCCTTCGGCGTGCGGGTGCGGCAGAGGTCACCGCCGATGAGGCCCGCCTCGGGGTCGGTCATGGCGGTGTGGTTGACGGTGACGTCGATGGTGTTGCCGAAGTAGTCGGCTATCGCCTCGTTCATGGCGCCGGACTGACCGGCGTAGACGAGGTCGGCGGTGTGCTCGACCACGCCGTGGGTCATCTCGTGGCCGACGACGTCGAGATCGGAGGCGAGCGAGCGGTACTCGTCGTCACCGGTTCCGTAGACCATCTTGGTGTGGTCCCAGAAGGCGTTGACGAACGGGGAGCCGAAGTCCGTCACGCCGACCAGGGAGTTGATGGTCATGCCCTTGCCGTCGAGGCTGTCGCGCTTGAAGGTGTCGCGGTAGAAGTCGTACACCTGGCCCGCGGCCCAGTGCGCGTCCACCGCGCCGGTCGCGGTGAGTTCCGGGCCCACCTTCGGCGCGGGCGAGGCGAAGGGGACGATGCCCTCCGGCCACGCGCCGGAGACGTCCTGGTACCAGACGCTGGAGGCGTCCCAGGTCTGGATGACGCCGTGCTGCCTGCTGTCCGCCATGTGCGCGGTGTCGCGCAGCAGGTACCGGCCGCCGGCGCTGTCCTTGGTCAGGTACAGCGGCACGGTCCTGCCGCCCAGGAGGGTGCCGCTGCCGGTGACGCTCCCCGAACCGGCCCCGGGTGCGGCGGGCTTGCCCGTCCTCATCGAGGTGCCCTCGGTGCGGACCGCGGCGGCGGGCGCAGGTGCCACGAAGGTGGGGAGGCCGCCGGACTCGAAGAGCGTGACTCCGGTGGCGGCGTCGACGTACACCTCCTGCACGAGCGGCGTGCGGGTGGCGGGGTCGGTGCCGCGCACGGTGACATGGCGGGCGAGCACGCCCTTGCCGACCGGCAGGACGGCCAGGCCGCGGTCGGTGCCGGACAGGTCGTCCTCGGCGGTCCTCGCGTGGGCCGGGCGGTATCCGCCGCGGGCGAGCCCGGACCGGATCTCCTGGACGGCGCGCCGGACGGCGGTGGCCGCCGGGAGGGCGGGCCGGGCGGTGTCGACGTCCAGGGCGGTGAAGTAGGCACCGGAGGTGCCGGTGACGGTCCGCTTCCCGTCCCGGTGCGTCATGCGCACCACGTACTGCGCGCCCAGGACCGGTACGCCCCGGTACTTCTGGCCGAGCCGCACGGTCTCCGAGCCGTCGGCCTCCGTCGTCACCGAGTCCGTGACCAGGTCCCGGTCCGGCGCGGGAATCCGGTAGCGCTCCTGGTGCCCTGCCAGATGCGACCGCGCGGCCTCCGCGGCCGGTGCCGACGCGTCCACCGCGTCGGCAAGTCCCTCCACCAGAGCGGGAGTCGCCGTATCGGGAGCAGGCTCCGCGCCGGCCGGCGCGGACGGTTCCCCCGCGTGTGCGGGTGACGTCAGGCCGGCGACTCCCAGCGCCGTGGTGACGGCGAGCAGGGCGGCCAGGCCGGCGCGGCCGGATCTGCGAACGGGCCGACGCGGTCTGCGAGATGACATGGACAACGTGCCTCCGACGGCCCGGCACGACCCCGGGCCCGGTAGTGGGACATCAGATGCTTGGCGCACCATCGCGCCCGCGGCTCGTCCCGACCTTCGTCGCCTCACGCGCGCATGACAAGAGAAGATCCCGTGGGAGTACGCGCAGTTGCGCAGGTGCGAAGGGGGGTGCGCGGAATGTGCCGGGCGCGGGAATCGCGGAGAACGCGGGAAGCGAAGGACGACAAGGACGCGAGGAACGCCGCGAGCGGCGGCGGGCGTCAGTCCTTCGGGGTGCGCAGGGCCAGGACCGCCAGGTCGTCGTGGCCGTCACTCGGGTGCTGGTCCGCGACGGCCGCGCAGAAGCGCTCGACCGGCAAGTGCGCGTTGGCCGACGCGAGTTGCGCGAGGGCACGCAGGCCGATGTCGACGGGTACGTCGCGGTGCTCGACCAGTCCGTCGGTGTACAGCACGACCGTGGAACCGGGTTCGAGGCGGTGCGCGTGGTCGTGCCGGCGCAGGGAGATGTCCACGCCGAGGGGCAGGTCCGGCTCGGGGGCGAGGTAGCGCGCGTGGCCGTCCGGGGTGACGAGCAGCGGCGGTGGGTGGCCTGCCGTGCTCCAGTGCAGGGTCCACGCGTCCGGACCCCTGGTCTCGATGCGGACCAGGCAGGCGGTGGTCACGCTGTGCTCGTCGAAGGCGTCCTGAGTGCTGTCCAGCCGGGAGAGGACGGCGCTGGGCGGGGTGCGCAGTTCGTACAGCAGCGCGCGGAGCATGCTGCGGGTCTGGGCCATGACGGCGGCGGCGCGCAGATCGTGTCCCGCGACGTCGCCGACGACGGCGGCGCAGGAGCCGTCGGGCAGCATGACGGCGTCGTACCAGTCGCCGCCGATGTGCTCCGGCTGCACCGGGGGCCGGTAGACGGCGGCCGCCTCGACGGGACGCAGGTCGGGCAGGCCCGGCAGGAAGAGGCGCTGGAACTCCTCGTTGCGGTCGCGTACCCGCTCGAAGAGGCGCGCGTTCTCGATGGCGACGCCGGCCGTCCCGGCCAGCGCCACGAGCATCGCCTCGTCGGACTCGTCGAAGGGGCCTCCGTCGAGGCGCTCGGAGAGGTAAAGGTTTCCGTAGACCTGCTGGTGCACGCTGATGGCCGCCCCGAGCAGCGTGCTCATCCGCGGGTGGCCCGGCGGGAAGCCGACCGACTCCGGGTGCCGGGCGATGTCGGCCACGCGCAACGGCTCGGGGTGGCGGATGAGATAGCCGAGCAGCCCGCGCCCGCGCGGAAGTTCCGTGCCGGCCAGGCGTTCCTTCTCCGTGTCGTCCAGGCCGACGGTGAGGAACTCGGCCAGGCCCTCGCCCTTGGCGTCGAGCACGCCGAGCGCCCCGTAGCGCGCCCCGACCACGTCCACCGCGGCCGACACGATGCGGGACAGCACGACTTCCAGATCGAGCTCGCGGCTGATCGCCAGCATCGCCGCCATCAGCAGCTGCAGCCTGCGCTGGGCCCGCGCCAGATCGTTCAGCTCCGTCGAGATCCGTGCCAGGCCGGGATCCAGCGGGAACCACGGCTGGCCCAGTCCGCCGGAGTCCCGCCCGGCGCCACTCACCTCACCCATAGCAGCGACACTCGCCCACGACGATCCGACAACGGCAGGAACCGCACACGACACCACCAGACACCACGATGCAGAACAAAAGCTTCGATGGTGCCCGAGCGGCCCGCCACCGCGCGCCGCACCGCCATCAGGGTGGCGGCGCACGCCGGGACGCCCCCGGCGGCGGGTTCCGGCCGCGCCTGCGTGTACGACGCGGAGGCGACGGCACGTCCTATGCACACGGGCGCGGGGCGGGCCAGTCGGGGCGGCCCGGGACATCACCGGCATGGCCCACGGCACTTGGGGCACGTTCCCCGGACGGTCTCATGCCACGCAGCGGGGGTGCAGCTCCGGACCGGTCGAGCCCTCGGTCATCACCGCGTAGACGCTGCCGTCCTGGCCGGCCGCGCCGCCGTGCCGGCCGTCGGGCGTGAGGGCCAGGGCGCGCAGCTCGGCGCGGTAGTCGTCGGGCAGACTCGCGGTCTCCTGAAGCGCGATGCGGCAGGCGTCGGAGGGCTCCTTGCCCAGGGCGAGCAGGTCGACGACGGTACGTGCGGTGCCGCCGCGCATGCTCAGTTCGCCGCGTCCGGTGCAGGCGGCCCCGCCGCCCCGCAGATCGCACCAGTTGCCGGCGCCGGGGACGGCGGAGTCGCCGACCCGGCCGGGGTACTTGAACGGGTAGCCGGAGGTGGACACCCCGACGCACAGCTCCCCGTGCGCGTCCAGCGCGATGATGTTGATCGTCCCCCACGGGCCCTCGTGCGGCGACATCCGGCGCACCAGGTCCAGCGCCGCGCGCCGGTAACGGTGGTCGCCGTCCGCCGCGGCGGTGTTCTCCCCCTCCACCGAGTCGACGGCGGTCAGCAGCTGCTCCCGCCACAGGGCGCGAGACTCGTCGGTCAGCAGCTCGGCGGCGGCGAAGCCGTTCTCCTGCGCGAAGAGCGCCGCGCCCTCGCCGACCAGCAGGCAGTGCTGCGGCAGCCGTTCCAGCACCGCGCGGGCCACCGATATCGCGTTCGGGTATCCCCGCAGCGCTCCGACCGCGCCGAAGCGGCGGTCGGAGCCGAGCATCACCGAGGCGTCGAGCTCGACGACACCCTGCGCGTTGGGCAGTCCCCCGGTGCCGACGTAGTGGTCGGCGAGGTTGTCCTCACAGCGGCGCATCGCCGCTTCGACGGCGTCCAGCGCGGAACCGCCCCGCCGCAGGACGTCCATCCCGGCCGGCAGACCGGTCTCGCTGCGCTCGCTTCCGATGATGACCGTGCTCACCATGGGTCAACCCTTCGCCTGCGGTGGTCGCGTGGTGCCTCATGATCACCCCCTCCCGGGGCACCGGACAACCGTCACCGGCTTGTTCGCGCCGGACGCGGGGTGCGTGCGTAGTGGCGGGCGACCCGGGCGCGGTTGCCGCAGATGTTGGCCGTGCACCACTTGCGGCGCTGATTCTCGGCGAGGAAGAGCATCGAGCACTCGGGATTGGCGCAGCGCCGCAGCAGCCGCAGGCGGTCCGGGCTGCCCATGAGTCCGATGACCTCGCCGGCGATCGCGGCGAGTGCGGCGTTGCCGCCGTGCTCGGTGTGCCAGCGGGTGGCGACCCGCGGCCCATCGCCGTCGAGTACCAGGCGCGGGCTGGTGGGCGCCGACGAGGCCGCGGCGTTGATGTCTTCCACGGCGGCGGCGTCGGCGGGGCGGTCCTCCAGGTGTGCGTCGAGCACCTCCCGGATCGCGGCGCGGAGCCTGCGCGTCGCCACCGGGTCCGGGGCGGGGCCCGCGGGGAGGCGGCGCGACTGTATGTCCCACCAGGCGGTCGCGGCGGCGGGCGGTCCGAGGAGGTCGACGGCCGGCTCGGCGACCGTCATCAAGGTGTCGGCGAGATCCAGTGCGACCAGCGGCTCGCCCCCCATGGGGAAGCCCGCCGCCTGGATCTCCTCGACACTTACTTGAATGCTCACACATGGATGTTACCCATTAGGCAGTGAAGCGTCCAGGCTGACCCTTCTAGACAGCTGGTAAACCTCTCATGCCAGGTGTTGCCATCACTGACTAATGGAACTACGGTCGAGTTACACATTAACACCATCGAGCATGGAAGAGGGACCGCCATGGGACTGTCATGGCAACAAGGACCGCTCTCCGCCACCAGGATCGGACGCTTCCTGGTCCCGGATCCCCTGCCCGAGCGGATGCTGTACGCCGAACCACTGCGTCGCCGCATGAGGGTCCGGTACGCGGACGAGTGGATCGCCGACAGCGAGGACGTGGTCCTGCTCCACGAGCCCGGCCGCTACCCGGTGGCGTACTTCCCGCGGCCCGACGTCCGGGACGACGCCTTGCTTCCCACCGACCGCACCACCCGGCACCAGGACCTCGGCGAGACCTCCTGGTTCACCGTGCGGGCCGGCGACCGCCGGACCGAGCGCGCCGCGTGGGAACTGACCGCCCTCCCGGAGTACGCGGGCGAGCTCAAGGATCGCGTCGCCTTCGCCTGGCGCGCGATGGACGCCTTCTACGAGGAGGACGAGCGCATCCTCGGGCACGCCGCCGACGCCTACCACCGCATCGACATCCGCGACACCTCCCGCACCCTGGAGGTGCGCTCCGAGGGCCGCGTCGTGGCCCGCTCGGAGCACCCCGTGGTGCTCTACGAGTCCGGGTTCGCGCCCCGCTGGTACGTGCCCCGCGCGGACATCGACGAGTCGGCGCTGACCCCCACCGAGGGACAGACGTTCTGCCCCTACAAGGGACTCGCCGACTACTACGACATCGGCGGCTCGCGGAGGGCGGCGTGGTCGTACCGCCACGCCTACCCGGAGGTCGGACGCGTCGACGGGCTCGTGTCCTTCGAGCCGGACAAGGTCGAGGTGCTGCTGGGCGGCAGGCGGCTCGTACCCGAACCCGGCCAGCAGGTCGTCCCCCACGGGGTGGACCGCGGTCTGGACACCACCGAGGTCCGCGGCGCCTGACCCCGGGGCCGGCGCACCGGCCGGTCCCACCCGGCCCCGCGCCCTCGCCCCCCATCCGCCCGCCGCTCGCGGCCACTCGCGGGCGGCACCGTCGAAGGAGACCCCTCATGCCCGCATCCCTCAAGGACAGGACCGTGCTCGTGGTCGGCCGCGGCAGCGGGATCGCCCGCGCGATCGCCGACGCGGCGCTCGCCGAGGGCGCGCGCGTCGTGGCTGCCGGCCGCACCGTGAGCAGCCTCGAAGACGCGTACCGCGGCACCGGTGTGACCGTACGGCAGGTCGATCTCACCGACGAGCCGTCGATCGCGGCCCTGGCCGACGATCTCGGCCCCGTCGACCACATCGTGTCGGCGGCCTCCGCGCGCGCTCGCGGCCTGGTCGGCGAACTGAGCCCCGACGCGATCGTGCTGTCCTTCCGCACCAAGGCCGTCGGGCCGATCATGCTGGCCAAGCACTTCGCGCCCCGGATGCCCGAGGACGGCTCGTTCGTCCTGCTCTCCGGTGTCGCCGCCCTCGAACCCGACCCCGGCTTCATCGGGGTCGCCGCGACGAACGGAGCGGTCAACACCATCACCCGCTCCCTGGCGGTCGAACTCGCCCCGATCCGCGTCAACGCCATCTCCCCCGGCACCGTCGACACCGGTGCCTGGGACGCGCTGGGCGACCGGAAGAAGAGCGACTTCTTCGCCCGGTTGTCCGCCGCCAATCCCGCCGGGCGCATCGGCACCACCGAGGACGTCGCCCAGGCGGCGGTCTTCGCGATGACCAACACCTTCATGACGGGCGTCTCGCTGCCCGTCGACGGCGGCCAGCCGCTCGTCTGACCCTCCGCCCGCCCCGGGCCGGTCCCGCTCCTCGCGGGCCGGCCCGGGGCGTCGCCGCGCCCTGAACCACCCACATCCCTGCGCGTGTTGAGCCCTCCGGCCCTGCGGGCAGGGCCGCCCGTGTCGTCCATGGGACATGACGCCAATGCGCCGCCGGCAGGTGTTGGCGGCGCGCTGTCATGTGCGGAACATTCATCGAGGCTCCCGATTTCCCAAGCCGTTTGCGCTCAGTTAGGAGATCCCTTGCCTCCCTCCCTCCGGCGTGGCCGGCGCATCCCAGCCGTCGGCATCGCCCTGGCCCTGCTCCCCGCGCTCGGCGCCGTCCCGGCGTCCGCGTCGACGTCGGCGTCCCCGTCTCACGCCACCACCGCGACGGCCGCCGACCTCGCCGCGCGCGCCGCGGCTCAAGGCGGCGGCGCGCCCCGTACCGTCACCTTGATCAATGGTGACGAGGTGACCGTCACCGGCAGCGGTGCGCTCACGGTCACGTCCCTGCAGGACGCCGAAGGCCGGCCCGTGGCGGCGTCGACCACGAAGATCGACGGCGACACCTATGTGTATCCGCAAGAGGTCATGCCGTATGTGTCGGCCGGTGTCCTCGACAAGAACCTCTTCAATGTCACACGGCTGCTCTCCTACGGCTACGACAACTCCCGCACCGACCGCATACCCCTGATCGTCCGCTACTCCGACGCGGCTCACGCGCGCGCCAAGGCCGTGCCCGAAGCGGCCGCCGGAGCACGGGCTCTGACGAGCATTCAGGGTGCTGCGGTGACGGAGAGGCACGACGGCGCGAAGAAGTTCTGGGACTCCCTCACCGAGGGGGTGAACACAGACGCCCTGGCCCGCAGCAGCACGCTGCGCGCCACCCTCGACGGCGCACAAGGCACCGCGAGGAAGGCCACCGCGCAGCAGCGGGCCGCCGCGCCGCTCCTGGCGGGCGGCATCGAGCGGGTGTGGCTGGACGGCAAGGTGAAGGCCGATCTCGCCGACACCGTCGGACAGATCGGGGCGCCCGAGGTGTGGAAGGGCGGCAACACCGGTCAGGGCGTGGACGTCGCCGTGCTGGACACCGGTGTCGACGACGGCCACCCCGACCTGGCCGGACGCATCGCCGCCGAGCAGAGCTTCGTCCCCGGTGACTCGGCCGCCGACCGGCACGGGCACGGCACTCACGTCGCGTCGACCATCGTCGGCACCGGAGCCGCCTCCGACGGCAAGGAGAAGGGCGTCGCCCCCGGCGCCCGGCTGCACGTCGGCAAGGTCCTGGACGACTCCGGGTCCGGCCAGACCTCCTGGATCCTGGCCGGCATGGAGTGGGCGGCCCGCACCGAGCACGCCAAGGTCATCAGCATGAGCCTGGGCGGCGCCGACCCCAGCGACGGCACCGACCCGATGAGCATGGCCGTCGACAGTCTCAGCGAAGAGACGGGCACGCTGTTCACGATCGCCGCCGGCAACACCGGCAGGAGCGGGTCGATCAGTTCCCCGGGCGCGGCGAACGACGCCCTGACCGTGGGCGCCGTCGACTCCTCCGACGCGCTCGCCGACTTCTCCTCGCGCGGGCCGCGCGCCGGCGACGCGGCGATCAAGCCGGAGATCACCGCCCCGGGCGTCGAGGTGCTTGCGGCACGGTCGCAGTACTCGCCGGGCCAGGGCTCGTACACGACGATGAGCGGCACCTCCATGGCGACGCCGCACGTCGCGGGCGCGGCGGTGCTCGTCGCGGCGGCGCACCCCGGCTGGACGGGCCGCCGGATCAAGGACGCGCTGGTCAGCACCGCGAAGGCGACCCCCGCGTACACCGCCTACCAGGCCGGCAACGGACGGGTGGACGCCGCGGCGGCCGCAGCGGCGACGCTGCTGGCCACCGGCACCGTCTCCGAGGGCGTGCAGTCCTGGCCGCCCGCCCCGGGCGCGACCGTCGACCGCGAGGTGACGTACACCAACACGGGCGGCACCCCTGTCACCCTCGACCTCGCGGTGAAGTCCCCCCGCTCCCCCGCGGGCCTGTTCACCCTGTCCGCGCCGAAGGTGACCGTGCCCGCGGGCGGCACCGCCGCCGTGACGGTGACGACGCACCTGGACGCCACGGCCCGCGGCAGGTCCTACGACGCCCGCGTCGAGGCCTCCACGGGCGGCACGGTCAAGGCGGCCACGGCGGTGGGCGTCTCGACGCGGAACGAGCAGTTCGAGCTCACCGTCGTGCCCAAGGACCGCTCCGGACGGACCGTCACCGACGAGACCCTGGTCTTCCTCCAGCAAGGTCAGGACCCCGGGCTCATGGGGTGGCTCACCATCGACGGTCCGGTCACCTTCCTGATCGACGGCGGCCCCTGGACCGTCGCCGCCACCGTGCCGGTGGAGGGCGTCCACGGACCGCACTCGCGCGGCCTCGCCCTGCTCGCCGCGCCGGAGATCACCCTCGACCACGACACCACCCTCACCCTCGACGCCTCCAAGGCACGCCGGCTGAACGCGGTCACGCCCAAGGAGACCGTCACCACCGAGATGCGGGTCGACTACGTCCGGACCCGTGAAGCCTCCGGCACCTGGGAGTGGAGCTTCAACTCCTGGCCCGACTACGACAGTTTCTTCGCGCTGCCCACCGGCGAGAAGGTCGAGGACGGCACCTTCGACGTCCGGGCCCGCTGGCGCGACGAACAGCCCGTGCTGAAGATCTCCTCCGACGGGGAGGACGTCGACGACATCCTCGTGCGCCAGTCCGCCGAGCCGCTGCCCAAGGGCAACCTCCGGCTGGACACCGTCTGGGCCGGGCAGGGCGTTTCGGCCGACTACACCGAACTGCAGGTCCGCGGGAAGGCGGCCGTCGTACGCCGCGACGAGACCGTCTCCCTGGCCGAGCAGACCGCCGCCGCGGCGGAGGCCGGGGCCCGGATGCTGATCGTCGTCGACGGCTTGGACGGGCGGCGACTGGACCCGCGGACGGACGACAGCCCGCCGATCACCGTCGTCGCGGTCGGCGAGGACCAGGGCGAGGCCCTGATCCGCCGCGCCATGCAGGGCGGCGCCTCGCTGCGGCTGCACTCCGACCCGGAGACCGACTACCTGTACGACCTGACCAAGGTCTGGTCGGGCGCGGTGCCGGACGATCCGACGTACCGGCCGCAGGCCGGCGAACTGGCGCAGGTCAAGACGGAGTTCGACAACTACCGGCAGGCCGACGCCCGGGACTACCGCTACGACATCTGGCCCGGGTTCTCGCTGGTGGGCCTCGGCACCGAACTCCCCCGCCCGGCCCGGGGCACCCGTACCGACTGGGTCTCCACGGGTTCCGGCGTCCAGTGGGCGCAGGCGGCCACCGTCATCGGCGAGGTCAGGATCCTCGCGCCGCAGCGCACCTACGCGCCCGGCAGTGTGACGCACGACCAGTGGTTCGCGCCCATCGCGCGGCCCCGCGCCAACTGGGCCTTCCCCGGCAACGGCAGCTGGCGCCAGGACGACCTGCTGATCCTCAGCGTGCCGGGCTGGGGTGACGGAGGCACCCGCCGGGAGGGCTACGCGGTCACCCCGGACGCGCAGGCCACCGCCTCGCTGTACCAGGGCGACACCCTGCTGGCCCGCTCCCCGGGCACCTTCGCCATCGCCTCCGGCCTCAAGCCGGAGCGGCTGCCGTACCGGTACGTCCTGGAGACCGCGCGCGGCGACTGGGCGAGCCCGTACTCCACCGGAACCCGGACGGCGTGGGACTTCACCTCCGCCCCCGGCAGGCTCTACGAGGGCGTCGCCCTGCCGCTGATCCAGCTCGACTACGCCGTCGACACCGACGACCAGGGCAGGGCCGACCGTGACGCGCGCTTCACGGTCACGCCGTCGCACCTGACGTCGCCCGAGGCGGGGCAACAACTGCCGCCCACGTCGGCCATCGGCAAGGTCGGCCTGGAGGTCTCCTACGACGACGGGGCCACCTGGCACACGGCCCCGCTCAAGCACATCGGCGACGGATGGCGCGCCCGCCTGGACGCCCCGAGGCAGGCGTCCTACGTCACCATCCGCGCCACCGCCTCCGACGACCGGGGCAACGCGGTGGACCAGACCGTCACCCGGGCCTTCGGCCTGAAGTGACCCACCCCGGTGCGGGCCGGCGCGGCACGCCGCTCCGGGCCCGCCCGGCGGGACCAAAACGGGCGGCGGCGGGGGGCGTGTGGGGGGGCGGGCGGGGGGTGGGCGGGGCAGGGGCTGGG
>NZ_JBHXSO010000085.1:0-22067 GCF_042714775.1 Streptomyces sp. NPDC058691 | reverse complement strand
GCCCGGTGGGGGCTGGGGCCTTCGCCGTCGAACGGTGCCGCGACGGCGCGCCGTCGGTCAGAGACCGAGGTCGCCCTCGAACTCGCCGGCCTCCAGGCGGGCCTTGACGTCGTTCAGGTAGCGGGCGGCGTCCGCGCCGTCGACCAGCTGGTGGTCGTACGACAGGGTCAGGTACGCCACGTCGCGGATCGCGATGGTCTCACCCAGGTCCGGGTGGTTGATCACCATCGCGCGGCGCACGGTGGCGCCGATGCCCAGCTCGGCGACCTGCGGGTAGTTCACGATGATCGTGTCGAACAGCGCACCGCGCGAACCGGTGTTGCTGATCGTGAACGTGCCGCCGGACAGGTCGTCCGGGCTGATCTTCTTGTTGCGGACCTTGCCGGCCAGCTCGGCGGTCTTCTTGGCGATGCCCGCCAGGCTGAGGTCGCCGGCGCCCTTGATGACCGGGACCATCAGGCCCTGCTCGGAGTCGACCGCGATGCCGATGTTCTCGGCGTCGTGGTAGGTGACCGTGCCGTCGTCGTTGATCTTGGCGTTGACGACCGGGTGGGCCTTCAGCGCCTCGGCGGCGGCCTTGACGAAGAACGGCATCGGCGAGAGCTTGACGCCCTCGCGGGCCAGGAAGGACTCCTTGGCCCGGGCCCGCAGCTTCATGATCTTGGTGACGTCCACCTCGACCACGGTCGACAGCTGCGCCTGGCTGTGCAGGGCCTTCATCATGTTGTCGGCGATGACCTTGCGGATGCGCGACATCTTGACGGTCTGCCCGCGCAGCGCGGCGGCGGCGGCCGGCACCGTGACACCCGCGGACGGGGCGGGCGCGGTCGGCGCGGCGGCGGCGGCCTTGGCGGCCTCGGCGGCGGCCAGGACGTCCTGCTTGCGGATACGGCCACCGACACCGGTGCCCTTGACCGCGGCCAGGTCCACACCGTTCTCGGCCGCGAGCTTGCGGACCAGCGGGGTCACATACGCGCCCTCGTCGGTCGGCGCCGTGGCCGAGGGGGCGGCGGCCGGAGCCGGAGCCTGCGGGGCGACCGGGGCCGGAGCGGGCGCGGGAGCCGGAGCAGGCGCGGGAGCCACCGGAGCCGGAGCGGCCACGGGGGCCGGGGCCGGCGGGGCGACCGGGGCGGGAGCCGGAGCCGGGGCAGGCGCCGGAGCCGCGGCGGCCGGAGCCGGAGCGGCGGCGGCCGGGGCGGCCGCGGGCGCGGCACCCGCGGCACCGATGACGGCGAGCTTGGCGCCGACCTCGGCGGTCTCGTCCTCGCCGACCAGGATCTCCAGCAGGGTGCCGGCGGCGGGCGACGGGATCTCGGTGTCGACCTTGTCGGTGGAGACCTCGAGCAGCGGCTCGTCGGCCTCGACGGTCTCGCCGACCGACTTCAGCCAGCGGGTGACGGTGCCCTCGGTCACCGACTCGCCCAGCGCCGGCAGGAGCACCGGGGTGCCCTCGGCGGCGCCGGCCGGGGCCGGAGCGGGGGCGGGAGCCGCGGCGGCGGGCGCCGGGGCGGGGGCGGGGGCGGGGGCCTCCTGCACCGGAGCCGGCGCGGGCACCGCGGCGGCCGGGGCGGGGGCGGCAGCGGGCGCGCCCGTGCCGTCGTCGATGACGGCCAGCTCTGCGCCGACCTCCACCGTCTCGTCCTCGGCCACCTTGATGGACGAGAGAATGCCCGAAGCGGGCGCCGGGATCTCGGTGTCGACCTTGTCGGTCGACACCTCGAGCAGCGGCTCGTCGGCCTCGACGCGCTCACCCTCGGCCTTGAGCCAGCGGGTGACGGTGCCCTCGGACACGCTCTCGCCGAGCGCCGGCAGGGTTACGGAAACCGCCATGGTTTCGGTTGCTCCTAACGATCTGTGCGGATTGGTCTGCGTGTCCGTGGATCAGTCGTGCGCGTGCAGCGGCTTGCCGGCCAGCGCCAGGTGAGCCTCGCCGAGCGCCTCGTTCTGCGTCGGGTGCGCGTGGATGAGCTGGGCGACCTCGGCGGGCAGGGCCTCCCAGTTGTAGATCAGCTGGGCTTCGCCGACCTGCTCGCCCATCCGGTCGCCGACCATGTGGACGCCGACCACGGCGCCGTCGCGGACCTGGACGAGCTTGATCTCGCCGGCGGTCTTGAGGATCTTGCTCTTGCCGTTGCCGGCCAGGCTGTACTTCAGGGTGACGACCTTGTCGGCACCGTACAGCTCCTTGGCCTTGGCCTCGGAGATGCCCACCGAGGCGACCTCCGGGTGGCAGTACGTGACGCGCGGCACGCCGTCGTAGTCGATCGGCACGGTCTTCAGACCGGCCAGCCGCTCCGCGACGAGGATGCCCTCGGCGAAGCCGACGTGGGCGAGCTGGAGGGTCGGGACCAGGTCGCCGACCGCGGAGATGGTGGGCACGTTCGTGCGCATGTACTCGTCGACCAGCACGTAGCCGCGGTCCATCGCGACCCCGGCCTCCTCGTAGCCCAGGCCCTGGGAGACCGGGCCGCGGCCGACGGCGACGAGCAGCAGCTCGGCCTCGAACTCCTTGCCGTCGGCGAGGGTGACCTTGACGCCGTCGGCGGTGTACTCGGCCTTGGAGAAGAAGGTGCCGAGGTTGAACTTGATGCCGCGCTTGCGGAAGGCGCGCTCCAGCAGCTTGGAGCTGTTCTCGTCCTCGACCGGCACGAGGTGGGGCAGACCCTCGACGACCGTGACGTCGACACCGAAGGACTTCCACGCGGAGGCGAACTCGACGCCGATGACGCCGCCGCCGAGCACGATCGCGGACTTCGGGACGCGGTCCAGGACCAGCGCGTGGTCGGAGGAGATGATCCGGTCGCCGTCGATGGCCAGGCCCGGCAGCGACTTCGGCACGGAGCCGGTCGCCAGGAGCACGTGGCGGCCGGTGTAGCGCTGGCCGTTGACGTCCACCGAGGTCGGGGAGGACAGCCGGCCCTCGCCGGTCACGTAGGTGACCTTGCGGGAGGCCACCAGGCCCTGCAGACCCTTGTAGAGGCCCGCGATCACGTCGTCCTTGTACTTGTGGACCCCGGCGATGTCGATGCCCTCCAGGGAGGCCTTGACACCGAACTGCTCGGCCTCGCGGGCCTGGTCCGCGATCTCACCGGCGTGCAGCAGAGCCTTTGTGGGGATGCAGCCGCGGTGCAGGCAGGTGCCGCCGAGCTTGTCCTTCTCGATCAGTGCGACGTCCAGACCGAGCTGCGCGGCGCGCAGCGCTGCGGCGTAGCCGCCGCTACCGCCACCGAGGATCACTAGGTCGAAAACGGTGCTGGCGTCGTTCGCCACGTCACGTCCTCCATGCATGGATACGCCGGAGCCGGTCCGTCATGACCGGGCGGCGGCTTTTGTTCGGCCGCTTCTGTTAAACGGGGCCCTGTCGTGCCGAGACAACATCTTCGCACTTGTTCGGGGCGGACGAGGCACCGGGCCGGGGTGTGAGACGTACGGAACGCCCCTGGCCAGGGCTACTCGCCGGTATCCCCTTCGAAATACGCGAGCGCGTTGTCTCTTTGCTCGCTCTTGGCGAACGCGTACGGCCCCGGATGCCATACCCGGGGCCGTACCGAATGTGCCGAGGCTTACACCGCGCCTGGGGGCTGCCTCAGAACAGCTCGCCCTCGCCGGCCTTCTCGGCCAGCCGCACCAGGGTGCGCACGGCGGAGCCGGTGCCGCCCTTGGGGGTGTAGCCGAACGGGGCGGACTCGTTGAAGGCGGGTCCCGCGATGTCCACGTGGGCCCAGGTGATGCCCTCGCCGACGAACTCCTTGAGGAACAGGCCGGCCGCCAGGCCGCCGCCCATGCGCTCGCCCATGTTCGCGATGTCGGCGGTGGGGGAGTCCATCGCCTTGCGCAGGTCGGCCGGGAGCGGCATCGGCCAGGACTGCTCGCCGACCTCGCCCGCCGTCTCGTGCACCGCGGTGCGGAAGGCGTCGTCGTTGGCCATGACACCGAAGATGCGGTTGCCGAGCGCCAGCACCATGGCGCCGGTCAGGGTCGCCACGTCGATGATCGCGTCCGGGTTCTCCTCCGAGGCGCGGGTGATCGCGTCGGCCATCACCAGGCGGCCCTCGGCGTCGGTGTTGAGCACCTCGACGGTCTTGCCGCTGTACATCTTCAGCACGTCGCCGGGGCGGGTCGCGGCGCCGGAGGGCATGTTCTCCGCGAGCGCGAGCCAGCCGGTGACGGTGACGGGCAGGCCCAGGCGGGCGGCGGCGACCACGGTGGAGAACACGGCGGCGGCGCCGCTCATGTCGCACTTCATGGTCTCGTTGTGGCCGGCCGGCTTCAGGGAGATGCCGCCCGAGTCGTAGGTGATGCCCTTGCCGACCAGCGCGAGGTGCTTGGCGTCGCGGCCCTTGCCGCCGCTGTAGACGACCTTCACCAGGCGCGGCGGGTTCGCCGAGCCCTGGCCGACGCCCATGATGCCGCCGTAGCCGCCCTTGAGGAGCGCCTTCTCGTCCAGCACCTCGACCTTGAGGCCGTGCTCCTTGGCGGCCTCCTGCACGAAGGCGGCGAAGACCTTCGGAGTGAGGTCGTTCGGCGGCATGTTGATCAGGTCGCGGGAGCGGTTGACCTCTTCGGCGATGACCGTGGCGCGCTCGGCGGCGGCCTTGAAGGCCTTGTCGCGCGGCTTGGCGCCGACCAGCGCCACCTCGGTCAGCGGCGCCTTGCCGTTGCCCGCCTGGTACGCGGTGTACGCGTACGCACCCAGCAGCGCGCCCTCGGCGACCGCCTGGGCGGCCGCGGCGTCCTCCACCGGCAGCGCGAGAGCGGCCTTCTTGGAGCCGGCCAGCGTGCGGGCGGCGACACCGGCCGCCTTGCGCAGCACCTCAGTGTCGAAGCCGGCACCGTCCGCAGGGGCCTCGCCGAGGCCGACCGCCAGCACGACCGGTGCCTTCAGCCCGGCCGGGGCGGGGAGTTTGGTCACCTCACCCTCAGCGCCCGAGGCGCCCAGCGTCTCGAGCGTCGCGGCGAGCCTGCCGTCGAAGGCCTGGTCGACCGCCTCCGCCCCGGTGGCGACCTCGGGGCCCTTCGTCCCCTTGGTCACGCCGACGACGACGGCGTCCGCGCGCAGCGCCGCGGCGGAGGAGGTGCTGAGAGTCAGTGCAGTCACGGTGATGGAGATCCTGTTCCTTCAGAGGCCCGAATTCTTGGCACCGGGCATCGCCCGGCGGCGCGGGGCGGGGGTGCAGGACCGACCTTACGCTCACTCCTGACGCTTCCGCCCGCGGCGTGCGCCCGCAGGCTGAAGGCGCGGGTTTTCCCTATCCGGTTCCCCTGCCCGCGGCCAGTACGACGAGGGCTGCGGTGCACGCCGTCTCGCACAACGCGCCGAAGACGTCGCCCGTGACACCGCCCAGCCGCGCCCGGCAGCGCCGCAGCAGCAACTCCGCGGCGCCCAGGGCGAGTAGGGCCGCCGCCGTGAACTGCGCCACCGCGTAAGGGCCGAACGGCAGCCCCGCCGCGGCGCAGAGCGCCACCACCCCGGCGGCCAGTCCCCACGCCGCCCGCGCCGGGACCGCGCCGGCCACCGCCGCGCCCAGCCCCTCCGGCCGGGCCGGGGCCACCCCTTCCCGGCAGGCGAGCGTCATGGCGGTGCGCGCCGCCATCGAGGCCACCGCGAAACCGGCCGCCCCGCGGGCCCACGAGGTCCCGTACGCCCCGGCCAGTGCCGCGACTTGGCCGATCAGGACCAGGACCAGGGTCAGCACGCCGAAGGGCCCGATGTCGGACTGCCGCATGATGCGCAGCGCGTCCTCGGCGGGCCGCCCGCTGCCCAGCCCGTCGGCGGTGTCGGCGAGTCCGTCCAGGTGCAGTCCCCGGGTGAGCGCGGCGGGCACCGCGATCGTGCCGGCCGCGGCGAGCAGCGGTCCGCAGCCGAGCAGCAGCAGGACCCCGCCGGCCGCCGCCGCGAACAGCCCCACGACCAGGCCGACCAGGGGCGCGCACACCATCCCCGCCCGGGCCGCCGGGCGGTCCCAGCGGGTCACGCGCACGCGCAGCACGGTCAGGGTGCCGAAGGCGAACCGCAGTCCGTCGGCGGGGGTCGCGGCGGCGGGGCTGGCGGTCATGGCGTGCAGGGTAACGGCCGCTCCCTGACCGTATAGTGCGCATACCAGGCCGAACGGGAGCAATCGGTATGAGTGACTGGTGGTACCGCAACATCACCGAGCCGGGAAAGCTGCCACTGCTCCTCGCCCTCTTCGCCTTCGTCGCGACCTTCGTGATCACACGGACCATCACCCGCCTGATCCGCGCCGGGAAGGGCCCGTTCCGGAACATCTCCTCGGGCGGGACGCACATCCACCACGTGGTGCCCGGCATCATCCTCATGACGGTCGGTGGCTTCGGGGCCGTGGCGAGTTCCACGCATGGGTTCGGGGCGGGGCTGGCGGCCGTGGTCTTCGGCATCGGGGCGGGGCTCGTGCTGGACGAGTTCGCGCTGGTGCTCTACCTGGACGACGTGTACTGGAGCGAACGCGGCCGCAAGAGCGTGGAGGCCGTCGTGATCACCTTCTCGCTGGTGCTCATGCTGCTCGGCGGCCTCGCCCCCTTCGAGGTCAACTCGCTGACCGCCGATCAGCAGCAGAACCGTCTCACGGCGGTCCTCACCATCGTCGTCAACTTCCTCTTCGTCCTGGCCGCGCTGGTCAAGGGCAAGTTCCGCACCGCCGTCGTCGGCGTCTTCGTGCCCTTCGTGGCCCTCGTCGGCGCGCTGCGGCTGGCCCGGCCGGACTCCCTGTGGGCGGAACGCCTCTACGGGCGGCGGCCCAAGGCGGCGCGCCGCGCGGAACTCCGCGCCGCCAGGCACGCCGCCCGCTGGCGCGGCCCGACGCGGCGCCTCCAGGACTGGCTCGGCGGCTTCACCGAGCACTGATCCGGCCGGGGCCGGCGGTACGGGACATGCGCCGCGCACGACAGCGGTGATCCGCATCGGCCGAGCCATGCCCGCCGGGAGTTCCCCGGGCGGCAGGGGGGCGCCGCAGCGGGCCCGCGCCCTGGCTCCACGCGCGTCCTGCGCGAGCGCTCCCGTAGCGCGTGCGACCCTCATCGGCGAGGCGACAGCAGCCGGTGCACGCCGAGGAAGCCGGCCGGTACGGTCGGAGCGCGCGCCGGATCCGCGGCACCGGTCCGGCCCCCACCGCGTGCCGTGCCCGGGAACCGGCCGGAGCATCGCGAAGTCCGGCCGCACCTGTTCAAGGGTTCGGCGCGACCTCGTCCGCGTGCCGGATCACGACAACCGGTGCGGATTCCGAGGCCAGCCGAGCAGGCCCGACGCATCCCCTGGCATCGGCACACCCCACCGGCGCGCGGCGGCCGTCCGCCGAGTCGCCGAGCGGTCCGCGTGCTCCGGCACACCGTCCACCGCCGCTGCGTGCACCCGGCGAACCGGTGCGTGTGACGCGGCGGTGCACCGGCCGCACGCCGTGCACGGCCGGCCGGCCGGGCTTCGGGGCCGCGCAGGCCCTCAGGCGCGCTCGGACAGCTCCGCGGAGAGCGCCGCGGCCGCCTTGAGCAGGGGCAGCACCAGCAGCGCGCCCGTGCCCTCGCCGGCCGTCACCTTCAGGTCCAGCTGCGGCTCTATCGACAGCCGGTCCAACGCCTTGGCCTGCCCCGGCTCACCGCTCGTCTGCCCGGCCAGCCACCAGTCCGGCGCCCGGAACGCGATGCGCTGCGCGACCAGCGCGCACGCCGCGGACACCACGCCGTCCAGCACCACGGGCAGCTTGCGCACCGCCGCCTGCAGCAGGAATCCGGTGATCGCGGCCAGATCGGCGCCGCCCACCGCGGCCAGCAGCTCCAGCTGGTCGCCCAGCACCGGCCGCGCCCGGCGCAGCGCGTCCCGGATCGCGGCGCACTTGCGCATCCAGGCGACGTCGTCGATGCCGGAGCCCCGGCCCGTCACCACGGACGCGTCCGTGCCGCAGAGCGCGGCGATCAGCACCCCGGCGGCCGTGGTGCCGCCGACGCTCAGGTCGCCGAGCAGGACCAGGTCCGTACCGGAGTCCGCCTCCTCGTCGGCGACCGCCATGCCCGCGCGGAACGCCGCCTCGGCCTCGTCGGCAGTCAGCGCGTCCTCGACGTCGATCCGGCCCGATCCGCGGCGCACGCGGTGCGCCGTGACCTCGGCGGGCAGCTCCTCGGCCGGGGCGTCCACGCCCACGTCCACCACCCGGACCGCCGCGCCGTACTGACGCGCCAGCACGTTCACCGGTGACGCCCCGTCCAGGACCGCGCGGACCAGCTCGACGGCGGTGCCCGCCGGGCGCGCCGACACCTTCAGCGCCGCCACCCCGTGGTCCGCCGCGAACAGCACGGCCTTGGGGTGTTCGATCGGCCGTACGGTGGCCACGCCCTGGGCCGCGGAGAGCCACTCCGCGAGCTCGGCCAGATTGCCCAGCGCCCCGGCCGGGCGCACCAGCCGCTGCCAGCGGTCATGCGCGTCACGGCGTACGCCGGCGTCCGGGCGCTCCACCAGGGAGGCGAATTCATCGAGATTCAGGCCGCTCACAGGATCGAACACTACCGTTCCACCACGCCCCGCGCCGAGGTCAGCCCCGCAGCGTCAGCGCCTGTCCGGCCACGACCAGCAGGACGTGTTCCGACTCGCCGGCCACCATCGCGTTCAGGCGCCCCAGTTCATCCCGGAAACGCCGCCCGCTCGCGGTGGCCGGGACCACGCCGGAGCCCACCTCGTTGCTGACGGCGACCACGGTCCGCCGGGTGGCGCGCCACGCCTGCGTCAACTCCACGACACGCGAGCGCAGTTCACGCTCGGCGCCGCCCGTCCAGCGCGCGTCGTCCCAGGCGCCGACCTCGTCCATCGTGTGCGTCAGCCACAGCGACAGGCAGTCGATCAGCAGCGCCGGCCCCTCGTCCTCGGCGAGCAGCGGCACCAGGTCGCAGGTCTCCAGCGTCTGCCAGCCGCCCGGGCGCCGCTCCCGGTGCAGTGCCACGCGCCGCGCCCACTCCGGGTCTTCGTCGCGGGTCCCGCCGGTGGCCACGTACTGCACGCCGGGGAAGGCCGACAACCGCCGCTCGGCCTCCGCCGACTTGCCGGAGCG
This sequence comes from Streptomyces sp. NPDC058691, assembly GCF_042714775.1. Lineage (NCBI taxonomy): Bacteria > Bacillati > Actinomycetota > Actinomycetes > Kitasatosporales > Streptomycetaceae > Streptomyces > Streptomyces sp. NPDC058691. The sequence goes on along the minus strand of NZ_JBHXSO010000085.1, from coordinate 13,017 downwards.
GGCCCCGCCCAGCACCAGGGTGCGGCGCGGGACGTCCGGCACCTCGTGGAAGTCGCCGACGGTCAGCGCCGTCCCGTCCGGCACCGCGCGCGCCCCCAGCGCGGCCAGCCGGCGACGCGTCTCCGGGCCGGGGTGCGCCGCGTGGTCCAGGTGCACGGCGACCACGTCCGTCGTGCCGGTGACGGCCCCCGCGGCCCGCAGCCGGGCCAGCGCGTCGGGCCGTGCCACGGCGTCCAGCAGCACCGTCCCGTACGGCCGCTCCGTCTCCGCCAGTCCCGCCGGGCCGCACTCCGGCGGCAGGTACAGCAGCCGTGTCCCCGCCGGCGCCTCCACCTCGTACCCCGCCCCGGGCGCGTCCACCGGCACCGACCGCACCTTGTGCCCTGTCGGCAGCGTCACCTCCTGCCCGGCGGGCAGCCGGGCCGGGGCCGGCAGCGCGGCCGGGATCTCCACCGCCGGCCCGTCCTGCGGATGCGAGAGCAGCACCTGCAGCACGCCGGCCAGCGATTGCCCCGACCGGGCGGCCGCCAGCGCCACGCCGGGCGTCAGGTCGAGCAGCAGCACCCCGTCCACGAGGACGGAGGTGGCCGCCCGCGCCCGCTCGCCCACGGCCACCGCGCACGCCGCGCACGGGCAGCCGGGCAGCGGCAGGCCCTCGGGGCCCCCGGTACCGAGAAGTGTCAGTTCCACGTCCCGATTCTTTCGCGTCCGCGCACGCTACGCTGCCGGGCAGGCACCCCGAGGGACGAGGAGACGGACATGGCGTGGACCTGGCGTTTCGAGAAGACCGACGGCACGGAGGTCGTACCCGCGGTCGAGCCCGAGGAGTTCACCACACAGGGCGACGCCGAGTCCTGGATCGGCGAGGTCTGGAAGGACCTGCTCGAGGGCGGCGCCGACCAGGTCGTCCTCTTCGAGGACGCCACCAAGATCTACGGCCCCATGAGCCTGCACGGCGACGAGTAGCCGGCGCCGCTCCCGTCCGCGGATGTGGAGGGCGCGGTCGCGCGCCCTCCACACCGGGGGTCTCAGAGCTCGCCCAGGGTCACCTGGACCGTCTTCTCGTTGCCGTCGCGCACAAAGGTGACGTCCACCTTCTTGCCCGGAGCGGACGGGGCCAGGGCCTCGGAGAGCGCCTGTGACGTCTGGATCTCGGTGTCGCCGACGCGGATGATGATGTCGCCGGGCTCGATGCCCGCCTTCGCGGCCGGGCCGTCGCGGACGACGGAGATGACGGCGACGCCGGCCGGGCTGAAGTCCGGCCCGAGCACGGTGCGGCCGCTGACGCCGAGGGCGGCCCGCCCGGACGAGGTGACCTTGCCGTTCTTGATGATCTGGTCGGCGATACGGGTGATCGTCGAGGAAGGGATTGCGAAGCCGATCCCCGGCGCCGAGTTGTTCCCGCTCCCGGAGCTCGTGTTGATCGCGCCGAGGGTGGGGATGCCGATGATCTCGCCGGACAGGTTGACCAGCGCCCCGCCGCTGTTGCCCGGGTTGATGGGCGCGGAGGTCTGCACCAGGTTGGCGATGGTGGCCCCGGGGGTGCCGCTGGCGGCGGTCTCGGTGACGGTGCGGCCCAGCGCGGAGACGATGCCCTGGGTGACGCTGCCGCTGAGACCCAGCGGGCTGCCCATGGCGAGCGCGATCTGCCCCACCTCGACCTTCGCGGAGTCCGCGAAGCGGGCCGCGCGCAGCCCGGACGGCGGCTTGTCGAGGGAGATCACCGCGAGGTCCTGCTCCGGGTAGCTCGCCACCAGGGTGGCCTTCTGCGGCTTGTTGTCGTTGGCCAGGGTCACCTGGAACGTGGTGTTCTGCCCGACGACATGGGCGTTGGTGACGATGTGGCCCTTGGTGTCGTAGACGATGCCGGAGCCGAGCTCCTCGGACGTCGTGATCTGCACGACCGAGGGCAGCACGTTCCGGACCACGTCCTGGTAGTTGTCCTGCAGGTCGCGCGCGCCGGACGCCTCCGAGACCTCCGGCGCCGCGGACGTCTTGGCCGCGGGGGACTGGGGGGAGGAGGGCGAGCCGGAGGTGCATCCGGCCAGCATCAGCAGCGTCGCGGTCGCCGCGGCCGCCGCACACAGGGCCCCGAGCGTCCGTCGGGAGGTCGGCATGGAATCGGTCATGCCCGAAGTGTCGCTTTCGGCGCACTCTGTGGCGTGTAGCCCGCCCCGGTCAGTCCCGTACGCCGCACAGATGCAGCAGTGCCGCCACCGAGCGGTACGGATCGGTGCGCCCGGCGAGCTCCTCGGCCGCGAGCAGTTCCTCCGGCACCTCGCCGGACACGGCGCCGTCGCCGTCCGGAGCGGTGTCGGTGAAGACCCGCACCCCGTACCAGGCGTGCAGGGGCGCCCCGATGCCGTTCAGGGTGGCGGTGAGTGCCGCGCGCCGGTCGGCGCGGGCGGTCACTCCCAGCCGGTTCGTGTAGCCGGTGCCGCCGCCCGAGAGCGCGGCCAGCGCGGCCTGCCAGTCGCCCTGCAGCGCGGGGCGCATCGCCAGCGCGTCGGCGTTCCGCACCAGCAGGGAGAGCAGTCCGCCCGGGGCCAGTACGCGCGCCAGCCCGGCGAGCATCGGGTCGGGCTCGGGCACGTACATGAGCACCCCGTGGCACAGCACCACGTCGAAGCTGCCGGGCCCGAAGTGCCGGCCGGTCTCCCGGCCGTCCCCCTCGGTCAGGGTGACCCGCTCGCGTATGCCCTCGGGCTCGGCGGCCAGCGCCTCGCGCAGCGCGGCCGCCATCGCCGGATCGGCCTCCAGGCCGGTGACGAGATGGCCGGCGCGGGCCAGCCGCAGGGCCTGGGTGCCCTGGCCGGGGCCGACGTCGAGGACGCGCAGCCGCCGGCCCACCGGGAAACGGGCGCTGATCTGCTCGTCGAGCTGGCGGGCCACCAGTTCCTGGCGCACTGTGTTCCGGAGTCCGCCCAGCCCGTCCAGCCAGCGGCCGGCGACGGAGGCGAACCCGCCGTCGGCGCTCAGAGCTGCTTGGTGCCGCGCTTGACCTGCGGCTTGGGCAGGCGCAGGCGGCGCAGCTGGAGGGACCGCATCAGCGCGTAGGCGACGGCGCCCCGGGTGTTCTGGTCCGGGAAGCGCTTGGCCAGTTCGCGGCGCAGGAGGAGGCCGCTGACGGCCGAGTCGACGACGATCAGCACGATCACCACCAGCCACAGCAGCAGCGAGAGGTTCTTCAGCGCCGGGCTCGGCACCATGCTCAGCACGAGGATGACCACGGCCATCGGCAGGAAGAACTCGGCGGCGCGGAAGCGGGAGTCCACGTAGTTGCGGGCGAACTTGCGCACCGGGCCCTTGTCGCGCGCGGGCAGGTAGCGCTCGTCGCCGTTCATCAGCGCCTCGCGCTGCTTGGTCATGTCGGCGCGGCGCGCCTCGCGCGCCTGCCGGGTCGCCGCCTTGCGGTCGCCCGGAGCGGTCACGACCTTGCGCCGCTGGGTCTGCGCGTCGCTGCGCTTGGGGGTAGGGCGGCCCTTGGGGGCCTGCGGGTCACGGGTCTGCCGGTCCTCGACCACCGTGGTGGCTGAGGCCTGCTCATCTTGAGAACGACGTCGGAACACGAAACCAAGGTTACGTGGTCGCCGGGCGGACCCCCAGCCCCTCACCTACTCCCTGGGCCTGAGGTCACCGAACTGTGATCGTCCTCAAGGATGAGCGGATCCGCAACAGAACAGTGGGGTAATGGAACCACGCCCCGTACTGTGGGGTCTGTACATGGTGTGCCGGCCAGCTGACTGAAGGGGGCGCGCGAGGCCCATGAGCGGTGTCATGAAGCGGATGGGGATGATCTTCCGCGCGAAGGCCAACAAGGCCCTTGACCGGGCCGAGGATCCGCGCGAGACCCTCGACTACTCGTACCAGAAGCAGCTGGAGCTGCTGCAGAAGGTGCGCCGGGGGGTGGCGGACGTCGCGACGTCCCGCAAGCGTCTGGAGCTGCAGCTGAACCAGGTGCAGCAGCAGTCCGCGAAGTACGAGGACCAGGGCCGCAAGGCGCTCGCCCTGGGCCGTGAGGACCTGGCTCGTGAGGCGCTGTCCCGCCGGGCCGCGCTGCAGCAGCAGGTGACCGAACTGCAGACCCAGCACCAGACCCTGCAGGGCGAGGAGGAGAAGCTCACCCTGGCCGCCCAGCGGCTGCAGGCCAAGGTGGACGCCTTCCGCACCAAGAAGGAGACCATCAAGGCCACCTACAGCGCCGCCAAGGCCCAGACCCAGATCGGCGAGGCCTTCTCCGGCATCTCCGAGGAGATGGGCGACGTCGGCCTGGCGATCCAGCGTGCCGAGGACAAGACCGAGCAGCTGCGGGCCCGGGCCGGCGCCCTGGACGAGCTGATGGCCTCCGGCGCCCTGGACGACCCGAGCGGTTTCGCCAAGGACGACATCCAGGCCGAGCTGGACCGGTTGTCCGGCGGCAGCGACGTGGAGCTGGAACTGCAGCGCATGAAGGCCGAGCTCGCCGGGGGTTCCCCGCAGCAGGCCATCGAGAGCGGGCAGCCCGGCCGGCCGCAGCAGCAGGCACAGCCCCAGGACCAGCCGCGTTTCGACAAGCAGTGACCAGCATTGACCAGCAGTGGGAAGAAGCGTTGAGGCATCCCTGAGGAGGGCGTCGTGATCGTAAGGATCATGGGGGAGGGTCAGGTGACGGTGGACGAGAGCCACCTCGCCGAACTCAACAAGCTCGACGACGAGCTCCTGGCCGAGATGGAGCACGGCGACGAGACCGCGTTCCGGCGCACGCTGACCGCGCTCCTCGACGCGGTCCGCAGGCTCGGCACACCGCTTCCGGACGACTCCCTGGAGCCGTCCGAGCTGATCCTGCCGGGCTCGGACGCCACTTTGGAGGAAGTCCGGGCCATGCTCCGCGACGACGGCCTGATCCCCGGCTGATCCGGTCGGGCTCCCCGACGACCAGCGCACCCGACCGTGCCCCGGCCCCGGTTCCGTACCGGACCGGGGCACAGTCGTCCCTCGGGGCCCGTACCGTTGGGCAGCGTGCAGCATCGTTCCATGCGGGACCGGGCCCGCCTGTGGCCGACGGCCCACCCCGTCGCCCTCGACGCCGGACTGGCGGCGGCGGTCCTGGCGATCATCCTCGGCAACATGTTCATGGGTCCGCACGCGGAACGGTACGACGTCTCGGTCACCGACATCGTGCTCAGCGTCGTGGCCTGCGCCGCTCTCCTGCTGCGCCGCCGCAGCCCGCTGGGCGTGCTGGTGTTCACCGGCGTCGTCACCGTCGTCTACCTGCTCACCGCGAGCGGCGACAGCCGGGGCCCGGTGGCCGCGGCCGTCATCGTCGCGCTGTACTCCGCCTCCGCCCGCACCGACCGCGCCACGACCTTCCGCATCGGGCTCGCCTCGTGCCTCGTGCTGACCGCGGTCGCCATGCTCTTCGGGGCCCGGCCCTGGTACTCCGCCGAGAACATCGCCCTGTTCGCCTGGTCCGGCATGGCCGCCGCGGCCGGTGAGGCGACCCGCAGCCGGCGCGCGTACATCGTCGCCGTCGAGGAGCGGGCCGAGCGCGCGGAACGGACCCGGGAGGAGGAGGCCAAACGGCGCGTCGCGGAGGAGCGCATGCGCATCGCCCGCGAGCTGCACGACGTCGTCGCCCACCACATCGCCCTGGTCAACGTGCAGGCCGGTGTCGCCGCCCATGTCATGGACACCCGGCCCGACCAGGCCAAGCAGGCACTCGCCCACGTCCGCGAGGCCAGCCGCTCCGCCCTGGACGAGCTGCGCGCCACCGTGGGACTGCTCCGCCAGTCCGGAGATCCCGCCGCGCCCATGGAACCCGCACCGGGACTGGGGGTCCTGGACCAGCTCGTCGAGGGCTTCCGGCGCGCCGGGCTGGCGGTCGAGATCGCCGAGGACGGCGCGGGCGTGCTCCCGGCGACCGTCGATCTGACCGCCTACCGGCTCATCCAGGAGTCGCTGACCAACGTCCACAAGCACGCCGGCCGGGGCGCGCGCGCCGAGGTGCGGATCGCCCGTGCCGGCGGCGCCCTGGAGGTCACCGTCGTGGACCGCGGCGGTCGCCTCGACGTCGCCGTCCCCGCCCCCGCCGAGCCCGGCGGCGGCCACGGCCTCATCGGTATGCGCGAGCGCGCCGCGGCCCTCGGCGGCACCTGCGAGGCCGGTCCCTGCCCGGAGGGCGGATTCCGCGTGCACGCCCGGCTGCCGCTGGCGGTGACCGCTTGAGCGGGGCACCGGGCGGGCGGTGGGAGGATGCCCCCATGATCAGGGTGCTGCTCGCGGACGACCAGGCGCTGCTGCGGGGCGCGTTCCGCGTCCTCGTGGAGTCCGAGCCGGACATGGAGGTCGTCGGGGAGGCCTCCGACGGCGCCGAGGCGATCACGATGGCCCGCAGCACGCGGGCCGACGTCGTGCTGATGGACATCCGGATGCCCGGCATGGACGGCCTGGCCGCGACCCGGGCGATCACCGGTGACGAGGACCTGGTGGGAGTGGCGGTGCTGGTCCTCACCACCTTCGAGGCCGACGAGTACGTGGCCCAGGCCTTGCGCGCCGGCGCCGCCGGGTTCCTCGGCAAGGGCGCGGAGCCCGACGAGCTGCTGGGCGCGATCCGTACCGTCGCCGCCGGGGACGCGCTGCTGTCGCCGTCCGCGACGAAGAGTCTGATCGGGCAGTTCCTGGCCCAGGCCGGCACACCGTCCCGCCCCGCCCCCGAGCTCGACGCGCTCACCGCCCGCGAGCGCGAGGTGCTGATCGAGGTCGCGATGGGCCTGCCGAACGACGAGATCGCCGAACGCCTCGGCGTGAGCCCGCTCACCGTCAAGACCCATGTGAACCGCACCATGGCCAAGCTGGGCGCCCGCGACCGCGCGCAGCTGGTCGTGGCGGCGTACGAGTCCGGCTTGGTGCGCCCGGCCGGGCGCTGACTACGCCCGGCGCCGTACCGCAGCCGCAGTACGCGGCCGCTTTACACCACGACCTTGGGTTGAGGAAACCCCCCTGCCGGACACGAGAAGCTGTGGTGGTCTGATGACAGTGATCTGAATCCGCATCCTCTGACCCAGAGAAGAGACCGCACCACGATGTCCTGGCTGTCCAGAATCAGCCTCGCCCAGCGCGCCCTGGTCGCGCTCATGGCAGTGGTCGCCGTCGTATTCGGCGCCATCGCGATACCTTCGCTCAAGCAGCAGTTGCTGCCCTCCATCGACCTGCCGATCGTCTCGGTGATCACGACCTTCCAGGGTGCCTCGCCCGACGTGGTCGAGAAGCAGGTCGTCGAGCCGATCGAGGACGGCATCAAGGGTGTCGACGGGATCACCGGCATCACCTCGACGGCCAGTGAGGGCTCGGCCGTGATCATGGCCCAGTTCGACTACGGCAACGACAGCGACAAGCTGGTCGCCAACGTCCAGCAGGCCGTGAACCGGGTCTCCTCGCGTCTGCCCGAGGCCGCGGACCCGCAGGTCGTGGCCGGCTCCACCGACGACATCCCGACCGTCGTGCTCGCCGCCACCTCCACCGGCCTGGACCAGCAGGCGCTGTCCGACGCCCTGGACCGCTCCGTGGTCCCCGCCCTCCAGGACATCGACGGCGTCGGCCAGGTCACCGTCACCGGTGTCCAGGACCAGGTCGTCACGGTGACGCCGGACGACGCGAAGCTGGCCAGGGCCGGGATCGGCGCCGCCGCCGTGGTGCAGACGCTGCAGGCCGGCGGCCACCCGGTGCCCGCGGGCTCCTTCGACGAGAACGGCAAGAGCCGTACCGTCCAGGTCGGCGGCGAGTACGCCTCGCTGGACGAGATCAAGGACCTGCGCATCCCGGGCGCCGCCAAGCCCGTACGGCTCGGTGACATCGCCACGGTCGTCGAGAAGCCGGACGCCACGGACTCCATCACGCGCACCGACGGCAAGCCGAGCCTCGGCATCGCCGTCACGATGACCCAGGACGGCAGCGCCGTCGCGGTCTCCTCGGCGGTCAAGGACAAGCTGGCGGACATGGAGCGGGACCTCGGTCAGGGCGCCAAGCTCACCGTCGTCAGCGACCAGGGTCCGGCAGTCTCCAAGTCGATCCACGGCCTGACCACCGAGGGCCTGCTCGGCCTGCTGTTCGCGGTCCTCGTCATCCTGGTCTTCCTGGCGTCGCTGCGCTCGACGCTGGTGACCGCCCTGTCGATCCCGCTGTCGGTCGTGCTGACGCTGATCGTGCTGTGGACCCGCGACCTGTCCCTCAACGTCCTCACGCTGGGCGCGCTGACGATCGCCATCGGCCGTGTCGTCGACGACTCCATCGTGGTGCTGGAGAACATCAAGCGGCACCTCGCCTACGGCGAGGAGAAGCACTCGGCGATCATCACCGCCGTGCGTGAGGTCTCCGGCGCGGTCACCGCGTCCACGCTCACCACGGTCGCCGTCTTCCTGCCGATCGGCCTGGTCGGCGGCCTGGTCGGTGCGCTGTTCGGCTCCTTCTCGCTGACCGTGGCGGCGGCGCTGCTCTCCTCGCTGCTGGTGTCGCTGACGGTCGTGCCGGTGTTCTCGTACTGGTTCCTCAAGCCTCCGGCCGACGCCGGCACGGTGGACCCGGACGAGATCCGCCGCGCGGCCGAGGCGAAGGAGGCCGGCAGCCTCCTGCAGCGGCTGTACGTCCCGGTGCTGCGCTTCGCCACGCGCCGTCGCATCACCAGTGTCGTGATTGCGGTGGCGGTGCTGCTGTGCACCTTCGGCCTGGTCCCGATGCTGAAGACCAACTTCTTCGACCAGGGCGACCAGGACACCCTGACGGTCAAGCAGGAGCTCGCTCCGGGCACCAGCCTGAAGACCTCCGACGCCGCGGCCGGCAAGGTCGAGAAGCTGCTGGGGAGCATCGACGAGGTCAAGGACTACCAGGTCACCGTCGGTTCCTCCGGCTTCCTGGCGGCCTTCGGCGGCGGCACCGGCGCCAACCAGGCCAGCTTCCAGGTCCGTCTGAAGGACGCCGGAGACACCACCGCCGCCCTGGACAAGATCCGCTCCGGCCTGAAGACGCTCGACGGTGTCGGCACGACCTCGGTCTCCGCGGGCGGCGGCTTCGGCAGCCAGAACCTGTCGGTCGTGGTGAAGGCCGCCGACGGCGACACCCTCGCCAAGGCCGCCGACCAGGTCCGCGACGCCGTGGCCGGGCTGGACGACGTCACCGACGTCACCAGCGACCTCGCGCAGTCCGTGCCCCGTATCGAGGTCCACGCCAAGCAGGCCGAGGCCGCGAAGTATGGCCTCAACGACACCACGATCGGCGCCGCCGTCACCCAGGCCGTACGCGGCACGACCGTCGGCAAGGCGGTCCTGGACGACACCGAGCGCGATGTGCGGGTCACGTCCGAACAGGACGCCACGACCCTCGCCGGGCTCAAGGCGCTCACCATCGCCACCCCCGCGGGCCCGGTGAAGCTGGGCAAGGTCGCCGACGTCGTGGAGGCCCCCGGGCCGGTCCAGAAGACCCGGATCGACGGCGCGCGCGCGGCGACGATCACGGCGACGCCGACCGCCGACAACACCGGCGCCGTCAGCACCGCCCTGCAGAACAAGATCAAGTCGCTCGACCTCCCCAAGGGGGCGACCGCCGAGATCGGCGGTGTCTCCTCGGACCAGGGCGACGCCTTCGGAGGGCTCGCGCTGGCGATGCTGGCCGCCGTCGCCATCGTCTTCATGCTGCTGGTCGGCACCTTCCGCAGCCTGGTCCAGCCGCTGGTGCTGCTGGTGTCCATCCCGTTCGCCTCGACCGGCGCCATCGGGCTGCTGCTCATCACCGGTACCCCCCTGGGCGTGCCGGCGCTGATCGGCATGCTGATGCTCATCGGCGTCGTGGTGACCAACGCGATCGTGCTGATGGACCTCATCAACCAGTACCGCGCGCAGGGCCACGGCGTGGTGGAGGCGGTCATCGAGGGTGGCAGGCACCGTCTGCGGCCGATCCTGATGACCGCGCTGGCGACCATCTTCGCGCTGCTGCCGATGGCCCTCGGGGTCACCGGCGAGGGCGGCTTCATCGCCCAGCCGCTCGCCGTGGTCGTCATCGGCGGTCTGCTGACGTCGACCCTGCTCACGCTGCTGCTCGTGCCGACCCTCTACACGATGGTCGAGCTCCGCAAGGAGCGGCGGGCCAAGCGCAAGGCGCTCAAGCGGGCCGCGAAGGCGGGCGGTTCCGACGCCGGCGAGGCCGGGCAGAAGCCCGAGCTGGCCAAGGTCTGACACCCGCGAGCCGGGCAGGACGACGGAGGGGCCAGGGGCGAACGCCCCTGACCCCTCCGCCTGTCGGTGTCGATGCGGCTCTCACAGGAAGAATCCCGACGGGATGTAGGGCTCCGGCGGCCGCATCCCGCGCAGGCACACGTACCCGGACGTGCTCAGCTCCAGCCCGGCGGTCAACCCGACATCCACCGCCCACTGCTGTTCCGACGTCAGATGGGCGACCCGCGCCGTGGTGCCATCGGGGAGGCTCAGCAGCGCGGCGGTGAGCAGCCGGGAGGCCAGCCGGCGCGAGGTCGCGGCCAGCAGGTGTACGCGGCCCTCCCTGCCGACGTAGCAGTAGCCGCTCCCGGCGAGGTCGTCGACGACCAGCAGGCCGCTCTCGGTGAGCAGTTGGTCGTGGTCGGGGCCGTGTGCCCCGCCCCGGGTGCGGCGGTCGACGGAGTCCATCAGATCGCGGTGCTTGGCCGAGCCCTCGTGCACCGCGCCGTCCGGCGCCGGGAGGTCGCCCTTGCGGACGGTCCCCGCCAGCCGCATCGCCGGGTGCAGCGTGAAGCCCGCCCGGCGGTAGGTCGCCGCCGCCCGAGGGTCCGGGGAGCCGCAGATGATGCCGCGCAGGCAGCCGCGCCCGTAGGCCAGGGCGGCGGCGAGCAGTTCACGCCCGACACCGTGTCCCTGCGCGGAGGGCAGCACGGCGAAGAGCGACAGCCCCCAGGTCCCCTCGCGCCGGGTCGACATGACGACCCCGAGCGGCATGCCGGAGGTCTCGTCGACGGCCAGCCAGCAGCCGCCGGGGTCGGTCCGCGCGAGGTGCCGGTTGCGCCGTCGCAGCATGGCGGCCCGCTCGGGGGATACGTCCCCGGACGGGCCGCCACCGGGCAGTGCGTCCCTGGCGCCGAAGGCGGCGGCTGCCACGACCGCTATCGCGTCGGCGTCCTCATCGGTGTCGCGTAAGGGGCGCAGGATCATGCGCCCATCCTGCCCCCTACGGAAGTGCGAGCATTCGCTCCAGTGCCAGCTTGGCGAAGTGCTCGGTCTCCTTGTCGACTTGGATGCGGTTGACGACCTTGCCGTCGGCGAGCGACTCCAGGGTCCACACCAGGTGCGGCAGATCGATCCGGTTCATCGTCGAGCAGAAGCAGACGGTCTTGTCGAGGAAGACGATCTGCTTGTCCGGGTGCGCCTTGGCCAGCCGGCGCACGAGGTTGAGCTCGGTGCCGATCGCCCAGGACGAGCCGGCCGGAGCCGCCTCCAGCGCCTTGATGATGTACTCGGTCGAGCCGACCTGGTCGGCCGCCGCCACGACCTCGTGCTTGCACTCGGGGTGCACCAGGACGTTCACACCGGGGATGCGGGCGCGGACGTCCTCGACCGACTCCAGCGAGAAGCGGCCGTGCACCGAGCAGTGGCCGCGCCACAGGATCATCCTGGCGTCGCGCAACTGCTCCATGGTCAGCCCGCCGTTGGGCTTGTGCGGGTTGTAGACGACGCAGTCCTCCAGGGAGAAGCCCATGTCGCGGACGGCGGTGTTGCGGCCGAGGTGCTGGTCGGGGAGGAAGAGCACCTTGTTCTCCCGGCCCTCGCCCTGCTCGAAGGCCCACTCCAGGGCCCGCTTGGCGTTGCTGGAGGTGCAGATCGTGCCGCCGTGCCGGCCGGTGAACGCCTTGATGTCGGCGGAGGAGTTCATGTACGAGACGGGCACGGTGACGTCGGCGACGCCGGCCTCGGTGAGCACGTCCCAGCACTCGGCGACCTGCTCGGCGGTGGCCATGTCGGCCATCGAGCAGCCGGCGGCCAGGTCGGGGAGGATCACCGCCTGGTCGTCGGAGGTCAGGATGTCCGCGGACTCGGCCATGAAGTGCACACCGCAGAAGACGATGTACTCGGCCTCGGGCCGCGCGGCGGCGTCCCGCGCCAGCTTGAAGGAGTCGCCGGTGACGTCGGCGAACTGGATGACCTCGTCGCGCTGGTAGTGGTGGCCCAGGACGAAGACCTTGTCGCCGAGCTTCTCCTTGGCGGCGCGGGCCCGTTCCACCAGGTCCGGGTCGGAGGCGGCAGGCAGGTCGCCGGGACAGTCCACACCGCGCTCGCTGCGGGGGTCGGACTCGCGGCCCAGGAGAAGCAGCGCGAGCGGGGTCGGCTGGACGTCCAGCGGTTCGGTGGTGGTGGTCACGGGCCCGGAGCCCTTTCTCTGCGGAACTGCGGCTCAACCTTTTCGTCTATTTGACGCTATCTATCATAACCCGTTCGCGTCAGGATGACGATGGGCATCGCGTCAGTGTGACGCATTACCCGGAGCAGCCTCGGTGTGCGAGCATGGAGGACGCGAAAGACGGTCGGACCCGGAGGAATGAATCCGGGAAGCCACCGGTTGACCGTCGTGGCAGCAGTCCGTACAACCCGGGAGTGATCAGATGACGGTTCAGGACGAGACCAGCCAGAGCGAGGGCATTCTCCTGTCCGAAGCGGCGGCCTCCAAGGTCAAGAGCCTGCTCGAGCAGGAGGGCCGCGAAGACCTCGCGCTGCGCGTCGCCGTCCAGCCGGGCGGCTGCTCCGGCCTTCGCTACCAGCTCTTCTTCGACGAGCGTTCGCTCGACGGCGACGTCGTGAAGGACTTCGGCGGCGTCAAGGTCGTCACCGACCGCATGAGCGCCCCGTACCTCGGCGGCGCCTCGATCGACTTCGTCGACACCATCGAGAAGCAGGGCTTCACGATCGACAACCCGAACGCGACCGGCTCCTGCGCCTGCGGCGACTCCTTCCACTGAGTCCCGGCGCGGACGCGCACGCACGACGGAGGCGGCGGACACCCCAGCGG
>NZ_JBHXSO010000084.1:0-22872 GCF_042714775.1 Streptomyces sp. NPDC058691 | reverse complement strand
GGCGGCCCGCGCGCAACCCCCGCCGCCCTCGGGGCGGGCCTGTGGTGCCGGCCCGGACGCCGGGACGCCAAGCGATCGGACGGTCAGCCCGCCGAACGGTCGGACGGTCAGACGGTCGGACGGTCAGACGAGGTCGAACCGGTCGAGGTCCATGACCTTGGTCCACGCCGCGACGAAGTCGCCGACGAACTTCTCCTTCGCGTCGTCGCTCGCGTAGACCTCCGCGACCGCGCGCAGTTCGGAGTTCGACCCGAAGACCAGGTCGGCGCGGGTGCCGGTCCACTTGACCTCGCCCGTGGCGGTGTCGCGGCCCTCGAAGGTGTTCGCGTCCTCCGACGTCGCCTTCCACACCGTGCCCATGTCGAGCAGGTTGACGAAGAAGTCGTTGGTCAGCGAGCCGGGGGTGGTGGTGAGGACACCGAGGGACGACTGCTGGTAGTTGGCGCCCAGGACGCGCAGGCCGCCGACGAGGACGGTCAGCTCGGGGGCGCTCAGGGTCAGCAGGTTGGCCCGGTCGATCAGCAGGTACTCGGCCGGCAGCCGGTTGCCCTTGCCGAGGTAGTTGCGGAACCCGTCGGCCTTCGGCTCCAGCGCGGCGAAGGACTCCGTGTCGGTCTGCTCCTGCGTGGCGTCCGCGCGGCCCGGCGTGAAGGGGACCTCGACGGCGAAGCCCGCCTCCTTGGCGGCCTGCTCGACGCCCACGCCGCCCGCGAGGACGACCAGGTCGGCGAAGGAGATCTCCTTGCCGTCGGTCCGGCCGGCGTTGAAGGACTGCTGCACGCCCTCCAGGGTGCGCAGCACCGTCGCCAGCTCGTCCGGCTCGTTGACCTCCCAGCCGATCTGCGGCTGCAGGCGGATGCGCGCGCCGTTGGCGCCGCCGCGCTTGTCGCTGCCGCGGAAGGACGAGGCCGAGGCCCACGCGGTCGACACGAGCTGGGAGACCGACAGGCCCGAGGCGACGATCAGGTCCTTGAGGCCGGCGATGTCACCGGCGTCGACGAGCCCGTGGGTCACGGCGGGCAGCGGGTCCTGCCACAGCAGCGTCTCGCTGGGGACCTCGGGGCCGAGGTAGCGGACGACCGGGCCCATGTCGCGGTGCGTCAGCTTGAACCACGCGCGGGCGAAGGCGTCCGCGAACTCGGCGGGGTTCTCCAGGAAGCGCCGCGAGATCTGCTCGTAGGCCGGGTCGACGCGCAGCGACAGGTCCGTCGTCAGCATCGTCGGGGCGTGGGTCTTCGACGCGTCGTGGGCGTCGGGGACGGTGCCGACGCCCGCCCCGTCCTTCGGCCGCCACTGGTTGGCGCCGGCGGGGCTCTGGAACAGCTCCCACTCGTAACCGAAGAGGATCTCGAAGAAGCTGTTGTCCCACGTGATCGGGGTGTTGGTCCAGATGCCCTCCAGACCACTGGTGATGGCGTCACCGCCCTTGCCGGTGCCGAAGCTGTTCTTCCAGCCGAAGCCCTGCTGCTCCAGCGGCGCGGCCTCCGGGTCGGCGCCGACGCTCTCCGCCGGGCCCGCGCCGTGCGTCTTGCCGAAGGTGTGACCGCCCGCGATCAGGGCGACCGTCTCCTCGTCGTTCATGGCCATCCGGCGGAACGTCTCACGGATGTCGCGGGCCGCGGCGATCGGGTCCGGGTTGCCGTTGGGGCCCTCGGGGTTGACGTAGATGAGGCCCATCTGGACGGCGCCGAGGGGGCTCTCCAGCTCCCGGTCACCGGTGTAGCGCTCGTCGCCGAGCCACGTGGTCTCGGGACCCCAGTAGACGTCCTCGTCGGGCTCCCAGACGTCCGCGCGGCCACCGGCGAAACCGAAGGTCTCGAAGCCCATCGACTCCAGGGCGACGTTGCCCGCGAGGATCATGAGGTCGGCCCACGAGAGGTTCTGGCCGTACTTCTTCTTCACCGGCCACAGCAGACGGCGGGCCTTGTCGAGGTTGCCGTTGTCCGGCCAGCTGTTGAGGGGCGCGAAGCGCTGCTGCCCGGCCCCGGCGCCGCCGCGGCCGTCGCTGATGCGGTAGGTGCCCGCGCTGTGCCACGCCATGCGGATGATGAACGGGCCGTAGTGGCCGAAGTCCGCCGGCCACCAGTCCTGCGAGGTCGTCAGGACCTCGGCGATGTCGCGCTTCACCGCGGGGAGGTCCAGGCTCCCGAACGCCGCGGCGTAGTCGAAGTCGCCGCCGAGGGGGTTGGCCACGGCGGGGTTCTTGGCGAGGATCTTCAGGTTGAGCCGCTCCGGCCACCACTGGCGGTTGCCGCCGCCCTGCGTCGGGTGCGGAGCGCGCCCGTGGGCGACCGGGCAGCCACCCCCGCCCTCCGTCTTGGCGTCTACGACGATTGCGTCATGGTTCTCAGACATGCGAATCCTTCCGGACCAGGCGGATCACGGTGCTCAGGCACTGCGGGCGGCAGGACAGCGGGGGCAGGGGGTCTCGCCGGTGGCACGATGGGGGCCGGCGGCGGAGCGGGGCGCGTCCGGCGCGGCGCACGGGACGCGCCGCGGTGAACGCGGCGAACGACTCAGCCACGGCTCGGCAGGACGGCAAAGGCCGCCCCGGTGCCGGAAAGGCCACCGCCCCGGAGCGTTCCGAACGACGCGACGCGGACGGCCATCGCCGTCGGGCACGGCCGGGCCGGCACCGCGCAGAGCGCCGGCGGTGATCCCGTCACGTCCCTAGTCTCCTGCCGTACCCGGGGGCTTCCTGTCCCTTGGCTATTGCCGGAACCGATCCTACGATGGACGCAATCCAAGTCAAGAAGCGTGCCAACCCCCGAGCCCCGATCGCATCGGCACCGGGACGTCCACTGGTAAATTTCGGGTATCCCACCGAACCTGAATAGGTGAACCGACATGAGTGACCTGCTGGAGCGACTGCGAGGGCGCGGCTGGCGGATGACTTCCCAGCGGCGTGTCGTTGCGGAGGTCCTCGACGGCGACCATGTGCACCTCACGGCCGACGAGGTGCACGCCCGCGCGGCCGTGCGGCTGCCCGAGATCTCCCGGGCGACCGTCTACAACACGCTGGGTGAACTGGTCTCCCTCGGCGAGGTCATAGAGGTCGCGACGGACGGCCGCGCCAAGCGCTACGACCCCAACGCGCACCGCCCGCACCAGCATCTGGTGTGCTCCGCCTGCGGCACCGTCCGCGACGTCCACCCGGCCGGCGACCCGCTGACCGACCTCCCCGCGGAGGAACGGTTCGGCTTCACCGTCTCCCACGTCGAGGTCACCTACCGCGGACTCTGCCCGTCCTGCGCCTAGTCGCGCCGCTCCGGCGTGAGGTCGTCAAGTCCCCGACCGGCCGACGAGTTCGCCGGACCGCCCGGAGGGCCTGAGCGGCGGCCAGGCCGAACGGCGCGCTCCTGGCGCGCCGTTCGCGTCTCTTCCCGGGTCGCCTAGTAGTAGTGGCGACGGCCACCGATGGCATGCCCCATCGCGCCCAGCACCCAGAGCACGAGCCCGATGACCACGAGAATGATCCCGATGGTCCACAGGATCGAGATGCTCGCCAGGAACCCGATGATCAGCAGGATGACGCCAAGTACGATCATGATGCCCTCCGTTGGTCGATGGCACGACGCCCGGTTCCGCACGGTGCGAGCGGCATCCGCTCCGGTGCGCCGCGGGCACTCGCCCGATGTCCGTGCGCCTCACCGAGGTGTCTGTCCCGCCGTTCCGGAGTGCTGCGTGACCGTGCGGTCATCTAAATCACCTCATTCACCACATTCCGTTCCTATCGGGCGGCTACCCCGGTTCGCGCGGAACATCCCTGCCTCAATCTGTGGACTTTCCGGCCGGAGCCACGGCCGCCGGATTGGCCCTGTCGTGCGGCTTCACACCCCGCCTACGCTCATCCTCATGCGGATCCAAATCGTCGACGCCTTCACCGACCGCCCCTTCGCGGGCAATCCCGCCGGCGTGCTGCTGCTGCCCCACGCGGACGCCTTCCCGGCGGACGAGTGGCTCCAGTCCGTCGCCGCGGAGCTCAACCTCTCCGAGACCGCCTTCGCGCACCCCACACCCGACGCCCCCGACTCCGACTGGGCGCTCCGCTGGTTCACCCCGGCGGCGGAGGTGAACATGTGCGGGCACGCCACCCTGGCGACGGCCCACGCCCTGCACGCCAGTGGCGCAGCCACCGGCACCGTGCGGTTCAGCGCCCGGTGCGGGGTGCTGACGACCGGCACGGGCGCGGACGGCACGATCACGATGGACTTCCCGACCGCGCCGCTGACAGCGATCGAGGTGCCCCCCGGCGTCGCCCCGGCGATCGGCGCCGACGTGCTGTCGGCCCACGGGACCGGTGAGGACGTGGGCGATCTGCTGGTCGAGGTGGCCGACGAGAAGACCGTACGAGCGCTCGCCCCCGACCTGGCGAAGGTGGCCGCACTGCCGTCGAGGCGGGGCCTGATCGTCACGGCGCCGGCCGAGTCGCCCGCCGCGGAGGGCTACGACTTCGTCTCGCGGTGCTTCTTCCCCGTCCTCGGCATTCCCGAGGACCCGGTGACGGGCAGCGCGCACACCGCTCTCGCCCCGTTCTGGGGGGCGCGGCTGGGCCGCGACGAGCTGACCGGGTTCCAGGCCTCCGCTCGCGGCGGCCTGGTGCGGACGGCGCTGCGCGGGGACCGCGTCCTGCTCACCGGCCGGGCGGTGACGGTGGTCGAGGGCGAACTGCACGCCCACCCCTGACCCTCCGCGCGCTCACGCGGTGGGCAGCCATCCGACCTTGCCCGCCAGCAGCGCGTACCCGACGAAGGCCACGATGTCGATGAGCGAGTGGGCCGCCACCAGCGGGCCCACCCGCCCCCAACGGCGGTAGAGCAGCACGAAGACGACGCCCATCGCCATGTTGCCGAGCAGTCCGCCGATGCCCTGGTACAGGTGGTACGAGCCGCGCAGCACGCTGCTCGCGACCAGCGCCCCCATCGGCGTCCAGCCCAACTGGCCGAGCCGGCGCAGCAGATAGCCGACGACGATCACTTCTTCGAGTACGGCGTTCTGGATCGCGGAGGCGATGAGGACCGGGATCTTCCACCACACGTCCGGCAGGGACTCCGGCACGACGGTCAGATTGGCCCCGGAGGCCCGGGCCCCCAGGTAGAACAGCAGCCCCGTGCCACCGATGACGGCGGCGACCACCGCCCCGCGCAGCACATCGGAGCGCGGCCGCCGCAGGTCGAACCCGATCACCGGCATGCCCGTGCCCTCCCGCGCCAGCAGGTGGGCGACGAGCGCCACCGGGACCAGCGCGGTGGCGATCCCGAACAACTGCCACGACAGGTCAAGCCACGGGCGCCCCGGAGCCTGCGTGCCCACCAGGGTCGCGGCCTGGTCCTTCAGCCCGCCGGGTTTGGTGACGGAGCCGATGAAGCTGATGAGCGCCGAGAGCGCGCTGGCACCGAGCGACAGCGCGAGCACCAGCAAGGTCTCGCTGCGCAGCGTGCGCCGCTCCAGTCCGCCGGCGCCGCCGTTCCCGGCGCCGCCCTCGTCGATCGTCCTGCCGTCCACAGAGGCATCCACCCGCGCCATCCTGCCTCATCGGCCCGGCGGACGGCGTGAGCGGGTCCCGGCTCAGGGCTCCACAGGCCACTCGTGGACGGGCGCCCCGTCCTGCATCAGCTCGCAGTAGCGCACGGTCATCGCGGCCAGCGCGCGCTGCCGGTCCAGTCCGCGGTCCAGCTCCCGGTGGAAGACGGCGGCCTGCCACTCGGCACCGTTGGTACGCCGGCGGCAGCGGCCCTCGATGATCCCGAGATAACGGTCCCGGTCCACCGGGTCGATGCCCCAGCCGTCCAGCCCGGCGGCGGCCATCGGCAGCAGTTCCTCCAGCACGAGCTCGACGACGGGCACCTCGATCGTCCCGCTGCCGCGCGAAGACCTGGGCCAGCGCAGCACGGCCTCGATGCCGTGGCGGCAGGCCTCGTCGAAGTTGGACGCCGCCGCGGCGAACGGCAGACGCGTCCAGACCGGGCGCGGGGCCTCCGCCAGAGCCCGCACCAGGCCGTAGTAGAAGGCCGTGTTGGCCACGACGTCGGCGACGGTGGGACCGGCCGGCATCACACGGTTCTCGACCCGCAGATGCGGGACGCCGTCGACGACCGCGTAGACCGGGCGGTTCCAGCGGTAGATCGTGCCGTTGTGCAGGGTGAGTTCCTTCAGCTGCGGCACCCCGCCCTCGTCCAGGACGTGCAGCGGGTCCTCGTCCTCGCAGATCGGCAGCAGCGAGGGGAAGTAGCGCACGTTCTCGGCGAACAGGTCGTAGGCGGAGTCGATCCAGCGCTCGCCGAACCAGGTCAAGGGCCGCACCCCCTGGGCCCGGTGCTCCTCGGGACGGGTGTCCGTCGCCTGCTGGAAGAGCGTCGGGCGGGTCTCCCGCCACAGCTCCCGGCCGAACAGGAAGGGCGAGTTGGCGCCGAGCGCGACCTGCGGCCCGGCGACCACCTGCGCGGCGTTCCAGACGGCGGCGAAGCGGGCCGGGGTCACCTGCAGATGCATCTGCATCGAGGTGCACGCGGCTTCGGGCGCGATGGAGCCGGAGGTGCTCGTCAGACGTTCCACGCCGGCGATGTCGAGCGTGATGTCCTCGCCCCGGGCGGCAAGGATGCGGTCGTTGAGCAGGGTGTAGCGGTCGGCCCGGGAAAGGTTGGCGCCCACCAGGTCCTGCGCTCCGAGGGTGGGCAGGATTCCCACCATCACGATCTGGGCGCCGACCTCCCGGGCTTTTCTGTCGGCATATCCCAGTGCCATGCGCAACTCTTCGGCGAGGCGGTCCAGCACACGCCCGGAAAGCCGGTGCGGAGCGATGTTCACTTCGATGTTGAACTGCGCGAGCTCGGTCTGGAAATCATGGCTCGCGATGCGCTCCAGCACCTCCTCGTTCATCATGCGCGGCAGGCCGTCGCGGTCCGTGAGATTGAGTTCGATCTCCAGCCCCATGAGATTTCGGGGACGGTCGAACCGCTTCTCCTCCAGAAGCCGCTCCAGCCCCAGCAGGCACTGCTTGAGCTTCCTGCGGTAGCGCTGGCGGTCGGAGAGGTCGAACCCCGTGGCTGCGACCTTTTCCCCCATCGAAGGTTCCTCCTCGCGTGGGCCGTGATCACATCATGCCCAGGGTTGAGATCGATAACGCCCCCTGTGACGCACACGACCCGGTAAGCTGGCGGGAGCACCGTCTTCCGGCACATTCCGATGGCATGGAACATAATTCACGTGCCATCCGCGGGCCCCTCGTGAAAAACGTCGGCGAGATTCAGCCATCCGTGACGACGGGAAATGCCCAGCCCACCGGACCGGGAGACAGTCCTAATGCGGACCATTCGGCCGTTCAGGGTGACCTGGATCGGCCTTGCGGTTAATATCGCTGACGGCTAGACGAAACACTGCGCGAACACACCTCGTATATCCTCTGTTCACAGGCAGAGCCTCCGCGATCCGCCGCGCGCCCGCGACGCTCCGGCCACGGGAAAGGGATCCGCATGCCCACGCTGATTCCGAACGCCGCCACCCCCCGGCGCCCCTTGTGTTCGGCCTGCCCTGGCCTGCTGTTTCATCGCTGACAGCGCTGTCCGCACCCCATTGAGCACCCCCGCGTCTCCCCATGAGAGGCCGCCCACCATGCCGCTGCAGGTAGCTCCAGCCCCCGCACCCGCTCTGCGAAGCGTTCTCGCCGCACTCAGCTCGCCCACCGCCGTCCGCGAGGCCCGCACACCCTCTCTGCGTTCCGCGGCGGGGCCGCTCGTCGCCGAGCACCCGCTGCCGTTGCACGTGCTCGACCCCGTGATCGCCGGACCCGACGGGCTGCCGAGGGCGCGGCTGACCGGCTGGCGCTTCCACATCCACTCCGGGGAGCGGAGCGAGGCGGGGATCCCGTCGGCGGAGGGCCGGGGACGGGTGGTCGCCGCCGGGGAGACCATCCACACGCCGGACGGATGGGCGTTCTCGCACTTCCGCGAAGGGCCGTACCTTGCCTCCACGGAGCGCGCGCTGCTCCAGGCCGACGCCTTGGTCACGCCCTACCAGCCGCATCTGCTCTCGGTGCCGGGGCTGTACATGCTGACCCTGTGGCTGCACGGTGACATCGGCGCCGATGCCGGAACGGCTCAACCGGCCGCCACGGACCTGCTGATCCCCCTCGCGCCGGCCCCGCCCGGCATCGCGGCGCACCGTTTGCACCGGTTCTCCGACCTGATGCCCATGCTCACCCTGCGACTGGCGCCCCCGCCCCTGCTCGGCACCACCGCTTGACGGTTGCCTTCTGGGGCGGCGCTCGAACGCCTCCGTGACCGACCGGTCACGGAGGCGTTGCATTGTCCGGGCAACCGCCCGCCAGAGTGAAAGCGTCACCAACTATCGAGGGCTGCTCGCGCGAAATCCCTGCGGAAATCCGTCAGTAGAGCAACACTGGGACCGACCGACTGAACGGGGGACGGCCATGACTGAGGTTCCTACCCAATCAAGCCGTACGTCACACCACTCGCAGCGAAAGACATCGTCCATGTGCCCGCACCAGCCGCATTGCCCGTCCGCCGCCAACTCCGACCGGGAGGCCGCGCACATCGTCGCCAGCCACCCCGAGCAGGGCTGGAGTCTGCTGTGCAACGGCGTCCTGCTCTTCGAGGACACCGGTGAACTGCTCCCCGACGGACAGATCATCGCCCCGCACCGCCCGCTCGGCAGCGAGCACGTCGTCACCGCCGCATGACCCGCGAGTCCGGCGCGAAAAGGGGCCGACCCCGCTGACGAACAGCGGGGCCGACCCTTGGTGAATCTCCGGCCCGTCTTCCGGGCCTCAGCCGGGATTACGCGTCGTACGCGTCCAGCGGCGGGCAGGAGCAGACCAGGTTGCGGTCGCCGAAGGCCCCGTCGATGCGGCGCACCGGCGGCCAGTACTTGTCCGCGGCCGTCACGCCCGCCGGGAAGACCGCCTCTTCGCGCGTGTAGGAGTGGTCCCACTCCCCGCCCAGCGCAGCCGCGGTGTGCGGGGCGTTGCGCAGCGGGTTGTCGTCCTTGGGCCACGCCCCCGAGCCGACCCGCTCGATCTCCGCGCGGATGGCGATCATCGTGTCGCAGAAGCGGTCCAGCTCCGCGAGGTTCTCGCTCTCCGTCGGCTCGATCATCAGCGTCCCGGCGACCGGGAACGACATCGTCGGCGCGTGGAAGCCGTAGTCGATCAGGCGCTTGGCGACGTCGTCGACGGTCACGCCCGTCTCCTTGGTCAGCTCGCGCAGGTCGATGATGCACTCGTGCGCGACCAGCCCGCCGGGGCCGGTGTAGAGCACCGGGTAGTGCGGCTCCAGGCGCTTGGCGATGTAGTTGGCACCGAGCACCGCGACCTGCGTTGCGCGCTTCAGGCCCTCGCCGCCCATCAGGCGCACGTACGCCCAGGAGATCGGCAGGATGCCGGCCGAGCCCCACGGAGCGGCGGAGATCGGGCCGACGCCGGTCTCCGGACCGGCCGCGGGCTGCAGCGGGTGGTTCGGAAGGTACGGCGCGAGGTGAGCGCGCACCGCGACCGGGCCCACGCCGGGGCCGCCGCCGCCGTGCGGGATGCAGAAGGTCTTGTGCAGGTTCAGGTGCGACACGTCGCCGCCGAAGTGACCGGGCTTGGCCAGGCCCACCAGGGCGTTGAGGTTGGCGCCGTCGACGTAGACCTGACCGCCCGCGTCGTGGACGGTCGCGCAGATGTCGCCGATGTGCTCCTCGAAGACACCGTGCGTGGACGGGTAGGTGACCATGAGCACGGCGAGTTCGTCGCGGTGCTGCTCGATCTTGGCCCGCAGGTCCTCGACGTCGACCTCGCCGTCACCGGCGGTCTTGACGACAACGACCTTCATGCCGGCCATCACGGCACTCGCGGCGTTGGTGCCGTGCGCCGAGGAGGGGATGAGGCAGACGGTGCGCTGGGGGTTGCCGTTGGCGCGGTGGTACGCGCGGACGGCGAGCAGACCGGCCAGTTCGCCCTGCGAGCCTGCGTTGGGCTGCAGGCTGACCTTGTCGTAGCCGGTGACCTCGGCGAGGCGCTCCTCCAGCTCACGGATGAGCGTGAGGTAGCCCTCCGCCTGCTCGGCGGGGGCGAAGGGGTGCAGCGCGCCGAACTCCGGCCAGGTGACCGGCTCCATCTCGGTGGTCGCGTTCAGCTTCATGGTGCAGGAGCCGAGCGGGATCATGCCGCGGTCCAGCGCGTAGTCGCGGTCGGCGAGGCGGCGCAGGTAGCGCAGCATCGCGGTCTCCGAGCGGTGCTGGTGGAAGACCGGGTGGGTCAGGTAGTCCTCGTCGCGCAGCAGCCCGGCGGGCAGCGCGTCCTCGGTGACGGCGTCCAGGCGCTCGATGTCGGCATGGTCGCCGGTGACGCCGAAGGCGCCCCAGACGGCGGCCAGGTCGGCGCGGCCCGTGGTCTCGTCACAGGCGATGCCGACCAGGTCGCCGTCGACCTGGCGCAGGTTGACACCGGCCTCGCGGGCCGCGGCCACGACCTCGGCGGCCCGTCCCGGCACGCGGGCGGTGACGGTGTCGAAGAAGGCGCCTGTGGTCACCTCGACGCCGCCGGCCCGCAGGCCGGAGGCGAGGACGGCGGCGTAGCGGTGGGTACGGCGGGCGATCTGCGCCAGTCCGCTCGGGCCGTGGTAGACCGCGTACATGCCCGCCATGACGGCGAGCAGCACCTGGGCGGTGCAGATGTTGCTGGTGGCCTTCTCGCGGCGGATGTGCTGCTCACGGGTCTGCAGCGCCAGGCGGTAGGCCTTGTTCCCGTCGGCGTCGACGGAGACTCCGACCAGACGGCCGGGCAGGCTGCGGGCGTGGGCCTCGCGGACGGCCATGTAGCCGGCGTGCGGGCCGCCGAAGCCCATCGGCACGCCGAAGCGCTGGGTGGTGCCGACCGCGATGTCGGCGCCGAGCTCGCCCGGGGAGGTGAGCAGCGTCAGGGCGAGCAGGTCGGCGGCGACGGTGACGATCGCCCCCAGCTCGTGGGCCTGGTCGATGACGGGCTTCAGGTCGCGCACGGCACCGGAGGCGCCCGGGTACTGCAGCAGCACGCCGAAGACACCGCGCTCGGCGATCTCCGCGGGGATGCCGTCGGTCAGGTCGGCGACGACCACCTCGACACCGGTGGGCTCGGCGCGGGTCTCGATCACGGCGACGGTCTGCGGGAAGGTCTCGGCGTCGATCAGGAAGACGCCCTGCTTCACCTTGCCGACCCGGCGGGCCAGCGCCATCGCCTCGGCGGCCGCGGTGCCCTCGTCAAGCAGCGAGGCGCCGGAGGTGGGCAGACCGGTCAGGTCCGCGACGACCGTCTGGAAGTTGAGCAGCGCCTCCAGGCGGCCCTGGGAGATCTCCGGCTGGTACGGGGTGTACGCCGTGTACCAGGCGGGGTTCTCCATGACGTTGCGCAGGATGACCGGCGGGGTGAAGGTGCCGTGGTATCCCAGGCCGATCATGGGCCGCAGCACCTGGTTGCGGTCCGCGAGCGCGCGCAGCTCGGACAGCACCTCGGGCTCCGTGCGGGCGGCCGGCAGGCCCAGGGCCCCGGCGCTCTTGATGGTGTCCGGTACGGCTGCGGCGGTGAGCTCGTCCAGCGAACCGTAGCCGACCTGCGCGAGCATCTTGGCCTGCGCGGCGGCGTCGGGTCCGATATGGCGCTGCTCGAACGGGATGCCGCGCTCCAGCTCGGTGAGAGGGATGCGGTGGGCGGTCATCTGCGGAGGCCTCCTGGTCTGGCGCGACACGGCCTCCCCCTCTGTCATCTGCACCTGAGAGTTTCACCGTCCCGCGCGCGGAACGGCTTTCACCGTCGGTGAGGAACGGGCCGCCACGGACGGACTGCCCTTCCTGCTTTCCAGAGTGACCTCACCCATGCGGTACGGATGCCTGAGAGATTCCGGGGAGGGTTTGCTCCTTCGGCGCCCGGCGGCCGGTGCGTCGCACCGCCAGGACTCTCCCGCATGGGGTCGCCAGCCGCTGTCAGCCTACCAGCGGGGTTGGTTGAACGGTCATGTGACAGCGGACACCTTTCGTGCCTAAATAGGAGTAATCGCGACCAGTTGGAGGGACCGTGCAGACCGGTATCGATCCGCGGAGCCTGATCGGGCGCAGGGCCTTCGACCGCAACGGAATGAAGATCGGAACCGTCGACGAGGTGTACCTCGACGACGCCACCGGGGAGCCCGAGTGGGCCGCGGTGCGCACCGGCCTGTTCAGTCGTGACGCCTTCGTTCCCCTGGAGCCCAGCGAGTTCGGCGAGGACGGGCTGCGCGTCCCGTTCGACAAGGCACTGATCAAGGACGCCCCGGACTTCGGGGTGGGCCGTCACCTCTCCCCTGAGCAGGAACTGCAGCTCTACCACCACTACGGGATGAGCGGCCCGGGAGCCTTCCCTGGACCGGGGGACGAGCCGCCGCCCGACCGCGACTTCGGCAAGCTCGCCGGCGACAGCTGACCGTTCCGCCTGCGCCATCCCCGTCACCCGTCCTCCTCATCCGTCCCCGGATGACACCAGCGGCAGCGGCTCCGAGGGCTCGAGATCGGGGTCGGTCACCGCGAAGGTCCGCACCCGTCCCGGCAGCACCGACTTCGGTTCCTCGAAGCGCACGGTGACCCGGCCGACCCCGCTGCCCTGGACCCAGCCGGCGCCGTACTCGGAGTGCCGGACGTCCTGGCCGGGCGTCCAGCGCCGTTCCGTGACGGCCGGCGTCCCCGCGGCGCCGGCGCTCTCCGCTACGCCCTCGCCCGCCTCGGCGGCGCCCTCGTCGTCGGGGTGCGCCTCCTCGCGCTCGGCCGCCTGGGCGAACAGGTCCTCCTGCGTGAAATCCGCGAGCCCCGCCACGCCGACGCCGAGCAGCCGTACGCCGCCGGTGAGGTCCACGGCCTCCAGCAGCCGCTCCGCCGTCTCCCGGACGACGGTGAGGTCGTCGGTCGGGGCGCGCAGCGTCTCGGAGCGGGTGAGCGTCGTGAAGTCGTACCGGCGCACCTTCAGCACGACCGTGCGGCCGGAGCGCCCCGCCGCGCGCAGCCGCCGCACACAGCGGTCGGCGAGCCGGTCCACCTCCAGCCGGATCCGGACGCGGTCGGTGAGGTCGACGTCGAACGTGTCCTCGACGGAGATCGACTTGTGCTCGCGGTCCGGGACCACGGGCCGCTCGTCCACCCCCAGGGCCATGCCGTGTACATGCGCGCCGTGCGCCCTGCCCAGCAGCCGTACGAGCTCGGCCTCGCCCGCCTCCACGACCTCCCCGACCGTGGTGATGCCGCCCCTTCGCAGGTGCTCGGCCGTGGCGGGTCCCACCCCCGGCAGGGTGCGCACCTGCATGGGCGCCAGCAGATCGCGCTCGGTACCGGGCTCGATGACGACCAGGCCGTCCGGCTTGGCCTGCTCCGAGGCGATCTTGGCGAGCAGCTTGGACCCGGCGAGCCCGACCGAGCCGGTGAGCCCCGTGGCCGCCCTGATGTCGGCCCGCAGCCGCTCCCCCACTCGCCGCGGCTCGTCCCCGATGCCACCCGCCTCCAGGTCCACGAACGCCTCGTCCAGGCTCAGTGGCTCCACCAGGGGCGACAGCCGGGCCAGTATGTCCATGACGACATCGCTGACCTGCCGGTACACCCCGAAGCGCGGCACGAGGTAGGCGGCGTTGGGGCAGAG
Organism: Streptomyces sp. NPDC058691; assembly: GCF_042714775.1. NCBI lineage: Bacteria > Bacillati > Actinomycetota > Actinomycetes > Kitasatosporales > Streptomycetaceae > Streptomyces > Streptomyces sp. NPDC058691. The sequence goes on along the minus strand of NZ_JBHXSO010000084.1, from coordinate 9,242 downwards.
CCGGCGGGCGTGGGCCATCGCCATCGCCGAGTGGACCCCGTGCACACGGGCCTCGTACGAGGCGGTCGCCACCACACCCCGCGGGCCCAGCCCCCCGACGATGACCGGCTTCCCCCGCAGACTCGGCTTCGCGGCCTGCTCGACGGCGGCGAAGAACGCGTCCATGTCCAGGTGGAGGATGGTCGGCGCGCTTCTCACGTCACCGATGGTGCCCTACGGCACCGACACCCGCCGTACGCCTGTACGGCGCGGACGGGTGGGACGACGGCGCCGCCGGGCGGCCGCCCGGGTCAGACCGCGCGATTGCGGCGCCGGGCGAGTTCGTCACCGGGGTTGTGGCCGACCAGGGTCTCGCCGGTGTCGACGCGCTCGCCGTGCAGCTGCGACAGGCCGCTCTCCACGTCGCGCCACACGACGCCCACAGCGATCCCGAAGATGCCCTGGCCGCCCTGGAGGAGGTCGACGACCTCGTCGGGCGAGGTGCACTCGTAGACGGTGGCGCCGTCGCTCATCAGGGTCATCCGTGCCAGCTCGGCAGGACTGGTGGAGCGCAGGTGCTGCACCGCGGTGCGGATGTTCTGCAGGGCCACCCCGGTGTCGAGCAGCCGCTTGACGATCTTGAGGACGACCACGTCCTTGAAGCTGTACAGCCGCTGGGTACCCGAGCCGTAGGCCGGCCGGATGCTGGGCTCCACGAGCCCCGTGCGCGCCCAGTAGTCGAGCTGGCGGTAGGTGATGCCGGTCGCCGCGCAGGCGGTGGGCCCTCGGTAGCCGACGCTCTCGCCCGGCCCCTCCGGCTCCTGGCCGGAGACCTCCCCCGCGCCCCCGCCGGAGGCCACGGCCGCGTTGCGGGCCAGGGCCGCGCGCATCGGATACGGGCCGCCAGCGGCCATACCGTCGCCGGTGCTTCTCACGCCGACCTCCCGTCCCTTCGCACCCCTGAGGGCACGCGCACGTGCCATCGGGACTTTCCATCTCGACGGTAGGCAGTCACTCCGGGTGCGTCAACGATCGCCACGCTCGGCACGCCGAGTGATATCAACCCCTGGAGTGGTTTGCCGTATCCGTTCAGGGGGTAAGGCTCGTCGAATGGTCGGCGCCGGATCTCACTGGCTGCTGGTTCCGAAGTCCTCGGGCGAGATCTGATCGAGGAATTCCCGGAACTTCTCGACCTCGTCCTCCTGCTCGTCGGGGATGGCGATGCCGGCGTCGTCCAGCACACCGTCGCTCCCGTAGATCGGGGTTCCGGTCCGCAGTGCGAGCGCTATGGCATCGGAGGGACGGGCGCTCACCTCCACGCCGCTGGCGAACACCAGCTCGGCGTAGAACACGCCCTCGCGCAGGTCGGTGATCCGGACCTCGGTCAGCCTCTGGCCGACGGCCTCGAGCACGTCCTTGAAAAGATCATGGGTCAGCGGCCGCGCGGGCGTCATGCCCTGCTGCGCGAAAGCGATGGCGGTGGCCTCCCCCGGCCCGATCCAGATGGGCAGGTAGCGGTCGCCTCCCACTTCCCGCAGGAGCACAATCGGCTGGTTGGAGGGCATTTCGACCCGGACACCCACGACGTCGAGCTCGTTCACACAGCAACCCTAGGACGTGCTCGGCAGGTTTGGGTAGTCGGGACGGGCCCGGCCGGTCACCGGCCGGGCCGAGTCCCGGTCACTCAGCGTCAAAAGAGCCTGATCCTGAGGGCCGACTGGACCAGCGCCGCGTGCAGGCGCACCGACAGCGCCGCCAGCTCCCTGGCGGTGGCCTCGGCGTGCGTCCTGGTCTGCGGATTGCGGTGCAGGCGCAGCGGGGCGACGACCTGCTCCACCAGGCCCGCCTCGCGGTCGGCGGCGGCCTTCACAGCGCGTAGGTGGCGCGGTTCCAGCCCGAACCGTCCCAGATCGGCCACGAGCTTGGCGATGTTCACCGTTTCGGCGTCATAGTCGCCGTCCGAGCCGGCCTCCACCAGCCCGTACGCCTCCCACTGCGCCAGTTCGGCGTCGTCGGCGCCCGTGGCGGCCATCAGTTCGTCCCGGCCGATCCGCAGGCCCAGGCCCGAATCCGGCTCGATGGCACCGGCCTCCAGCAGTTCGCGCGGCTCCGCGGGCGCGGGCAGCGGCAGCGGCTCGCCCCGGTCCAGGGCGTCCAGGTGCTCGCGGATCACTTTGAGCGGAAGATAGTGGTCCCGCTGCATCCGCAGCACGTGACCCAGCCGCTCGACGTCCCTGACCGAGAACTTCCGGTACCCGGACGGGGTGCGATGCGGTTCCACCAGCCCCTCCGCCTCGAGGAAGCGGATCTTGGAGATGGTGACCTCGGGAAACTCCTCACGCAATTCGTTGAGCACCGCTCCGATGCTCAGCGGTCTGTCCTCCGCGGTGGCGGTGCCGTTGCCGGCACCGCCCGACGGTGTACGAAGCATGAACCTTCCCTCGCGGGGTCAGGCGCCCCACTGGCTTGCGTAGAAGACCAAGCGGTACTTGCCGATCTGGACCTCGTCACCACTGGCCAGGGTCACCGAGTCGATGCGCTCCCGGTTGACGTAGGTGCCGTTGAGGCTGCCGACGTCGGAGACCGTGAAGCTTCCGTCCTGGCCCCGCCGGAACTCGACGTGACGGCGGGAGACCGTGACGTCGTCCAGGAAGATGTCGCCTTCCGGGTGGCGCCCGGCCGTCGTCAGCTCACCGTCCAGCAGGAAGCGACTGCCCGAGTTGGGGCCGCGGCGCACGACCAGCAGCGCCGAGCCCGGGGGCAGCGCGTCGACCGCCGCCTGGGCCTCCGGGGACAGCGCGGGAAGCACGGTCTGACCTGTGACCTCGGCCTCGTAGGCCTCCAGGCCGGAGATCGAGATCGTGGACGTGGTCTCGGAGGCACGTTCCGACGGCACCGCGGCACGCAGCGGCGCACCACAGTTGGAGCAGAAGCGGCTCGCTTCCGCGTTCTGGAAACCGCACCGCGTACAGACCGGCAAGGACCCTCCACCCGTGCTAGAGGCTGATGGTTGCTCGAAACCTATGCGCCCCGATGCGGCAGGGTCAACAGAAACCGCACCATGACCGCCCGAAATGTCGCCACCCGGAGCAGCACCCTGCTCCCGGAACAGCGGGCGCTCCTCCCCCATGGCCTCATCTTGCGCGTGCCGTGGCGCACGGTGACGTGCCGTAGGACTGTCACCGGCCGGACGCGCACTCTTGCCGAACCACTTACCGAACAACTTCACGGGCGATTCCCCTTGAACGACACAGACCCGCCCGTGGGGCAGGACGAACCCTCAGTAACGACCAACACACAGTTTCCCTCACGCACCACCCCAACGGTGCGGCGACCCCCCGCATTCTCCTGCCCTCCCCGGTGCACCCCCACTCGTACCGGCCTCACCGGGATGACGACTGAGCGTAGTCAGGCTGCTCCGGCGGCCGCAAGGCATCGACGACGATCTTCTGCGAACGCGTCACATCGACCGTGGCCTGCTCCTTCTCCAAAGTCTGTACCACGCCTCCCGGGATGTTCAGGGCCGGTTCGAGATCCTGTGGATTACCGATGACCTTGAAGCGGTAGGGCTGGGCGACCTTGTGGCCGTCGATCTCCACGGCGCCGTCGGCACCCTGGGTGAAGTACGTGTCGGCGACCACCCGGAGGTCGTTGATCTGGATCGCCTCGGCCCCGGCGGCGCGGAGTTCCTGCAACGTGTCCAGCAGCATGTCCGGCTCGACCCCGCCCTTGGAGTCGGTGATCGTCAGCGTGATGCCCGGGCCCTGCGCCGCGACCGTGCCCGCCAGCACGCCGAGTTGGGCGGCCTTCTGCTCGGTCTGCTTCCGGGCCTCCTCGGCCTGGTTGGAACTGTTCTCCAGCTCCCGGCGCTGGTCCTCGAGGCGCTGCTTCTCGTCCTCGAGCCGCTGCGTGCGGTTGTCGAGCTCGTCGAGGATCCGCACCAGGTCCTCCTGACGGGCACCGCGCAGCGCGCTGGTGTCGCTGGTCGAACTGACCTGGATCGCCAGGCCCAGTCCGAGCACGAAGAGCAGCAGCGCGACGATGAGCTGCGCCCGGCTGGCCCGCGGCGGCCACAGGCCGGCCTTGAGCCGCTGACGGCCGGTCGACACGGCGGTGGACGGCGCGGGCCCGGACGCTGCCGGGGCCGGGGGTGCCTGCTCCTGCGACTCGCGCGGCTCGGGTCCGGGCAGCGGCACCGACGCGTGCGGGGGCTCGCTCGCGGGAGCGGCCGACGGCCCCGACTCCGGGGCACGAGGCGCCGCTTCGCGCTCCCCCGGGCCGGAACCCGGCGCGGCGGCCGGCGGCAGCTCCCGCGACGCGGGCCGGGACGGCTGCTCCGGCGTGCCGTCGGGCGCGCCCTCGGGCACGCCGGACTCCCGTCCGGGCACCGGCTCCTGCGGTTCCCGGCCGTTCTCGTCGTACTGGCCGTGCTCGTCCGTCATCGTGCTGTCACGCCCGGAAGACATGGCGGCGGATGGCCGCCGCGTTGGAGAAGATGCGGATACCGAGGACGACCACCACACCCGTGGAGAGCTGCGCCCCGACCCCCAGCTTGTCACCGAGGAACACGATCAGGGCCGCCACCACGACGTTGGACAGGAAGGAGACCACGAAGACCTTGTCGTCGAAGATCCCGTCGAGCATGGCGCGCAGGCCGCCGAAGACGGCGTCGAGCGCGGCCACCACGGCGATGGGCAGGTAGGGCTCGACCAGCGTCGGTACCACGGGACGGACCACGAGGCCCACCACCACTCCAACGATCAGGCCCAGTACGGCGATCAATTCGTACCCTTCCCAGTTCCGTTTGCGTCCGGCGAACCGGCCGAGGCGACCGGCGTCGCATAGCGGATGATCAGACTCGGCGCCGCCGGCAGACTCAGCTTCTCCTCCTGGGAGATGCTCACGCGAATCCCGTAGTTCTCGTGCAGAACGTGCAGATACTGTCCGTCCGCACTGTCCTGGAAAGACGTGCTGAGGTGCTGCGGGTTCCCGATCGCCGAAATCGTGTAGGGCGGCACCAGGGGCCTGTTGTCGACCAGTATGGCGTCTCCCGCGGCGCGGATCGCCGACAGGGCGGTGAGGCGCTGCCCGTTGACCGAGATCGCCTCCGCTCCCGACGCCCACAGGCCGTTGACGACCCGCTGCATGTCCCGGTCGCGGACCCGCCCGGTGTCCGAGAAGCCACTGGTGGTCCGCGGATTGCCGCCGCCCCCCGAGGACGCCTCCTTGGCGTCGTCGATCTCCACCTTGATGCCCGGCCCGGTCACCGGCGTCGCACCGGCCAGCAGCGCCACCTGCTCCGCGCCGCCGCCCTGTTCCTTGAGCGCCTCGCGCTGCCTGGCCGCCACGTCGTCACGCAGGGTGTCGACGCGGCTCTGCAGTTCGTCCGCGGCGGTCGTCTCCGACTGGATGCGGTCGATGAGCTTCTGCCGCTCCTTGGCCAGGGTCGGCGCTGCGACCTGGGTCTGGGCGGCTCCCACCGTCACCACGACGGCGGCGAGCACCAGCCCGAACGCGAGCACCAGCTTGCCCCGGAGCGACCCGGGCAGCCGGGAGGTGCCGGTGTCGCCCCTGCGGGCCGCGGCCTCGGCGTATCCGTCGTCGAGGCTGTGCTCCATGACGTTGGTCAGCAGCGACATGGAGGCGTCGGGGCGCCGGTTCACCGCCCTGTCAGGGGGGCTGCTCCGATCGGGGTGCTGCTGCGGCATGCCGCACATCGTCGCACGTCGCCGCCTCCGACCTCGAACGGGCCCCTCCCGGCGCGCCGTTGTGCGCGCCGGGAAGGGCCCGTGGGCCGTACGCGGAGTGTGATCAGCGGCCGGCGCTGTCCACGATCGCGGACCACTCGTCGAGCAGGGCCTGCGCGGACGCGTCGTCCGGACCCTCCGCCCACAGATGGGTGACCGCCTCGGACGGGTCGGGCAGCACCATCACCCAGCGCCCGTCGGACTCGACCACGCGCACCCCGTCCGTGGTGTCGACGGAGCGGTCGCCCGCCTCCTCCACGACGCGACGCATGACCAGGCCCTTGACCGCCCACGGCGTCGCGAGGTCCCGCTTGAGCACATGGGCGCGCGGGATGCGGGCGTCGATCTGGCTCAGGGTGAGCTGGGTACGGGCCACCAGGCCGATCAGCCGGACGAACGCGGCGGAGGCGTCGAAGACGCTGCTGAACTCGGGCACGATGAAGCCGCCCTTGCCGTCGCCACCGAACATCGTCGACTCCTGACGGCAGACCCGGGTCAGGTCGTCGGGCGACGTCGTCGTCCACTCCACCTGCGTACCGTGGTAGGCCGCCACCTGCTCGGCGATACGCGTCGTGGTCACCGGCAGTGCCACGCGGCCGCTGCGGCGCTCCGCGGCGACCAGGTCGAGCATCACCAGCAGCGCGCGGTCGTCCTCGATGATCTTGCCGCGCTCGTCCACCAGGGACAGCCGCTCGCCGACCGGGTCGAACCGCACGCCGAACGCCGCACGCGAGGAGGCCACGATCTCCCCGAGCCGCACCAGGCCCGCCCGGCGGCCGTCGGAGGTCTCGGTGGGCCGAGCCTCATTGAGGCCGGGATTGATGGTCAGGGAGTCCACCCCGAGCCTGCCGAGCAGGCTCGGCAGAACGAGGCCCGCGCTTCCGTTCGCGGCGTCCACGACCACCTTCAGGCCCGCATCGGCGATCCCCGAGGTGTCCACGGCCCGCAGCAGCGCGCCGGTGTAGGAGTCGAAGACGCTGGAAGGGAAGTTCAGGTCGCCGATCTCGCCCGGGAACGCACGGCGGTACTCCTGGCGCGCGAAGACCCGGTCCAGCTTCCGCTGTCCCGCGGCCGACAGGTCCGCACCCCGCTCGTCGAAGAACATGATGTCCACCGAGTCCGGGATGCCCGGACTGGTACGGATCATGATGCCGCCGGCGCTTCCGCGCGCGGTCTGCTGGCGCGCCACGGGCATCGGCACGTTCTCCAGGTCCCGCACGTCGATGGCGCTGGCCTGCAACGCCGAGATCACCGCTCGCTTCAGCGCACGCGCGCCACGGGAGTGGTCACGGGCCGTGGTGACGGTCGAGCCCTTCTTGAGCGTCGTCGCGTACGCGCCCGCCAGCCGCACGGCCAGCTCGGGCGTGATCTCGACGTTCAGGATTCCGGAGACACCGCGCGCGCCGAAGAGATTGGCCTGCCCGCGCGACTCCCAGATGACCGAGGTGTTGACGAAGGCGCCGGCCTCGATCGTCTTGAAGGGGTAGACCCGGACGTTGCCCGCGATGATCGACTCCTCGCCGATCAGGCACTCGTCGCCGATGACCGCGCCGTCGTCGATTCGCGCCGCCCGCATGACATCGGTGTTCTTGCCGATGACACAGCCGCGCAGATTCGTCTGGGGTCCGATGTACACGTTGTCGTGCACAACGGCCTTGTGCAGGAAGGAGCCGGACTTGACGACGACATTCGAGCCGACGACGGAGTGCTCCCGGATCTCGGCGCCCGCCTCGACCTTCGCGTAGTCGCCGATGAACAGCGGGCCGCGCAGCACCGCGTCCGGGTGGACCTCGGCGCCCTCGGCGACCCAGACACCCGGCGAGATCTCGAAGCCCTCGATGTCGACGTCGACCTTGCCCTCGAGCACATCGGCCTGAGCCTTGATGTAGCTCTCGTGCGTGCCGACGTCCTCCCAATAGCCCTCGGCGATGTAGCCGTAGACCGGCTTTCCCTCCTTCATCAACTGCGGGAAGACATCACCGGACCAGTCGACGGAGACATCGGCCTCGACGTAGTCGAAGACCTCGGGCTCCATGACGTAGATGCCGGTGTTCACCGTGTCCGAGAAGACCTGGCCCCAGGTCGGCTTCTCGAGGAAGCGCTCGACCTTGCCCTCCTCGTCGACGATGGTGATGCCGAATTCCAGGGGATTGGGCACCCGCGTCAAGCAGACCGTGACCAGCGCACCCTTTTCCTTGTGGAAATTGATGAGCTCGGTGAGGTCGAAGTCGGTCAGTGCGTCACCGGAGATCACGAGGAACGAATCGTCCTTGAGCGCGTCCTCGGCGTTCTTGACGCTGCCGGCGGTGCCGAGTGGCTTCTCCTCGTTCGCGTAGGTGAGCTCCATGCCGAGCTCTTCGCCGTCGCCGAAGTAGTTCTTGACGAGCGAGGCGAGGAACTGCACGGTCACCACGGTCTCGGTGAGACCATGCCGCTTGAGCAGCTTGAGCACATGCTGCATGATCGGCTGATTCACGACCGGCAGCAGCGGCTTGGGCATGCTCGAGGTCATCGGGCGAAGGCGTGTGCCCTCGCCGCCGGCCATCACGACGGCCTTCATGTCGGAAGCGTCCTCCTTGAACAGACGAGTGGCTTGCCGACGTCACCCGCTCTCTGGACCTCCGAGGTCCTGCGGACCACCTGGTCACACGCCGGGCACCCGGCGGGAGGCCAGTCCTGCCGGGGATCGCGGGCTCAATCGGCCGTGGCGTCCGCCCTCACGAGTCGGCGGACCTGGACCACGTACAAGATTCCTGCCCACCAGTAGAGGGTTGTACCCCATCCTGCGAACGCCCATCCGAAAATAGCAGCGAGCGTGTTCAGCCACCCGTCACCGTCGCTGAGCAGCAACAGCGGGAAGGCGTACATGAGGTTGAAGGTCGCGGCCTTGCCCATGAAGTTGACCTGCGGCGGGCCCCAGCCGCGCCGCCTCATGAGCAGGATCATCACACCGAGGACGACGTCCCGGGCCACCAGGATGGCGGTCAGCCACCAGGGGAGGATGCCGCGCCACGTCAGGCCGACAAGCGTCGACACGATGTACAGCCGGTCCGCGGCCGGGTCCAGCACCCTGCCGAGGTTGCTGATCTGGTTCCAGCGGCGCGCGAGCTTGCCGTCGAGGTAGTCGCTGATGCCGCTCAGCGCCAGGATCAGGAGGGCCCAGCCGTCGGCCTTCGGGCCGCCGAACTCCGGCCACAGGATCAGCCACAGGAAGACCGGCACGCCGAGCAGCCGTGCCATGCTCAGGATGTTGGGGATCGTCAAGACCCGATCCGTCTGCACCCGTGTCTCCTGGACCTCCACCGGGGGCCCCTCCTACTTGCTTGTACGTACGCGCCGAATGATTCCACCCGACCCTACCCCAGGGCATAAAAAAGCCTGTCCCCGGGGATCGTGATCGATCTCCGGGGACAGGCTGAAGAATTGTTCGGCGGCGTCCTACTCTCCCACAGGGTCCCCCCTGCAGTACCATCGGCGCTGAAAGGCTTAGCTTCCGGGTTCGAAATGTAACCGGGC
>NZ_JBHXSO010000083.1:0-23393 GCF_042714775.1 Streptomyces sp. NPDC058691 | reverse complement strand
GCCGTGCCGGCGGGCCTGCTCGCGCACGCGTGCCGCCAGCCCGGGCTGGAGGGGCACGCGTGTTTCGGTGACGTCGGTGCCGTCGCCGCGTACGTTCAGCACACCGAACGGCGCGGTCGGCTCGGTGACCTCGCCGAGCGTCTTCGCGAAGTAGGCCGCGTGCTCCTCACGCGATACACCGAGCAGCGCCTGGCCGACGAAGTTCCGGTACGGCAACGGGTCCGGCAACTGCTCCCCCCGCCCTTCCAGGAACGCCCGCACCTCACCCAGCACCACATCCAAAGTCGTGTGGTCCTGTGTGATGTGGTGGAGACGCAGCGCCATGAGCCAGCGGTCGCCGTCGCTGTCCGCCGCGACATACGCGTCCATCAGCGGCGCCCGGCGCAGGTCGAGGGGTGTCTCGCACTGCGCGAGCAGCGCCTGAACGGTTTCTTCACCGGCAGCCGTGAAGCCTGGAGTAGTTCCGGTGCCGAGGTCGGTCTCGGTGACTGACAGCACCGCCCGCCGGTGCACCACCTGCACGGGCTGCTTCAGCTTCTCCCAGGTGATGGAGGTGCGCAGGATGTCGTGGCGGTCGATGACCTTCTGCCAGGCGTGCAGGAACGCGTCGAGTCGTGCCCGCGAGTCGAAGCTCAGGACGACGCGGAGCATGTAGGGGTCACGGCCGTTGGCGGCTTCGAGCTGGTGGTGGAAGAACAGGCCTTCCTGCAGTGGCGCGAGGGGGTAGACGTCCTGCACGTTCGGTGCCCCACCGGGAACACCGGCCGCCACCAGGGCCAGCTCCTGTGCGGACAGTCCGGCCAGCGGCACCATGTCCGGCAGGATCGATTGCGCGTCCTGGGGGATCTGGGAGAGGGGCACCTCGACCTCGTCGCGGGCTTCGGCGGCGGCCAGGCGGGCCGGCGTCGGCGCGGCGAACAACGTGCGCACGTCCACGGACACCCCCCGGGCCCGCAGTCGCTCGACCAACGTGACCGCCAGCAGTGAGTGGCCGCCGAGGTCGAAGAAGCTGTCGTCGACACCGACCGCGGGCAGGCCCAGGACCTCGGCGAACACCGCGCAAAGGATCTCCTCGCGGACCGTCTCCGGCCCACGCCCCGCACCCGCACCGGCCGCATAATCCGGAGCCGGCAGAGCCCTGCGGTCCAGCTTCCCGTTGGGGGTGAGCGGCAGCGTCTCCAGCACCACCACTGCCGACGGCACCATGTAGTCGGGCAGTTCAGCAGCGATGTGGGCGCGCAGTACCTGCGCGTCTGCCACGGTGTCCGGGGCGGGGACGACGTAGGCGACGAGGCGTTTGTCGCCGGGGTTGTCTTCGCGGACGACGACCGCGGCCTGCTCGATGTGCTGGTGTGTGGCCAGGAGTGTTTCGATCTCGCCGGGTTCGATGCGGAAGCCGCGGATCTTGACCTGTGTGTCGGCCCGGCCGATGTAGTCCAACTGCCCGTCGGTGGTCCACCGCACGAGGTCGCCGGTGCGGTACATCCGTGTCCCGGGCTTGCCGAACGGGTCGGCGACGAAGCGCTCGGCGGTCAGGCCCGGCCGGTTGAGGTAGCCACGGGCTAGACCGAGACCCGCGATGTACAGCTCACCCGCCACACCCACCGGCACCGGCCGCAGACCACTGTCCAGGACGTAGACACGGGTGTTGGCCATCGGCCGGCCGATCGTCACCGGCAGCCCATTCGAGAGCGGGTCGCTCATCGTCGCGCACACGGTGGACTCGGTGGGACCGTAGGCGTTGATCATCCGCCGCCCGACGGACCACCGGCTGACCAGCTCCGGAGCGCAGGCCTCACCGGCCACCGTCAGCGACTCCAGACCGGTCAGGGTCTCCGCGGCCGAAGCGGGCATCGAGCCGAGGACCGTCGGCGGGATCGTCGCATGCGTCACCGCCTGCCCGGCCAGGAACCCGGCCAGTGCCTCACCCGCCAGCGGCCCCGCCGGTGGCACCACCAGCACCGCACCCGACAGCAACGTCACCGCCACCTCGGAGAACGCGGCGTCGAAGCTGGACGAGGCCAGTTGCGCCACCTGGCTTGTGGCCCGGACCGCGAAGGCCTGCGCCTGCGCGGCCACCAGGCTCCCCACACCGACATGGGAGACCACCACACCCTTGGGCCGGCCCGTGGAGCCGGAGGTGTAGATCACATACGCCGGATGCCGCGGCAGCAGCGGCAACAGACGCTCGCCATCCGCCACCGGTACCGCGGACAGTCCGCCGAGCGCCGTGACAGTGTCCGACGCGTCCAGCAGCAACACGGAGGACGAGTCCTCAACGGGCAGTGCCGGTGCGGCGTCCGCCGTGGTGAGCACCAGCGCCGGGGCGGCGTCGGTGAGCATGTGGGCGATCCGCTCCACGGGATACCCGGGGTCGACCGGCAGATACGCCCCACCGGCCTTGAGCACCGCGAGCACAGCGACCACCAGCTCTGCCGAACGCGGCAAGGCGATCGCCACGATCTGCTCCGGCCCCACACCGCGTGCGATCAGCTGCCGTGCCAGCCGGTTCGAGCGTGCGTCCAGCTCCGCATACGTCAGCTCGACGCCCTCGGACACCACCGCGACCGCGTCCGGGGCCCGCACCACCTGCGCCGCGAACAACTCCGGCACCGTACCCGCGGGCACCTGCTGGGCGGTGTCGTTCCACCCGATCAGCACCCGACGCGACTCGTCCGCGTCCAGAACCCCGATACGATTCAGCGAGTGGTGCGGCGCCTCATCCAGCGCGGTCACCAGGTTCTGGGTCGTCGCCTGCATCAGCGAGGCGACCAGATCCGCGTCGATCGGTGCGGCCGCCTGGACGGTGAAGCCGAACCCGCCTCGCGAGCCGGTACCGAAGTCGTCCACCACCACCGCGAGCGGATAGTTGGTCCGCTCGGCGAAGTCGAGGGTCTCGATCCCCTCGAATCCGGCCTCGTCCGGGTCGTCGCCGATGGGGCTGTGGGCGTAGTTGAACAAGGTGGTGACCAAGGGCGCCGGTGCGGCCACACCGCTGGCCTGCTGGGCCAGCGCCAGCGGGGCGTGCTCGTGGGCCATGAGTTCGGCCAGCTGGGCCTGCATCGAGCGCAGTGCGTCCCGCACCCCGATGTCACCGGTGCGGGCCCGGACCGGAAGGCTGTTGACGAACAGTCCGGGGACGCGGTCGGCTCCCGCACCGGCCTGCATGCGGCCGAACAGGACGGTGCCGAACACGACGTCGTCGCGGCCGGAGACCGCGGCCAGCACCCGCGACCAGACCACGTGGAAGACGGTGGCCGGGCTGACGCCGTGCCGGCGGGCCTGCTCGCGCACGCGTGCCGCCAGCCCCGACTCCAGCACCAGCCGGGCATCGGTCACGTCGGTGCCGTCGCCGCGTACGTCCAGCACACCGAACGGCGCGGTCGGCTCGGTCACCTCACCGAGCGCCTTCGCGAAGTAGGCCGCGTGCTCCTCACGTGACACACCGAGCAGCGCCTGACCGACGAAGTTCCGGTACGGCAACGGAGCAGGCAACTGCTCCCCCCGCCCTTCCAGGAACACCCGCACCTCGTCCAGCACCACATCCAAAGTGGTGTGGTCCTGCGTGATGTGGTGCATCCGCAGCACCATCAGCCACCGGCCGCCATCACCGTCCGCCGCGACAGACGCGTCCATCAGCGGCGCACGGCGCAGATCCATCGCAGCCTCGCCCTGCGCGAGCAGCGCCCGCACCGCGTCCTCACCAGTGACCCCGGGGCCGAGGCCGGCCTCGGCGACCGGCATCACGGCCCGTCGGTGGACCACCTGCACCGGGTGGTCCAACCCCTCCCACGCCATCGAGGTCCGCAGGACGTCGTGCCGGTCGATGACCTTCTGCCACGCGTCCACGAACGCGTCCAACCGCGCCCGCGAGTCGAACCGCAGCACAACCCGCAGCAGATACGGATCCTGACCGCCGGCGGCCTCCAGCTGGTGATGGAAGAACAGGCCCTCCTGGAGCGGCGCGAGCGGGTAGACGTCCTGCACATTCGCCGCCCCGCCGGGCACACCCGCCGCCACCAGGGCCAGTTCCTGCTCGGACAGTCCGGCCAGCGGCACCATCCCCGGCAGGATCGCCTCCGCGTCCTCGGGCACCAGGCATGGCGGGACAACGACCTCCTCGCGGCCCTCGACCGCCGCCAGCCGTGCCGGAGTCGGCGCGGCGAACAGCGTGCGCACATCCACCGACACACCCCGCTCCCGCAACTCCTCGACCAGCGTCACCGCCAGCAGCGAATTGCCGCCCAGGTCGAAGAAGCTGTTCTCCACGCCGACCGAGGGCAGGCCCAGGACCTCGGCGAACACCGCGCACAGGATCTCCTCGCGCACCGTCTCCGGCCCACGCCCCGCACCCGCACCGGCCGCATAGTCCGGAGCGGGCAGAGCCCTGCGGTCCAGCTTCCCGTTCACCGTCAGCGGCAACGTCTCCAGCACCACCACCGCCGACGGCACCATGTACTCCGGCAGGCGCTCCGCCAAGAACTCCCGCGCTGTCGCGGGCAGTGCCTGGCCCTCCGGCACCGCATCCTGGCCGGCGACCACGTAGGCGACCAGGCGCTTGTCACCAGGGACGTCCTCCCGCACGACGACCGCGGCCTGCCCGACGTGTTCGTGACCGAGCAGCACTGTCTCGATCTCACCGAGCTCGATGCGGAAGCCGCGGATCTTGACCTGCTCGTCCGCCCGGCCGACGAACTCCAGCACACCTTCGGCGGCCCACCGCACCACATCGCCCGTGCGGTACATCCGCTCACCCGCCGCGCCGAACGGGCAGGCCACGAACCGCTCCGCGGTCAGGCCGCCGCGACCGAGATATCCCCGGGCCAACTGGGCACCCGCGACGTACAGTTCGCCCGCCACTCCCGGAGCCACCGGCAGCAACCCGTCATCCAGCACGTAGGTACGCAGTCCCGGGATCCCTCCGCCGACCGGACTGGCGCCGCGCCCCTCACGGGCCGTCGCCGCGTCAAGCGCGAGGTAACTGACGTGCACCGTGGTCTCGGTGATGCCGTACATGTTCACCAGCACCGGCGCATCATCACGATGACGCTCGTACCAGTCGCGCAGCCGCGCGAGGTCCAGCGCTTCTCCACCGAACACCACCGAGCGCAGCGCGAGCTTCGCACCCAGATCGGGATTCTCCTTCTCGGCCTGCATCAGCTGGTAGAACGCCGAGGGAGTCTGATTGAGAACGGTCACACGTTCCCGCGCCAGCAACTCCAGGAAGTCCTGCGGGGACCGGGAAACGTCAAAGGGAACCACCACCAGGCGCCCCCCGTGCAGAAGGGCGCCCCATATCTCCCACACCGAGAAGTCGAACGCGTACGAGTGGAACCACGTCAAGACGTCATCGGCACCGAAGCCGAACCACTCGTCCGTGCCCTGGAACAGACTCGCCACATTCACATGCGGCACCGCCACACCCTTCGGGCGTCCGGTGGAACCGGAGGTGTAGATGACGTATGCCGGGTGCCCGGGCAGAAGACGTGCGAGCCGGTCCGTGTCGGTGACCGCACCGCCGTCCAGATCGGCCAAGTCGGCCCGGATTCCCGGTTCGTCCACCGCGACCCAGCCCGGACCGGCGATCCCGTCCAGTCCGTCGAGTGCCGGGATGATCCGGCCGGCGACCTGCGCGGTGGTCAGAACCACCACCGGGGCGGCGTCCCGCAGGGTGCCCGTGATCCGCTCCACCGGGTAGTCCGGGTCGACCGGCACATATGCGCCACCCGCCTTGAGGACGGCCAGCAGGGTGACGACGAGCTCCGGGGAGCGTTCCATCAGCACCCCGACCAGCGACTCCGGTCCCACACCGCGACCGATCAGCAGCCGCGCCAACCGGTTCGAACGCTCGTCCAGCTCCCGGTACGAGACCTGTGTGTCTCCGAAGACCACCGCGACGGCGTCCGGAGTCCGCGCCGCCTGCGCCGAGAACAGCCCTGGCAGCGTAGCGGCGGGCACCTCCGGAGCGGTGGCGTTCCACTCCACCAGCAGCTGCCGCACTTCGTCAGCGCCGAGGATGCTGATCCGGCCGACGGGTGCGGTGCGGCCGGCCACGGCGGTCTCGAGGACCCGCTGCACACCATCGGCCCACCGCTCGGCCTTCTCCCGCCCGAACACGTCGGGCCGGTAGCTCAGCACGAGACGAAGCCGCCGTCCGGGAAGCAGCGTCAGACCGAGGGAACAGCGGTTGAGGAAATAATCGTCCGCACCGCTCGCCCGCACAGCGGGGGCAAGCCCGGCGATGGTTTCGTGGTCGACACGATCGTCCTCGACGGCAACGCAGGTGTCGAAGAGCTGCCCGAGTCCGGCCATGCGCTCGATGCCGGCGAGCTCGACGCCCTGATGGCCGGTCAGCACGGACTGCTGGTCCTGGATCCGGGCCAGTAGCGCGGTCAGCGACTCGGTCGGTTCGAGCAGGACACGAACCGGCAACGTGGTGCCCATCGCCGTCTCGTCCTCGGCATGTTCCGCCGGGCGGACGGCGGCCGTGGCACCGAAGGCGACGTCCTGCCTGCCGGTCATGCGTGACAGCACTATCGCCCAAGCACCCTGGACCAGCGTGTTCATCGTCACGCCCGCCTCACGCGAGGCCGCGGTGACAGCCGCGGTGAACTCCTCGCTCAGTTCGACGTCGACCTGTTCGGGTCCGACCGGTTCGTCCGTGCGGTCCACCGCGGCGACCAGGCAGGGCTCCTCCAGGCCGGACAGTACGCCGCGCCAGGCATCCCAGGCCGCGTCCCGACCCTCACCGGCCCACCACTCCGGGGGACCAGACAGGGACCAGGGCGACGATGCAGGAATCTGAGACATCTTCAGTCCTCGAGTGAATGTGCCGATGAGTACGAAAAGCACGCCCAATGGGCCCCGGTCCAGGAGCCTCGTGCGCGGTTGAGTCGGTCGGATTCGGGCTGGTCCGGTCAGCGCGCGGTTGCGGCGCTACGCCGGACGCGCCGCAGGTTCAGGGGATCGGGGCCGACCGTGAGACACGCCGGTGCCGCCCCCCGCATTGCGGGAGGCGGGCCCGGTCGGCCGTGGGGCCGCCGACCGGGCACCGGGTGCATCCACGGGCCGGCATGAACGCCGGGCGGCTTGGTCGACGTACCTGGCGTTACGTCAGCTCATCTGGTCGATGAGGCTCTTGGGACGCAGGTCGGTCCAGTGGGACTCGATGTAGTCGATGCAGGGCTGCTTGGCATCGGCGGAGTGGACGACCGTCCAGCCTTCGGGAACCTCGATGAACGCCGGCCACAGTGAGTGCTGGTTCTCGTCGTTGACGAGCACCAGAAACCGGCCGTCCGAAGCATCAAAGGGATTCATTGTCTGATTCCTATCGGTGAGTCTTGGTTCTCCGTGGGCACCGCCGGTCCATCAGGTGGCGCTCGGCGACAGCCTTGAGGTTCATGATCTGGTTGGTTGCGGGGCTCGGACATCCGCAATAACCGCCGTTACCGGTGTGCGTGATCGTCGTCGGTGCGGGGCCGTGCGGCGGTCCGCCCGCAATACCCTCCAGGGCATGGCGGGCGGACCGCCGAGACGGTCGCCAGAGCGTCAGCACCCCCTCCACTGCGGACCGCGCTTCTCGACGAAGGCCCGCGGACCCTCCTGGGCATCCGCGCTGTGCATGCGGCGTTCCTCCCACGGAAAGCGGGTTTCGAAGGCCTGCTCGAGAGGCATGGTCGCGGCGGCCGCCGCGGCCTGCTTGATCGCGCGGACCGAGAGGGGAGCGCTGCGGAGGATGTCGGCGACCCACTGCTCCACATGGGCGTCCAGGTCCGCGGCCGGGACGACCTCGTTGACCAGACCGAGTTCGTAGGCACGAGCCGCCGTCATGGGGCGTCCGGTGATCAGGTGGCCGAGCGCGACGCGGTACGGTGCCTGCCGCGTCAGCCGGAACACACCTCCCGCGCCGGCGATCAGTCCGAGCTTCGCCTCGGGCAACGCGAAGCTGGCGGTGTCCGCGGCCACGATCACGTCACAAGCGAGGGCGAGTTCGAAGCCGCCGCCGAACGCGTGGCCGTTGACCCGGGCGATCACCGGTTTGGCGAGCCCGAACCGATCGGTGAGCCTGGGCCAGCCGGGCTTGCCTCGACTGCCGAAGGTCGAGGGGGTGGCGGTTCCGTCCTGGATCTTGGCGGCGAGTTCCTTGAGATCCTGGCCGGCGCAGAAGGACCGGTCTCCCGCGCCGGTGAGGACGGCCAGCCACACCTCGTCGTCGGCCTCGAAGTCGTCCCAGACGGCACCGAGTTCCTCATGCATGCGCAAATCCATCGCATTGGCGCGCTCTGGTCGGTCGAGCGTCACATAGGCGACGCGGTCGCGCTTCTCGTAGCGGACTGCGGTGAGCCCGGAGGACTCCATTGGCCCTGTCATGAACGGGCGGCCGAGAATCGGCCGACCTTTCCGATGACGTCCTCGCTGTAGAGCCGCAGGGCCTGCTGTACGGCGAATTCGGCCATGTAGTGCCGGAACGACTCCGGCGGTTCCTCGGCCAGGTTGAGCATGCGGCGATTGGTGACCACCGCCGGACTGTCGAGACGGTCCAGTGACCGGTCCACTGCGCGATCCAGCTGGTCCGGCTCGACCACCTCGTCGAGCAGGAGCCGGGCGTCGGGCTCGGTGGCGTGGATCCGGCGTCCCCAGAGCACCATCTGACGCGATACCCGGCCGCCCGCCAGCCGGCCCAGGCGGAAGTTCCCGGCACCAGGGACGATGCCCTCCTGGGCGGCGGGGAGACTCAGGTAGGAGTCGGCAGCCGCCAGGACGCGGTCGAAGACCATGAGCAGCTGCGCGCCACCGCCGATCGCGAAGGTGTCCACCGCCGCCACCCAGGGCTTCTCGATCGCCGAGGTGTGCCACGCCCCGGTGTGGTCGACCCGGATGCCCCGCAACAGCTTGTTGATGTAGCCGAGTTCCCGTCGCAGCAGGAAGTCGACCAGGGTGATCTGACCGGCGTGCAGGCTCTTGAGGTTGATGCCGGCGCTGAACACCCGCCTGCCGCGGTAGCGGGGGTGCGTCATCTCGCCGCCACGTAGCAGTCCCACGCTTACGCCCGGGTCGAGCAGGGCGAGATCGACGGCGGTCTCCATGTCGTCGACCTGCCGGTTGTCCTCGGCGTTGAGGCAGTCGTCGCGGCACATCGTCAGATGTGCGGCACTGCCCCGCCGCTCGAGGCGCACCGAACCCAGATCCAGCTCGCCGGTGCGCTGGAACTCGGGCAGCAGTTGCACTGCCCGCGCAGTGGGGAGGGCCATCGCATCGATGAGATGGCGTCCTGATCCGGGTGATCGCAGCACCTCGCGCAGGAAGATGCCCTGGTCGATCTCCCAGCCTTCTTTGTCGGCCTGGGCACGGCCCTGGTCCGCCGCCAGTTGGTAGGCGGAGGGGACCAGCCCGGGGTAGGCGACGGCTGCGGCGGCCACCAGTTCGGGCAGGCGCAGATCGGCCGTTCGGCCGTCGGTCAGGTGCTGGTAGACCGCCTCGCCGTGGAGTCGCATGAAGCGTGCGCGCACGGCGCGAGCGGCGTTCTTGGCATCGGCGGCGAGTGCGCGCTGTTCGGGGGAGCGGTCGGACGGCCGGGGGAGGGCCGACAGCAAGAGCTCCGCCCGGTCGGCCGTGTCGGCCACGATCCGACGGGCCGTTGCCTGGTCGGTGCCGAGCTCGCGCTCTCCTGTGGCATCGGCCGGGGCCGGTGCCGAGTCGATCACGACGAGGCCTCTTCGGTCGTGTTGCGCAGCACGCGGTCGCAGGCGGCCAGGTGGCGGCCGAGGGCCTCTTCGAAGCTGGTGGTGGTCGCGTCCAGCATCAACTGGCGGCGGATGGCCGGGCTGGCGTGGGCCGAGGACATGACGGTCTCGACGACGTCGAAGAGCGCGTCCGCCGGGTCGTCCGTCACCTGGTCCAGCAGGTGCATCGCCAGGGCCTGGTCGGCCGGCACCGGAGTGCCGAAGAGGACCGTTCGACGGGTCGCCGCGACACCGATCTGATTGACCAGCCGATACAGGGCCATTCCGGGCCAGACGGCTTCCGCCTCGACGGACGGGAGCAGGCGCGCCGTGGGCTCGGCGATGCGGTAGTCGGTGGCGAGCAGGGCCTCCAGTGCGACGCCGCCGCAGTCGCCCGTCATGACGGCGACGACGGGCATGTCCAGGCGCTCCAGCCGGCGGAGCGCGCGCTCCCACTTGTTCACCAGGGGGAGCGGCAGGTCGCGCACCGTCGCGGGCGCACCGCTGATCTCGAGGACCACAGGTCCGCGGGCGTCGGCGTCCTCGGCCTGGTCGCACAGGGCGTTGAGGGCCAGGACCAGTTCGGGTGACAGGGGCTGGGCACCGTCGACACGGATCGACAGGTCAACGGCGAGGGAGGCGGAACGGGTCATGATGTCTTGTCTTCCTGTTCGGATCGGGGCGTTACCAGCGGGCGAGAGCGGTTTCGATGGTGGAACCGGGGCCCATCGTCATCAGCACGACGTAGTCGCCCGGCTCGACCACGCGCTCTTCCACCAACCGCTGGTAGGAGAAGAGGAAGGAGCCGCTGGAGAGGTTGCCGTAGTCGCGCAGCACGCTCGTCGTGTTGCGGACGTCGTGGCGGGTCAGGCCGAGGTTGACCCCGACCGCGTCGATGACCTTCTTGCCGCCTGAGTGGACCAGCCACTGGGCGATGTCGCTGCGACGCACCCCGGTTCCGGCCAGCAGCCGGTCGACGACCCGTTCGGCGTGCGCGCCGACCACGTAGGGCACCTGAGGGTCCAGGAAGAAGCTGAACCGGTCCTGGTCGTTGTCCCAGTCGTAGCGCATCGCGTCGATGGCGTCGGTGATGATGTAGCTGGAGAACTTCAGGATGCGCGGCCCGGGTATCGAGGGCTCGAGGCCGACCGGCTCGCCGGCTCGCAGGGAGACGGCTGCCGCGCCGTCGCCGAACAGGCTGTTGACCACGGAGGTCCGCATGGTTCCGTCGAAGACGTAGGCGGCGGAGCACGCCTCGGAGCACACCATGACGGCGAGTTCACCCGGATGTGCCCGGGCCCAGCCGTTCACGGCGTTGAGTGCGTTGAGTCCGGCGTTGCAGCCCATGCCCACGACGTCGAGTCGGCTGGTGTGGGGGTCGATGCCCAGCTCGCGGATGATCAGGGCGCTCAGACCCGGGGTGAGGAAGCCGGTGGTCGTGACACAGCACAGATAGCGGATGTCCGAGACGTCCGCGCCGGTGTCCTTCAAGCACTCCTGGATGGCCCGGATTCCCATGTCGACGGCTTGGGCCTTGTGCTTGGCGAGCAGTTCGCCCTGCACCTCCATCACGCGGGTGCCGTCACCGTTCTCGGGCGGGAGCGTAAGGAACCGGCGCTCGATCGCGCTGTTGAGGAAGACCGAACGGATCCTCGGGTCCTGGATGTCGAAGATATCCAGGATGTCCTGCTGGGAGTACGAGGTCGGGGGCACGGCCGTGCCGACGCCGGTGATCTGCGCGAAGGGGGACGGCGCGGGCTCCTCGAGCACTGTGGTCGGGAGCTCGGCGGTGGTCAGGTCGGCGTAGGTCAGCATCGAGGTCATCGGTAGGTCCATCCCCAGCTTCTCGGCTTGCCGCGAAGGAGCGGCGTGTGCGTGTCCATCGGGTTCTCGGCTCTCTTCCTCTGGTGGTCCGTCGGTTGTCAGTTGGCGGACTGCTCGTGGACGAAGTCCGCGAGCCGGTCCAGCCCCTCCTCGATCTCGTCCGGCCGCAGGTGGCTGAACGACAGCCGCATGACGTTGCGCGGCTGCGAGTCGGCGTAGAAGTGGTGCACGGGGGTCCACAGGACCCGGTGTTTGGCGGCGCTCAGCTCCAGCAGGTCGTCGCTGACCGGGAAGGGCACGGTGAGCAACAGGAAGAAGCCGCCACTGGGCGTGTTCCAGCTGACTCCCGGGACTCCGCCGAAACGTTTCGTCAGGCCGGCCAGCACCCGGGCCAGGTTGGCGCGGTAGGTCTCCGTCTCCCGCATGTTGGCGGCGCGCAGGCTGTACCCGTTCTCGAGCAGCTTCCCGCCGATGACCGCCTGCGCGATGGGTGAGGTGTTCACCGTCAGCATGCTCTTGATCTTCGCCAGCTGGTCGGCCAGTACGCCCTGGTCGCCCTGGGCCCCGGCCACCCGCTGGTCCGCCACCGCGAAGCCGACCCGCGCCCCGGGCAGGCCCGTCTTGGCGAACGAACCCAGGTGGACGACCTGCGCACGCTCGTCGAGGGCCTTCATCGTCGGGGGGCCGGACGGGTCGCCGAACAATCCGTAGGGGTTGTCCTCCAGAACGAGGATGTCCTCGTCGGCGGCGATGGCGAGCATCCGCTCCCGCGCCGCACGGCTCAGCCTGACGCCGCTCGGGTTGGCGAAGTCGGGGATGACGTAGCAGGCCCGGGGGCGCAGCCCGGCGGCCTTCGCGTCGCGGACCACGGCCACCAGGTCGTCCAGATCAATCCCCTCGGACGACTCCCTGACCGGCAGTACCGGCATGTCCGCCAGGCCGGCCGCGCCGTGGACACCGACGTAGCTGGGCGTCACGGCCAGCAGTACGTCGCGCTCGTCGTGACGCAGCGCACGCAGCGTCAGGTAGAGCGCCTCCTGGCACCCGACCGTGACGACGATGGCATCAGGGTCGACGTCGATACCCTCGTCCACGCGCAGCTGCTCCGCGATCAGGTCGTGAATGATCCCCTTGGTGCGCCCGTACTGCAGAAGGGTCCGCCGTACGGCGACCTCGTCACCACCCAGACGATCGGTCAGGTGCCGGCGGTAGGTCTCGAAGTAGCGGTGGACGTCGTCCAGGTCGTAGAAACCCTCGAACGGACGCCCGGCAGCCAGCGAGACAGCATCCGGAAAACGCTGTGCTATCTCGTTGAGGAAATTCATGGATTCGCTTACGGGCATGGTCGTCGAGCGATGAAGATCGACCGTTTGAAGTTTCATGAAAACCCGTTCTGCGGTGTGACCGTTCACTGTGTTCCATTCTGGACGCCGGGTGCCCTGTGGATATACCGGCACTCGCGTCGACACCGGAAACAAATCTCTTTGGTGCCGCGGCCGGGAGCAGGCTGCCACACCCGCCGGCCCAAGGCAACTGATGCCTGGAATTGAGGTTCGGGCCACGCCGTTACGGGATTTGCTCTGCACGCACGCCGGAGAAAACATGCAGGTACGCATTGAGGAACGGCGGCTCTGAGCGTAACTGCGGAATCTACTGATGCACGGAACCACTGATGCCTGAATGCTTGTTCCGACGAAAAATCGCGAAACCTCACATGCGCACTCCCGGTGCCCGCAACATGGAAGCGCTCGTCACTGTGATCCAGCAGGATGAATCCATGCGGCGATTCGGGCGGCGAGTTCTGGTGATGGTCAACCGCGGCGTCGTGGACAGGCTCGCCTCAAGAGATGGTCAGCGCTGAATATGCATAACGCTCACGGCTCCACCAGAGAGACATCTCCCGCCGGCCCCGAGAACCGGAACACACCGGAGCGGCATCCTCAGGACAGGAGGGGCCGCCCCACCCCGATCGCTCCTCCCGGCGCCCCGGGCGCCCCGTGGGATCCGGGCACAGCGAGCGGCGCAGCCGGCCCCACCGCCCAGCAGAGCTGGTTCCGCCGCCTTGCCGGCTACTGCCTGCGGTACCGCCGCCACATCCTGTTGTCCTTCGGCGCCTCGCTGCTCGCCATGGCGATCTTCACGGCCGTCCCACTGATCACCAAGCTGGTCATCGACGATGTCATCGTCACCCACAGGCAGCCGCTCATCCCGTGGGCGATCGCCCTGGTGCTCGCCGCCGTCCTGTTCGCCGGGTGCAGGTTTGTGAGCGCCTACTACAACGACCGACTCACCATGAATGTCCAGCACGACATGCGCGTCGACCTCTTTCGCACGCTGACCCGGCTGGACGGCGAGAAGCAGGACCGACTGGACACCGGCCAGGTGGTCGGCCGGGCGACCTCCGACCTCCAACTGATCCAGGGCATGGTCGCGATGCTGTCGATGACGGTCGGCGACGTGTTGTTCATCGTGGTGTCGCTCCTGGTGATGCTCTGGATGTCACCTTTGCTCACTCTTGTGGCACTGGTGATGGGTCCCACGCTCTGGTGGGTCGCGGTGCTGTGCCGCAAGCGAATCTTTCCGGCAACCTGGGCTGCCCAGCAGGAGGCGGCCAAGGTCGCCGGCGTGGTGGACGCCGCGGTCGGCGGGGTCCGGGTGGTCAAGGGCTTCGGGCAGGAGGATCAGGAACTCGGCAAACTGGAGTCCGCTTCGCGCGCCCTCTACGCGACGCGGCTTCGCACCATCCGGCTCAACAGCCGCTACAGCTCGGCCATGCGGGCGATTCCCGCCCTGGCTCAGGTCGGTGTGCTCGCCCTCGGAGGCTGGCTCGCCATCGAGGGGCAGGTGACGCTGGGCACCTTCGTCGCCTTCGCGAGCTACCTGGCCCAAATGGTCGTTCCCGTCCGGATGATGACTGTCTTCCTGACCGTCAGCCAGCAGGCCCGTGCCGGGGTCGAACGCGTCCTGGAACTGATCGACGAACGACCGCTGGTCCAGGAAGCGCCGGGAGCGCTGGAGTTGCGGCCCGTGGACGGCGTGCCGGCGCTGGAACTCGACGAGGTCGACTTCCACTACGGCGCGGACCCGCGCGAGCCGGGCACCCTCGGCGAGCACGGCGACGACGACCGCCTCCTCGACCGTCCGGTGCTGCACGGCCTCAGCCTGCGCCTCGCCCATGGGGAGACCCTCGCGCTCGTCGGGGCCTCCGGCTCGGGCAAGTCCACCGTGGGGCGGCTCATTCCGCGCTTCTACGACCCGACGGCGGGCGCCGTCCGGCTCTACGGCCAGGACCTGCGCGAGGCCACGCTGGACTCGGTGCGATCCATGGTCGGTGTCGTGTCCGAGAACAGCTTCCTGTTCTCGGACACCGTGCTGGCCAACATCGCCTACGGCTGCCCCGGCGCCACCACAGAGCAGATCGAACAGGCCGCCCGCGCGGCCCAGGCGGACGGCTTCATCCGCGCACTGCCGGACGGCTACCTCACCAAGGTCGGCGAGCAGGGCCTCGCCCTCTCCGGCGGCCAGCGTCAGCGGATCGCGCTGGCTCGCGCAATCGTCGCCGACCCCAGGATTCTGCTGCTGGACGACGCCACGTCCGCGGTCGACCCCCGGGTCGAGGCCGAGATCCACGAGGCACTGCGCTCCGTCATGGCCGGCCGCACGACCCTGCTCGTCGCGCACCGCCGCTCCACCCTCCAACTGGCCGACCGGATCGCAGTCCTGGACCAGGGTCGACTGGTCGACCTCGGCACCCATGAGGAACTGGAAGCCCGTTGCGCCCAGTACCGGCGACTCATCACGGATCCGGAGGCCGGTGCCGGCAGTCTTGACACCGATCCGGATGCGGCCGCGCCCCCCACGGCGCCGGCCGGTCCGGGCGCCGCCGCGCGCGGCACGGAGGCCCGGAAGCCCGATCCCAAGCTTCCGGCCGGAGTCGAGACACTCCCGCCGGCCCTCGACACCCCCGCGATCGAGCGGGCCGAAGCGACCGCCAACCCGCACTTCACCCTGGCCGGACTGCTCAAGCCGTTCCGCGGCCCGCTCGCCTTTGCGTTCGGGTTGCTGACCGTGGACGCGGCGGCCGGCCTGGTCCTCCCGGTCCTGATCCGGCACGGCATCGACGACGGTGTGTCCCGGGCCGCGCTGGGCGGGGTCGCCGCCGCGTCTCTCGTCGCCCTCGGGGTGGTGCTGCTCGACTGGCTGGTGCAGAGGGCCGAGACGCGGATCAGCGGCCGCACCGGCGAACGGGTCCTGTTCACCCTGCGCCTCAAGATATTCGCGCACCTGAACCGGCTCGGGCTGGACTACTACGAGCGTGAGCTCTCCGGCCGGATCATGACCCGGATGACCGCCGACGTGGACGCACTCACCAGCTTCCTGCAGACCGGCATGGTGACGGCCGTGGTCAGTGCGCTGACGTTCGCCGGGATCTTCGTCGCGCTGCCTGTCATCGACGTCGGCCTCGCCCTGGTGGTCTTCGCCGTGTTGCCCGCCCTGGTCATCGCCACGCTGGTGTTCCGCCGGAAATCCTCGGCGCATTATCAGATCTCCCGCGACCTGATCGACACGGTGAACGCCGGCCTCCAGGAGAACGTCGCGGGAATGCGGACCGTCCAGGCATTCAGACGTGAAGCGACCACCATCGAGCGGTTCGTCGGCAACTCACTCGCCCACCGTGACGCCCGGTTGCGCGCGTTGCTCTGCCGTGCGCTCTACTTCCCCTTCGTCGAGTTCCTTTCCAAGGCCGCGGTCGCGCTCGTGCTGATCGCCGGTGCCTCCCGGGTGGACAGCGGTACCCTCACCGTCGGCGGGCTGGTCGCGTACCTGCTCTACATCGAGCTCTTCTTCTCGCCGGTCTACCTGCTCTCGCAGATCGCCGACGGCTACCAGCAGGCGGCCGTCGGCCTCAGCCGGATCCGCGAGCTGCTGAGCACCCCGACCAGCACCCCGCCTGCCGCCGACCCGGTCCGGGCGGAGCGGCTGCGTGGCGAGATCCAGTTCGACAACGTCAGCTTCGCCTACAACAGCGGTGGCGAGGGCAGCCGCGAAGTGCTCACCGACATCAACCTCCGGATCCCGGCCGGGCAGACCGTCGCGCTGGTCGGCGAGACCGGCGCCGGCAAGTCGACACTGGTCAAGCTGGTTGCCCGGTTCTACGACGCCACCCGCGGCACGGTCCGTGTCGACGGCACCGACATCACCCGGTACCACCTCACGGACTACCGCCACCGCCTCGGCGTCGTTCCGCAGGAGGCGTACCTCTTCGCCGGCACCGTCCGGGACACGATCGCGTACGGGCGACCGGATGCCACCGACGTCGAGGTGGAGGCTGCCGCCCGCGCGGTGGGCGCGCACACCATGATCACGAGTCTGGCCGGCGGCTACCAGCACCCGGTGACCGGCCAGGGGCGCAATCTCTCGGCCGGGCAGCGGCAGCTGATCGCACTCGCCCGGGCCGAACTGGTCGACCCGGACGTCCTGTTGCTCGACGAGGCGACCGCCGCCCTGGACATGGCCACCGAGGCAGTGGTGAACCAGGCTGCCGACCGGCTGCGCGACGGACGCCCGAATCGGCTCGGTGGCCGGACCACTCTGGTGATCGCGCACCGCCTCACCACCGCGGAGCGGGCAGACAGGGTGGTGGTCCTGCACCATGGCCGGGTGGTGGAGGACGGCACACACGCCGAACTGGTCACCGCGGGCGGACCGTACGCTCGGCTCTGGGAGGCCTTCGTCGCCGAGGGACACCCGGCGGGGGTCGCAGGCTGAGGTGACCGGCCCCCGGACCGGGCGACGCATCACTCCTGACCGGGCCGGGGCCCTCGCTTCGCATGACCCAGCAGGTGCCGCGGACCGTACGGGGCAAGGTCACCGACGGACCCTCGCGTCGGAGGGCCAGAGTCAGTGCCTGACAACGGGCATCGTGATGTACCCAGGAGCCGGGGTGCCGTCGCACTGCTGCGACAGCACCCCGGCACTGACGGCACTGACGGCACTGACGGCACTGACGGCGCTCCCGGTGTGGCAGGGCGATAAGGCCTGACCGCCGCTGTGGGTTGGCTTGACGTGCGACGGCTCGCGCTTCTCGGTCGTCACCCGGCCCAGGCGCTGATGTTGGCCCTGGCTGTTCGCGCCGTCCACGCCGGCCGAGGTTCCGGGAAGCCGCTGGAAACGACCCCGCCCGTTTCGCCATTGACACTCTGCTGACTGGCAGGATGCTGAGGGGCCGAGCTGTGGACGGCACTCACTCATCAGTGGCAGATTTACGTGCCGGAGGAAAGAGTTGGCCACGAGAAATTCTGCCGATCACGGGTGTGTCGCGATCTTCAATGCGCATTCATCCGAGGAGCACACCTTGTGGGCTCCGATGTGTACTCGATCTGTGGACACATGATGTGACGCGGCATGTATGTGAAGCGCGGCGGTCTGAAATCCGGTGGCTCGATCATGCACGTGCAGCCACGTCCATGATTCCTCTGGACGAGCAAACGGTCTGACGAACTATCTGCCGATCACAGCGTAGTGCGGCTCCAGTGTCATTCTTCGCGTTGGGGAACCCGTATGCACATGACCACGCCTCACCCCGTCGAATGTGGGGGATGCGGCATCCCTGTCCAGTCCCAGGCAAAAAAATCGGCACCCCGATACTGCTCCAACGCCTGCCGTCAGCGCGCCTATCGACAGCGCACCAAGAACAGGGAGGGGCTCGGTGCGTCGTCGGCGATCGCCGTGCACGCTCAGCTGACCCCACTCATCGGTAGGGCGGATGAGCAGGTGGAGTTGGAACGACGGCTCCAGAGCGCCCGCCTGGTCACCCTCACCGGTCCGGCTGGAGTCGGGAAGACCCGCCTGGCACTGCACACGGCCATGCAGGAGCAGCGCCGCGGGCAGGCGGCCGTCGTCCTGGCCGAGTTGTCGCAAGTGACCGACGCGCGCGATCTGCTCCAGCGGCTCACAGCCGGATTCGAGGGTTCGGGCGCGCAGGATGGCCGGCCGGCACAGCGGGACTCCAATCGGCTTCTGATCCTCGACACCTGTGAACACCTGCTGGTGGAATGCAACGAAATTCTGTCGACTCTGTATGCCCGTTACCCGGCCCTACGTGTGCTGGCAACGAGCCGCGAACCCCTGTTCTTTCCGGGCGAGACCGTCAGCCCGATGAGCGGACTGCCCTTCCCCGAGGCAGGCGCACGTGAATCGGCGGCCGAGTTCATGCGGTTCCCCGCGGTGCGCCTGTTCGTCGAGCGCGTGAGGGCGGTGAGCCCCGAGTTCCAGCTCGACGAAGCGAATTCCGCGGACGTCGGCACCATCTGCGCGCGACTCGATGGAATCCCGCTTGCCATCGAGTTGGCCGCGCAGCTCGTCCGCGCCTTTCCCGTGGCCGAGATCCATCGACGGCTCGGCGATCGGCTGGACTTCCTGACGGGTGGGTGGCGGCTGGCGGATCCACGGCATCAGAGCCTCCGTGCGGCATTCGACTGGAGTTACGAGTTGCTCACCCCGGATGAGCAGCAGCTGTTTCAGGCTCTCTCGCTGCTGCCGGACGGTTTCGGACTGGACGCGGCGACTGGTGCAGCACGCGGGGCGGTGTCGGCTCCTGAGGTGCCGAACCTCATCGCCGCGCTTGAGGCCAAGTCGCTCATCGGCTCCTACGGAAAGGAGCGGAGTGGGTTCGCCCGTTTCCGGATTCTTGAGTCGGTTCGCCAGTACGCGCACGGCAAACTCATCGCCGAAGGTCACGAGACACGGGCTCGCGACGGAATCATTGACCGGTTTGTGGAAGGCATCGCCACGTTCCCGGAGACGGGACTGCTGACGCCTGAGTGCCTGGGCGTGATGGAGCGGGAGCGCGAGACCCTGTCGTACGCTCTGGAGTCGCTGAGCGCGGGAGGTGATGAACGCCAGATTCCACTCGCCGCGGCGCTGGACGTGCTGGACATGATGAAGGGATTCCCTCCGGAAGAATGCAGACGTCTCAGTGCGGCTTTGAAGCGTGTTGACGGCGCATCGACGTACCGGACGAATGCACTGGCACTTGAGGCGTTGCTTGCCGTATGGCGAGGCGAGTATCAACGTGCCGCAACTCTCGTCGAAGAAGCCGGGATGGCAGGCGCGACCTGCCATCCTGTTGCGCGATGGCGCGCTGAGCTCGTTCTCGATCTGGTCCGTCAGGCGCCGGAGAACGCGGCGGCGGCATGGAGACTTCGTAAATCCCTTGAATCCAGTCTTCGGTTCCGTGATCCGGCGTCCACCGGAGTCGTCCTGTACGCGCTTGCCCGGTATGTGTCCACCACCGGATGCCCGGACGGCATCTCGGGTCTGGTGGCCGAGGCATTGCGTGTCGCGCGAACCGAAGCCCAGACAGGTCCATTCCGGGCGCTGCTGGTCTCGGCCGGGGCACTCGCCCTGGCGGACGGCGATTTCGAACAAGCGGAATCACGCTTCGTCGAGCTGCTTCATGAAGCCCAGGACAACCCCTTCTGGGCCGGGAGGGCGATCGAAGGCCTCGCGGTGACGTCTGTGCACGCGGGTAGATACGAACACGCACTCAGGTTGCTGGCCGCCACGCAGACACCGGAAGCGCCGCCGTCGTACGGGATGGGTTCCCGGTGGCAGGCACGGGTGGAGACGGCGCAGTCGAACGCGTTCGCCGCAGTCTCTCCGGCAAAAGCCGATCAGGCCCTCACATACGGGCGGGCCCTGGGAGCCAGGCAGATGGTGGACTACGCGCTGGGCAGACAGGAGGCTCAAGGTGTGGAATCAAGGTCCCACGGGCCATTGAGCCAACGCCAGTGGGAGATTTCCGCTCTCTTGTCTCAGGGGCTGACCAACAGACAGATAGCGGCACGGCTCTTCGTGTCGGTGCGGACAGTCGAGACGCACGTGCAGAACATCCGCGTGACCCTGGGCTTGAAAACCCGCGCGCATGTTGCGGCGTGGGCGACTCACGCGGCCAAGCCGTACGGCAATCCTCGCTCCGAGCCGGCGAGGGGCCTGAGTGGCAAACGCTGGAACCTGGCCTTGGAGTGACCTCCGTCCGCCGAAGTCGACGACGGCCGCCGGCCGGTGGCGGAGCCGGCCATCGGCGAGCTGCTGGAAGCCCTGCCATTCGACGTGGACGGCCTGCCCGGCTACGCCGGAGCGCTCTTCGACTTCTACCAGCAGCGACCACACCTCCCGCGCCGCGCCCGCGGCGCAGGCCGCCGGAAAGGTCGATGCGGGGATGCCGCCGGCCGCCACCCTCGGCATCGACCTCGAGATCGTCCAACGCGCCCCCGGCGCCGAAGGATTCACCCCCAAACCGAAACGCTGGACGGTCGAGCGGACTTACGGCCGGCTCATGCTTCACCGCCGCCTGGCCCGCGACTACGAAACCCTCACCGGCAGGTGCGAAGCCATGATCCACATCGCGATGGCCGACCTCATGGCTCGTCGCCTCACCGGCGAGAACGCCGTCTCCTGGCGCGACCCGACATCACCGGACCGAACCCGCATCACGGGATAAAGCAACGCGAGAAAACGACCTCAAGGGCTGTCCCGCTGTCCGCGCGTCCACACTCCTCGTGTGGTACAGCGACGCTGACCGGGCGGCCGACTGGCCAGATCGGGCACCAGGAATCCGTTTGGGCCCGCCCGCGGACGATGCATATCCTGTCAGACCATGTGCTACCACGCGTTCAACGGCGCCTTCCGGCACTACGTGTGCATCGCGTGCCGGCTCTCCTTCAAAGGCAGCACATGGCCGATCCGGAAGCGCATCTGTCCTGGCTGTCGTGAACACCTCGTCTTCGCCGGCTACGACTTCGCCGCGCCCCGGCGACGCGACACGAAGGCATGGTCCGTCGTTGCGACCGTGCTCGCGGAGGGGCTGACCTACGATCACCGCCCTGGCTGCGGCTGCTCGCGGCTCCCCTCCTTCCGACCCCGGACCCGAGCTCAGGTGCGTGTCCGGCGCCGCGCAGCCGAACGGCTGGGCCTGCCTCTGTCGGTGACCCTCGCTCGCCGCGACGCCTTCACCTCGGAGAGCCGCGACGAGCAACCGCCCTCTCCGTCGGCCGCGGAGCGTAATACGACCTGAGCGTCGCGTCGACGGGCCATGCCGCGCTGGCCATGCGCGCGGTCAGGCCATGGTCAGTCATCCGCCGACCGGATCAGCGACCACATCGGGCCGCTGCTGGCCCCGGTGACAAGGATGATCTTCGGCATCATGCTCCTCGGCGCATGGTGGGAGCAGTAAGGCGGCCAAAGTCCTGGCCAGTGATGGGCCACGACAGGTCCGGCACCAGCGCGTGACCGCATGGGCACTTGCTCAGTATCGATACCGGTGGGACCGGCGCACATAAGTCGAATGACGGTGTCGACGACTGGGGCTCATGGCCGGTCCCGGGGCCAAGCGGCGGCCGAATCCGGTCGCCCGGGCTCCGGGAGGCGACTCCTGGATCTTTCGCCTGAGGAATCCGGGGCCTTGCGCGGTCCGTGGCGCCCGCGCTGCCGCCCGGCGACCGGGCGGACACCTGGTGCGCTGTCGAAACGACTGCCCGGCACGGGTCGGTGACCGGTTTTCCCCCAGGCGTTCGACGGATGTGGGCCCGGGGCCTCCGGCGCCAGTCTGGGGGCGCTGCGGGAGGCCGGCGCACGCTGCCGACTCGACGCGGTCCGCAATCGTGCGCTTGCGTGCAGGCACCGGTTCGACTAGCTTAAGTGAACAGAACGTTCTATCTACTTCGGAAGGTGTCATGAACGAGTCCCCTGCCAATGAGGCCGGCACGATCGTGCTCATCCACGGCCTGTGGGTGAACCCGCGCAGCTGGGAGGGGTGGAAGCAGTACTACGAGGGGCGGGGGTACAGAGTCATGGCTCCCGCCTGGCCGGGGCTGGACCGTGAGGTGGAGGAGCTGCGGCGTGACCCCTCGGGCATCGCGGGGGTCGGCTTGCTCGAGGTGGTCGACCACTACGAGCGGATCATCCGTGCCCTGCCTCATCCGCCCATCCTGGTGGGCCACTCCTTCGGCGGCACCGTCGTGCAGATCCTGCTCGATCGGGGCCTGGGCAGTGCCGGGGTCGCCATCGACTCCGCGGCAGTCAAGGGCGTGCTGCCGCTGCCGCTGTCGACGCTCAGGTCGGCGTGGCCGGTGCTGGGGAACCCGGCCAACAAGAACAAGGCGGTTGCCCTGACGGCGCGGCAGTTCCACTACGCCATCACCAACACGCTCGACGAGAGCCAGTCCGACGCGCACTACCAGCGCTACGCCGTCCCCGGCTCGGCGCGGGTCCTGTTCCAGGGGGCGTTCGCCAACTTCAACCCCCGGGCCGCGACCCGGGTCGACTTCCGCAACAGCCGCAGGGCCCCACTGCTGTTCATCGCGGGAGAGGCCGACCACATCGTCCCGCCCAAGGTCAACAAGGCCAACTGGCGCCTTTACCGCAAGTCGTCCGCCGTCACCGACTACCAGGAGTTCCCGGGGCGCTCGCACTTCATCATCGGCCAGGACGGCTGGCGGGAAGTCGCGGACTACGCACTGAACTGGGCCGAGGACCACCTTCCCGCCCACGTGTGACCGCGGACCGCGCGAGCACTCACCGCGGGACCCGCTGACCGCCGGCCTTGACCGCGACACCCCCCGCCACTGGCGGGGGCTCTCCCTGGGGCGCGATCGTCGCGTGCCCCACCCGCGCGGGCGTGTGTGCCCGCCGCGACAACACCATCACATCAGGAGAAATCCATGCTTCGCCGTCGTACCTTCCGGATAGTCGTTCTCGGCGCGACCGGTGTCGCCCTGGCCGCCGGCGTGACCGCGTTCGCGTCGGCCACGCCCGCCCACCACACCCCGGCCGGCCCCAAGCCGA
>NZ_JBHXSO010000082.1:0-23508 GCF_042714775.1 Streptomyces sp. NPDC058691 | reverse complement strand
CCGGACATCCGTCCGGTGGGGCCCCTCGCGTTCCCGGGTTCGCAGCCGCCGCGCGGACGACGCGACGGCGCGGCACGACGACGTGACACGACAACGCCCCCGGCCGAAGGCCGGGGGCGCCGTGTCTCCCTCAGCGGGAGCCGTGCCTAGCGGAGGCGGCAGACCACGACCCGCCGCGGCCCGTCCTTCGGCTGGAGCGGGCAGTCGTACGCGGCCTTGATCCGGGCGGTGAGCTTCGGGTCCACGCGGTTCAGGCTGAACCACGACCGCTGCAGGATCGCGTACTTCGCCGGGTCGTGGTTGATGCAGTCGTCGTTCTCGACGTAGGACGGCAACTGGTTGACGTCCGGCACGAACTTCGTGCGCTGCAGAACGGTCGCGATCGGGTAGCGGCACTGCACCGGGTGGCCGACGTAGTACGCGACGTCGCCGAAGGCCAGGTACAGGACGGGAGCGCCCGGCGGGATCATCCGGTTGATCTCGGCCGCCCGTTCGGCGGTCGACCGGTTTCGCGCGGCCACGTCGGTGTTGGTGGCCGTGACCTTGCCCTTCATCATCATCTCGGGCGACTGCGGCCACACCGACACCGCCAGGCACGCCACCCCGGCGAACGCGGCGACGGCCATCACGACCGCGGAGGGCCACCGGCGGCGCGAGGCCGGCAGCGGGTCCCCGGAGCGGCGCGTGCGCACGGTGAGCAGGTCCGCGAGCCCGGCGAGGAACCCCAGCCCGACGGCGCACCAGGCCACGCCCACACCCTGCAGGGCCTGGGGGGCGTGGTTGACGAACGGCGCCCACACCGCGTACACCGCCGTCACCGCGGTGAAGAACACCGGCGGCCGCTTGTGCGCGCCGTACCAGGCGGCCACGGCCAGGGCCCACAGGCCTGCCGCGGTCACCGGGAGCGTGGCGCTGTGGTAGAGGAACCAGTTGCCCTGGACCGTCACCGCGGCGATGCAGACGATGAGGAACGCCGCCGCCAGCAGCGTCAGTTCCAGTCGGCGCAGACGCCCGTTCACCCGGGACAGGTACAGCAGGAGCGCGGCGGGCACCAGCGCCACCAGCGGGCTGAGCGTCATGCGGTCCGCCAGATAACTCACCGACCGGTCGAGCACGAACGAGACCTGCAGGCCCGCACGGCTGACCGCACCCGCGTTGAGCTTGGGCATGTCCCGTGCCCACTGCAGCTCGTGCGACCCCGACCACACGCTCAAGCCGAACAGCGCCGCCGCGGCGAGCCCGGTGGTGACGGCGAGCAGCACCGCGCGCAGCCGGTCGGCCGCGAAGATCACGATCAGCGCCATCGCGGCCGTGGCCGCGGTGGAGTACTTCATCATGACCGCCAGGCCCAGCGGCAGCGCGGCCGCCACCGCGCCCACCCAGCGGCGTTCGAAGGCGAACGCCACGGCGACCGCGACCACGCCCAGCAGCGTGGCCACCCACTCGGGCTCCAGGAAGTCCACCCCCGGCGCGAACGCCAGCGCCATCGCGACCACCGCCGCGGTCAGCGTCGCGTCGCGCACGGGCATCCGCCGCGCCAGCGCCGCGCGCAGCCCGATGCCCGCCGCGACGCACAAAAGCACGGCGGCGGCGCGGATGACCGCCTCGCGGGTGTCCGTGGAACCCCACGTGAGCGAATCCAGCGCGGCCATGAACCAGCGGAAGAAGAAGGGGCGGTGGGTGAACGTGTCCGACGGGGTGAACCCCGCGGCCCGGGCACTTCGCAGGCTCGCCAGAACGTATTTGCTGTCGCCGTTCACTCCTGCGGTGGCCACGGAATAGCAGAGAAGGACGCAGGCCGCGAGCGCACCTCCCCAGAGTGCCGGTCGCAAGCCGCGGCGCCGGGTCGGCAGCGGCAGCAGTCTGTTGAGGGTGAGAAAGCCCGAATCATTCACGCGGCCGAAGATACCAGTCGTGCAATGCGACAATATCCACGGGAAATTCTGTTATTGCACTGTCCTCGCAGGTTTTCCGGATGTTCACTTTCCGCGCGCAACCGGGAAACGGTGAAACCCGTCCGGGCCTGGTGCGGCCCGCGTCCACCGCCCTTAATCGATGGAACGGGCGCGCCCGCGGCTCCTACAGTGGCCGGGCACCAAAGGATCACGGGGGAGCACCGCAATCATGCGAACGCACTATCCGCGTACCCCGCATCTGCCGTGGTCGCCGGGGGCCGCATCGGACGACGTACGGGCCCGGGACCTGGACGGACTGCGCGGGCGCGAGGTCGTCGTCACCGAGAAGCTCGACGGGGAGAACACCACCCTCTACACCGACGGCCTGCACGCGC
This sequence comes from Streptomyces sp. NPDC058691, assembly GCF_042714775.1. Lineage (NCBI taxonomy): Bacteria > Bacillati > Actinomycetota > Actinomycetes > Kitasatosporales > Streptomycetaceae > Streptomyces > Streptomyces sp. NPDC058691. The sequence continues at coordinate 21,218 of NZ_JBHXSO010000082.1, read as the reverse complement.
GGTCGCCGGACTCGGCACACCACCCCTCACGGGCCTGGGTGAAGGCACTTCAGGGCCGGATCGGGTCCGCGATCCCCGCCGGCCGGCGGGTGTGCGGGGAGAACCTCTTCGCCCGGCACTCGCTCTCCTACGACGCCCTGGACAGCTGGTTCTACGGCTTCTCCGTCTGGGACGGCGACCACTGCCTGGACTGGGACGTCACGACGGGCTTCCTGCGCCGCGTCGGCGTCCCCGTGCCGCCCGTGCTGTGGCGCGGCACCTTCGACGAACGGGCGCTGCGGGCCCTGCGCGTGGACACCACCCGCCAGGAGGGCTGGGTGGTCCGCACCACCGAGGGCTTCGGCCGCGAGGAGTTCGGGCGGCGCGTGGCGAAGTGGGTGCGCCCGGACCACGTACGGACCGACACGCACTGGATGCACGCCGCCGTGGTGGAGAACGGGCTCGGCCCGGCGGCCGCGCTGTGGGCGGTCCGCTCCGGCGCGGCCCCCGACCCGGCGGCGCTGGAGGCCGCCCTCGGCCTGCCCGCGCAGGGCGCGCACGCCGCCGGTGCCGCGGCGGACGCGGCCGCCCGGCTCGACGTGCTGGGACGCACCGGCGACGCCCGGCTGGCCGGCGTGCTCGCCGCCCTGCTGCACGGCGCGCGCCGCGCACCGCTGACGCCCCGGCTCACCGGACCGCTGGGCATGGCCACGGCCCGGCGGGTCGCCGACCTGGTCGGTCTGCACGCCGCGCTCCATCTGCCGTATCCGGACCAGGACCGCCGCGCCGGGCTCGCCCGCCTCTCCCTCGCCGCCGATCTGGGCGTCCTGCACGCGGTCGCGGGCGCGACCGCGCCCGACGGCACGGCCCGCGAGCAGGCCGAGTGGTCGGCGCTGCACGCCGACGAGGCGGGACTGCTCGCCGAGCTGCCGTTCGCGCCCCTGCGCGGCGGCCTGCGCGACGCTATCGCCGGCCTCGGCCGCGACGCCGCCGACCGCTGCTGGACCGAGGCCCGGCAGGCGTACGCCGGCGGGCGCCTCGGCACCGTCGAGGAGGCCGTCGCGGCGACCTGGCGGCACCGCACGGGCGACTTCCCCCGGCTGATCCACCTCGTGGGACCGGCCGGCAGCGGCAAGAGCACCTTCGCCGCGGGCCTGGACGGCGTCGACACCCACGTGTCCCTGGACGAGTTGCGGGGCTCCCGCGGATCCCGGGCCGACCAGCGGGCCAACCAGGAGGTGCTGCGCGACGGCCTGCGGCGGCTGGACAGCGCCCTGACCGGACGTGCGACGGTGGTGTGGGACGCCACGTCACTCAATCCGCAACAGCGGTCCCTGGTGCACACGGTGGCCCGCCGCCGCGACGCCCTCGTCACCCATGTGGTCGCGCTGGTCGGGGAGGACGAGCTGACGCGCCGCAACGCGGTCCGCGACCACCCGGTCCCCGACGCCGTGCTCACCGCGCAGACCCGCCGCTTCGACCCGCCGTACCCGGGCCACGCGCACCGCACCTGGTACCTGGGCGCGGGCGGCACCATCGAGGACGCCGACGGCACGCTCGCCGCCGCGGCCGGACAGGAGGTGTGAGATGCGCACCAGCGAGGAGATCTACCACCGGGTCCGCTGGGACGCCCGCTTCGACCCGGCCCGCTTCGTGCTCGGCGTCCTTCAGCGCGGCGCGCCTCCCGAGCGCGTCCCGCTGCCGGCCTTCGTGCCCGGCGGCGAGATCCCCTGGCACCGCGTGCTGTTCGTCGAGGCCGACGGCGAGCTCGTCTGGGACCGTGCCACCGGAGTCGACCGCATCGACGCCACCGACGCGGGCCGTGTCCGCGAACCGCGCCTGCTGCGCGCCCCGTTCTTCACCGCCCGGACCCCGCACGCATGGGACCCGGCGGCCGGCTGGCGCCCCGGCGGCACGGCGCCCGGCGCGACCGCCGGCGGGGGAGAGGTGCGCGTCCTGACCTGGAACACCTTGTGGGACCGCTACGACGGGCACCTCATCGAGACCGCCCGCCGCCGCCCCCTGCTGCTGCGCGCGCTGGAACGGTCCGGCGCAGACGTCATCGCACTCCAGGAGGTCGAACCGCGCCTGCTCGCGATGATCATCGCTGAGCCCTGGGTGCGTGAGCACTATGTCCTCGGCACCGCGCCGGACGGCACCGGGACCGGCACCGGGACGCACGAGGTGGCGGAGCACGGACTGCTGCTACTGAGCCGGCTGCCCGTGCGCGAGGCCGCGGTACACGCCCTCGGCCCGCACAAGGCCGTCACCGCGATCACCGTGGAGACCGCGCAGGGCCCGCTCGTCGTCGCCGCAACTCATCTGACCAGCGACCACTCCGAGGACGGCCCGGCCCGGCGCGAGACCGAACTGGCCCGGCTGGCCGAGGGACTCGCCGGCGTCGAGATCCCCGGCCTGGTCGTGCTCGGGGACTTCAACGACGGCGGCGACGCACCGGTCCGCGCGCTCGGGCTCCGCGACGCCTGGACCGACGTCCACGGCGCCGCCGACACGACCCCCACCTTCGACCCCGCGGCGAACCCGCTCGCCGCCGTGAACTCCCTCTCCGGCCGTGCCTCCCGCCTGGACCGGGTACTGCTGCGCGAGGGCGGAGGGCTCCGCGCCACCGCGGCCCGGCTGCGGGGCGGCAGCCCCGCGCCCGACGGTCTGTTCCCCTCCGACCACTACGGGGTGGAGGCCGTGCTCACCCCGACGGGCGCTCCGGACACCGGCACTCTGGACGCGGCGCCCACCGCGCGCACCGCCGTGGCCTGGCTCCCGCCCGGGGAACTGCACCCCGCACTCCAGGCCGTCCGCCGGGAGCACGACCCGCAGATCCACCGCTGGCCCCCGCACGTCAACGTGCTCTTCGGCTTCGTGCCCGAGCACGCCTTCGAGCGCGCCGCGCCCCTGCTGGCGGCTGCGGCGGCGGCCACGCCCGGGTTCACGGCACGGCTCGACGGCATCCACACCTTCGGCCACCGCGAGGACGCCACCGTCTGGCTCGACCCGGCCGCGGCCGGCGCGGCCCCCTGGGCCGCCCTCCACCACGCCCTCGCCGAACGGTTCCCGCGCTGCCGGGGTCGCGCCGAGGGCTACACCCCCCACCTCACGCTGGGCCGCACCCCCGATCCGCTGCCCGTCGCCGCCGCCACGGCCGCCCGGCTCCGCCCCATGACGGCCCGCGTCGGCACGCTCGTCCTGCTGTCGCGGCGCGGGGACGAGCCGATGCGGCCGCGTGCCGAAGTCACCCTCGGCACGGGCACGTTGCGCTGGCTGGACGACGAGCCGCCGCTGCCGGACGGCGGCGACGCGCCGGCCGCCGGGGACGCCGAAGCGGGGCGATTGCTGCGGCAGTTGACGGAGGCGCTCAGGCCAGGAGCGGTGCACCTGGCCGGGTCCCGTCGCATGGGGTGCCATCTGCCCGGCGCCGACCTGGACTTGGTGGCCGCGCTGCCGGGCACGGCCGATGCCGCCGCCATGGACGAGGTGGCGGCCCGCGTCGCGGCCGCCGTGCCCGATGTCGTGCGGCTGCGCCACGTGAGCGGGGCGCGGGTGCCGGGGCTGCGCTTCACCGCGGGCGGCCTGGACGTCGACCTCGTGGTCGTGGGGACGGGCCCGCTCGCCCCCGGCGAAGCGGTGGACCGCCGCCTGGAACTGGACGAGGCCGCCGCCGTAGCGCTGAGCGCCGTCAGCGACGCGGACGCCGTGCTCGCCCTGACCGGCGGCGCGCACGACCGGTTCGCCACGCTGGCCCGCCAGGTGAAGGCCTGGGCACGGGCGCGCGGCCTGGACACGGCACCCTTCGGCGGGCTGCCCGGCCTGGCATGGGCGGTGCTCGCGGCCCGCACGGTGGGCGAGCACCCGGGTATGCCCGATTCCGCGCTGGCGCGCGAGTTCTTCGCCACCTGGGCCGCCTGGGACTGGCGCACCCCGGTCGGCGCCGCCGGCCCGGCCGCGTCGGCCGTGTCCGTCGCCACCCCGAGCGCCCCCGTCCGCCCGTGCACCGAACAGGTCGGCCCCGGCTTCCGCGATCTGCTGACCCAGGAGCTGTACCGGGCCTGGGAGTTGCTGGACGGGGGCGCCGACGCGGCGGCACTGCTCGCGCCCCCGCCGCTGCACCGGCGGCACGCCGCCTGGGCCGTCGCCACGGTGCGTCCCGCCCCGGGGGAGGACCTCGACCGGTCGGTGGGCCGCTTCCGGGGCCGCGTGCGCGCCCTGCTGACCGCGCTCGAAGCCGCGGGCGCCGCGGACGTCCACGCGTGGCCGCGCCCCTTCGCGGCGGACCCCCACCAGGCACGATGGGCGATCGGCCTCGGCCGCACCCCGCCCGCCCCCGACGCCCTCGCCCACACCGCCGAGCGCTGGCTCCGGGGCGTCCCCGGCGTGACCCTCGCCCACGTCGACAACGGCGCCGTGCCCACGCTGCGTTGAAGCCGACATCCGCTTGCGCGCGGGGTCTGCTCGGTGGCTTGGCTCGTATTGCCGGGGCGCCGGCTCCGTGGTGTCCCGGCGTGACGGCCGTGCGCGTCGACAACGGCGCGGTGCCTACACCGCGTTGACGCCGGGATCCCGGTGCCCGGGGTGTCCTCCACACCGCCGCGCGCCCGGGCGCGCACGGGGCCTTCGCGTGGCGGCCCATGACCGCCCGTGGGCGGACGTCGTGAGGGGGCGGCCGGTGTGCCGGCCGCCCCCTTGTCCGTCTCGTCGCGTGGGCTACTTGCCGGCCGCGCCCGCGTCCGAGCCGTGCAGGGCGTCACGGAGCGCCGCGACGGCCTCCGCGACGGCCGCCTTGTTGGACTCGGTGTCCCGGAGGGCGTTGAGCATCATGAAGTCGTGGGTGATCTTCTCGTAGTGCGAGAGGGTCACCGGGACCCCGGCGCCGCGTAGTTTCTGCGCGTACGCGGTGGCCTCGGAGAAGAGCACGTCGGAGTCCGTGATCATCAGCGCCGGGGGCAGGCCGCGCAGTTGCCCGGTCGTGGCGCGCAGCGGCGACGCGAGCGGGTTGGACCGGTCCTTCACGTTGGGGGCGTACGCGTCCCAGAACCACTGCATCGCGGGCCGGGTGAGCCAGCAGTTCTCCGCGAAGCGGTGGTACGACGGCGTGTCGAAGTCAGCGTTGGTCACCGGGTAGAGCATGACCTGCTGGCGGAAGTGCGGGCCGCCGCGCTGCTTGGCCATCATCGTGACGGCGGCCGTCATGTCACCGCCCACCGAGTCGCCGGCGATGGCGAGACGCGAGGAGTCCACGCCGATCTCGGAGCCGTTGGCCGCGACCCACTTGGCGACGGCGTACGCCTGCTCGATGGGCACGGGGAACTGGGCCTCGGGCGAGGGCGTGTAGTCGACGAACACCACGGCGGCCCTCGCCCCGTCGGCGAGTTCGCGCACCAGGCGCTCGTGGGTGTTGAAGTTGCCCAGCACCCAGCCGCCGCCGTGGATGTAGACGATGGCGGGCAGCGCGCCCTTCGCCCCCTCGGGCCGTACGACGTGGATGGAGACCGGCCCGGTCGGACCGCCCGGCACGTCCCGCCGGCTGACCGTGGCGGGCTGCATGTCCACGGGCCCGGCCTGCAGCTTGTTCAGCACCTCGCGGGCGTCGCTGTACGACATCTTGTACAGCGGCGGCCCGCCGGCCGCCGCGAGCCCGTCGAGGAAGTCCTGGTCGATCTTCTCGAGCTTGACCGGCGGGTTGCCGCAGGGCACGTACTTCGCCGGCGCCCCGTCGGCCACGACCACCCTCGTGGCCGCCGCGTCGCGGTTCGCGCAGCCGCCGCTGAACACGGTGGCGGCCGCGAGCGCGGCCGCCAGGGCCCAGCGGCTCCGACGCGCCGTGGACGGGTCTCGAGGACAGGTCATGTCGGTCTCCCGGGTCTGGTGGAGTCCCCCAGGACAGCCTGCGGAGGCCCGCGATGGCGGACAACCGGGGATAGGCCGCCGGAGTGGCCGCACCCTGCCGTACGACCAGGGACGGGCTCTCAGTGCGCCGCGTCCGCGTCCTCGTCCGGGTGTCGCGGCGGGGCCGGGGGCAGGCGGAGCCCGGCCAGGTCCGGCGGGACGGGGGAGTCGGGCCGGTAGAGGGGGGCCGCGGTGCCGTCGGCGAGCGCGGCGGGCGCGTCGCTGAGCCGGAAGCGGTCGCGCAGCCGGCCGTAGAAGTCGGTGGGACCCAGCCGGATCAGGCGCAGCCGGTGCAGGCCGCGGTAGACGGCGACCCAGTCGCCGGGGTCAAGCACGCCGCGCAACTGCCCGTCGATGCTGACCGCGACGCGCCCCGAATGAGGGAGCACCCGGACCGCGACGGACTCGTCCGGTGCCGCCACGAGCGTGCGGTCGAAGGCCATGTGGGGCGCCACCGGTGTGAAGACCAGGGCGTCCATGTGCGGGGAGACGACCGGACCGCCGGCGGCGAAACTGTACGCGGTGGAACCGGTGGGCGTCGCCGCGATGATCGCGTCGGCGGAGTACGACGCGAACAGCCGCCCGGCCAGGTACACGGCCACGCTCGCCTGCCGGTCGCGGGCGAGCTTCTCGAAGACGATGTCGTTGACCGCGTTGACGCTCATGGGTACGCCCCACCCGACGTCCACGGGGTCGCCCGGTCGCACGCTCGGCGCGGGCAGCGCCGGTCCCCGGCCGTACCGCAGCAGTGACTCGATGCCCTCGGGGATCTCGAGCTTGCGCGAGGCGCGGAGGGTGAGCGTCATCCGGTCCTCGACGGTGGCACGGTCCTCGGCGACCGCGTCCAGCGCGGTCGTGACGTCCTGCACGCAGACCTCGGTGAGGAATCCGACCCGGCCCAGGTCCACGCCGAGCACGGCCGCGCCGCAGGCCGCCGAGACCCGGGCGCCGCGCAGGAAGGTGCCGTCGCCGCCGAGCGTGACGATGAGATCCGGGTAGCCGGCCGCCGCCGCCTCCTCGCGGCCGCTGTGGCGCGGCTGCCGCCAGATGTCGATCTCGGCGACGGGGACGTCGCGCTCCGCGCACCAGCGGTGCACCGTGGCCGCCGCCTCGACGGCCTCCGGACGTCCCTCGTGGACGATCATGCCGACCCGGCTCACCGGCATCCCGTGCTCCTTCGGCTGGCTCGGCTCTCCCGCGGTTTCCCATCCTGCGCCCGACGCCCGGCCGCGTCCGCCCCCCGCGCCCGGGTCCGTACGACCGGACCGCCGGACCGCCGGACCGCCGGACCGCCGGACCGCCGGACCGGCGGACCGGCGGCGGGCGGTGCCCACCGGGTGCGTGCACCGATACCAGCATGGCGACTCCTGGTCCGATCGGCAGCGGGAACGCCGGCGGCACCCTCGCCCCGGCCGCCGCCACCGGGCCGGGCGGCCCCTAGAAGGTGACGGTGCGCCAGGAGACCGGCACGCCGTCCCCGTCCGACCAGCCCAGCACCAGGCGCCGGTGCTCGGTGTGCGTCAGCATCTGCGTACGCGTCCCGGCGGAGCCGCACTGCGCGCCGATCTGCTGCCCCGGCTCCAGCGCCGTCTCCCGGGTCCGGGACGGGGCGTCGTCGGCCTGGAGGAACACACACCCGGGCTCGTCCGTCGTCTTCGTCACCAGGGCGTCGACGTCCCAGCCGCCCCCCTGCGGGCGGACCGTGATCGTGGCGAACCCGACCCGGTCCGGCTCGGTCAGCTCCAGGCGGGCGGTGCCCCCGCCGCCCGAGCGCGGCTGCCAGCCGTCGGCGGCCCCGGCGGCGGGCGCCAGCGCGAGCAGCACCGACGACACGACCGGTACGACAGTCCCAGCGACCCGACTTCTGCGCACAGCGGCCCTCCAATGCGTCCGTCCGGCCGCCCGGCGGCGGCCCCCCTCATCCAAACCCCGGCAGCGCCCGGGCCCGGGGGCGCGGCGCGCGGACCGGCCGGTGTGATCACCCGTCCGGCATAGGGTGTGATCATGAGCGGCGAGACGGATCTGCGGAAACTGCTGAGCGGCATGCGGCCGGAGGCCGGCCGGGAACGCCATGTCTTCACCACCCTCCCCGTCGGCGCCGGCGTGCCGGACGGCGTGACGCCGGTCGTCACCGTCGTCGAGGAGGAGGGCACGACCCTCGTCCTGCCGCAGGAGCAGGCGGACGAGGCCGGGCTCGGCTACGACTACGTGGCGGGCCGGATCACCCTGCGCGTGCACTCCGCGTTGGCGGCGGTCGGCCTGACGGCGGCCGTCGCCCGGGAACTCGCCGACGCGGGCCTGAGCTGCAACGTCGTCGCGGGCTTCCACCACGACCACCTCTTCGTCCCGTACGAGCGACTGGACGAGGCGGTCGCGCTGCTCACGGACCTGGCGCGGCGCTCCGGCTGACGCGCTCGGGGTGATCACTCCTCCGCGTCCGGCGGCAGCAGCGTGCCGAGCGGACCGAGGTCCAGGTTGAGGTCGCGCATGGTCAGGCCGTACTGGGCGCACAGACCGGTCATGCGGTCGTGGAGGATCATGAGCGTGGCGCCCAGGCGCTCCTCCTCGTCCTCGGTGAGGTCGCCCGCGTCGACCCTGCGCAGCGCCTGACGTTCCATCAGCTGTCGCAGCAGCTCGACGAGGGTGAGCACGAGACGGACGAGGTCCCGCTCGACGGTGTCGGGATCGGCGTGCACCCGGCGGGCCGGGCGGGGCGGCGTGCCCGGCGCGGGCGGCGGGGGAGCGTCCTCCGGCAGCGCGGGCAGCAGCCGGAAGGCGCGGGCGGCCGCGTCGGCGACCTCGCCCAGCCGGTCGGAGGGCCCGGAACTCACGTCCGCGCCCCGGAAGGCGGCGGCGCCGACGGGTCCCCGGCGGACGAGCCGAACGGCGACGGGTTCTGCGCGTTGATGGAGACGATCAGCGCGCGCAGCGAGACGCGCACCAGGTCGATGTCGGCGATGGACAGGACCACGTCCCCGGTGAGCACGACACCTCCGCTCAGCAGCCGGTCCAGCAGGTCGATCAGCGCCACCTGCCGCTGCGGCAGCGGGTCGCCGCCCCGCGCGGGAACGCTCATGACGGCGCGCCCTCGGGGACGGCGGCGAAGGAGTACGGGGCCCAGGGCCCGGTCACCTCGACCCGCACCCCCGTCAGCCCGGCGGCGGCGTCCTGGACGCGGACGCGGAAGGCCTCCGCGTGCTCGCGGGCGACCAGATAGGCGTCGTTGACGACGTTCTCCCCGGCGTCACCGGCCAGTTCGCCCTGCTGGACGCGGTGCCGCGCGTGATCGACGGCCAGTTCGCGGCCGATCGCCGCCACGCTTTCGGCGGCCCGGCGGGCCTCGTGGTGGGCGTCCTCGCGCGAGTGCCGCTGCACCCGGCGGGCTCGCAGATAGGCCCGTCCGGGACTCAGGTCCGCGGCGTCCTCCGCGGGTGGCGCGGCGGGCGCCTCGTCCGGGGCGTCCTCCACGTAGATCTTGACGCCCCACTCCAGGTGTCCTTCGAGCCGGGCCAGGCACGCCGTGAACATCTCGCGGCCGTCCGCCAGCATGGCGCCGACCCGGGCGTCGTCGAGGTACACCGTGGCGAGCCGCAGCGGGAGCACGGTCGCGCGCGCCGACAGCCCCTCGATCACGGTGTGGTGGGCGCGGGCGACGGTCTCCAGCCACTCCAGGTCCTCCAAGTGCCGCCGCAGCGCGGCCTCCTGGAAGTCCGCGGCGGGCACCCCGCTCACCGCCGCGGCCAGTTCGGCGCCGGGCGGCCCGGGCACCAGACGCACCGGGGCGCCCGCCACCCCGGCCAGGTCCGCCGGCACGGCCTCCACCGGCGCGGCGCCGCCCCCGTGAAGGACGGCGTACGCGTAGGTCACACGGTCGGGCCCGGCGTCACTCATCGTCGGTCTCCCTCCTGCGGCGGGCGGTCGGCGACCGCGCGGCCGTGCGGCGCGGGCGGGCGGCGGGCTTGCGTTCGCGTGCCGCGGGAGCGGCGGGAAGTTCGCGCTGCTCACGGAGCGCCTCGATCTCCGCGCGCAGGCGCTTGTTCTCCTCCGCGAGCGCGCCCTCCCCGCCCGCACGGGAGGACAGCGAGGGATCGTGTTCCCACCAGTCGATCCCCATCTCCCTCGCCTTGTCGACCGAGGCGACGATCAAGCGGAGCTTGATGGTGAGCAGTTCGATGTCGAGCAGATTGATCTTGATGTCGCCCGCGATGACGATGCCCTTGTCGAGGACGCGTTCCAGGATGTCGGCGAGATTCGCGGAGGAGCCGCCGCCCTGGCCGTAGGGGGAGTACGGAGACTGTCCCCGGGTGGGGTACGAGCTGAGTTTGTCGGCGGGGTCCGTCACGCGGTCACCTCTGTTTCCCGCTCAGTTGCCGGTGCCCCGGCGGTGTTCGGTGATCTCCTCGAGGCGGTCGAGCAGTTTGTCCTCGCGCTCTTCGAAGGTCTCCTCGTCGATCCGTCCGGCGAGCAGTTCCTTTTCCAGCGCGGCGAGTTCCTTCTCCACCGGCCCGGGGTCGTAGTACTGCTCCTCGGCCGCGTCCTTGACGCGCTCCACGACCCAGACCACGCCGCGCACGGGCGCGATGGGCAGAGTGAGCAATCCGCTGACGAGTCCCATGGCACGCCCCTCTCAGTAGGAGTCCAGTACGGATTCTCAGACGAAGCTGTACGGCGGCAGCGGCCCGCGCAGACGGAAGTCGCACTCGTCGCCGAGCTGATTGGCGAGGCTGAGCTGCGTGGCGAGGAACATCTCCTCTTGGCTCTCCTCCACGAGGAAGGACACGCTGAGGAAGTCCTGCCCGGTGGGCGTTGTGGAGTCGTCCTCCCGGGCGAACGGTCGCAGTGCCTCGATGATGCCGGCGCCGAGCGCGCGCTGGCGCGCCTCGACCTCGCGGCTGATCAGTTCGCCGAGGGCGAGCGGCATCTCGGGGGTGCCGGCACCGTCCCGGATCTGCTTGTTGAGCCGGGCCGCCTCCTCCGACTCGACGAGGATGCGGTGCAGCAGCGCCTCCTCCTCCCAGGAGACCTTCAGGTGGTACTCCGCGCATCCCTCCAGGGCCTGCAGCCGGCTGAGGTAGTCCTCGGCGCGCTCGTCCAGCGTGGTGCGCACGGTGTCGTCGTCGGGGGCGGTGAGGCCGAACCGCAGTGGCAGGACAGGGCCGTCGCCCATCAGGCTCTCCTGGACCTCCTGATGGGCCAGGACGTCGCGCCGCCGGGGACGCAGGTCCTCGGGCGCGTCGCTGACGACGGCGCTCAGTGTGCCGGCGGTCACGGTGCGCAGCGCACCGGGCGGTTTGCCGACGCCGTGCAGGCCGTCGAGCCGCGCCGGGTGCGCCTTCGAGATGATGGAGTAGACGTAGACGGCCATGTCATTCCCTCTCCCGCCGGGCGCTCCGCTTGGCCGGGCGGCGCCGCCTCGCTCGGGGTTCCTCCTCGTATTCGGCCTCTTTCTGGCCTTCTTCCTCTTCGTCCTCGTCGCCCCCGCCACCCTTCAGGGTGTCGGTGACGGCTTCGACGGCGCCGCTCAGCGCGCCTTTGGACTTGCCCTTCGCGCCGCCCTCGGTGATCTCGCCCACGAGGTCGGGGAGCTGGGTGGGTTGCTTGCGGCCGGACTCCAGGTCGAGGCGGTTGCAGGCCTCCGCGAAGCGCAGGTATGTGTCCACGCTGGCGACGACGATGCGGGCGTCGATCTTGAGGATCTCGATGCCGACGATCGACACCCGGACGAAGACGTCGATGACGAGGCCGCGGTCGAGGATCAGCTCCAGGACGTCGTACAGACTGCCCGAGCCGCCGCCCGACGCACCGCCGGCGCTCTGTGGCACCACGGTCATGGTGCCTCCCTTCCGCGCCCCCTCAGACGCGTCGGTCGATCTGCCCGCGGGTGTAACGCCGTGTCCGCTCGTAGGAGACGAGCCCGCCCTCCTCGTCAAGACTCACGTGATAGGTCGCCATGACGCTTGTGGTCGGCGGAACACGTTCCAGTTCCAGGACCTCTACGTCGGCCTCCCAGCCGTCCCCGGACGGTTTCACCGCGGACACCGACTCGGGCTGCCGCCCGAGGAGTTCGGTGAGCTGGTCGGCCGCCGAACGCATGGCCCACGCGGCGGAGGGCTTGCGGGGCCGTCGGGTCATTGTCATCCCCTTCGGTCGTTGCCGCCGCCGTACTTCTCGAGCGGCGCCACCCCGGCAAGCAAACGTACTATTTCAGCATATATACCTACAGTCGTGTGCGGCGACACGATCGCCGACCGGAAGGGAACGACTGATGAAGGATTCGACCAAGATTGCCCTCGCCGCCGGTATGGCCGGTGGTTATGTGCTCGGCCGGACCAAGAAGGGCCGGGTCGCCTTCGGTCTGGCGACGTATCTCGCGGGCCGCCGCTTCGGTCTCGAACCGCAACAGCTGCTCACCGAGGGTGTTCGCAGACTCAAGGAACTGCCGCAGTTCGAGGACCTCAACGACCAGCTGCGCGGTGAGCTGATGGACGCCGGCCGCCAGGCGTTGTCCGCGGCCGCGGACCGCCGTCTGGCCGGGCTGGCGGAGTCGCTGCACGACCGTACCTCGCGCATCGGTGAGAAGGCCGCCAAGGGTAAGCGCGACGAGGACGAGGAACCGGAGGACGAGTACGAGCCCGAGGGCGACGAGGACGAAGAGCAGGAGGCCGAGGACCAGGAGCCGGCGGCCGAGGACGAGGAGGAAGAGCCCGAGGGCGAGGACGAAGAGCCCGAGGAGGAGCCGGAGGACGAGGACCAGGAGCCGGCGGCCGAGGAGGAGCCCGAGGACGAGGAGGAAGAGCCCGAGGACGAGGAGGAAGAGCCCGAAGAGGAGGAGCCCGCCAAGAAGCCAGCGGCCAAGCGGGCGCCCGGGCGTGCCCGCCACCGCCGTCCCGCCAAGCCGCCGGCCGAGAAGTCCGCGGCCAAGAAGGCGCAACCGGCGCGGAAGTCAGCCGCCAAGAAGGCCTCGCCGCCCCCGCGCAAGCAGGCGGCGAAGAAGCCGGCAGCCAAGAAGGCCGCCACGAAGAAGACCGCACCGAGTCGCGGCGGCGCCAAGAAGGCGGCCGCGAAGAAGACGTCGGCCAAGAAGGCCTCGTCCGCACGGCGGAGGTAGGTCATGGCCAAGACGGAACAGAGCAGCCCGAACGGACAGGCCTCGGGCCTGGACCAGTTGCGCGACGAGGTGGGCCATTTCCTGGGCGCCCAGGTGGGGAACCTGGCGGAGAAGGCGGGCGACAAAGTCGCGGGCCTCACCGGCAAGTTGCGTGACATGGCCGAGAACAACGGCCCGTTGCCGAAGGCGGGACTGCGCATCCTCCAGGGCGAGTCGCCGTTGAAGGCCTTCGTGGGAGAGAAGGCCAAGAGCATCGGCGGCGGCATGCTCGACAAGGCCAAGCAGGCCATGGGCATGGGCAAGGGGCGCAAGTCGGGGACGACGAAGGTGATGAACATCATCGAGTCCCTCGACGTCGGCGTGCCGGTCCGCTTCGCCTACGACCACTGGACGCAGTACGAGAAGTTCAGCACCTTCACCAAGGGCGTCCGCAGCGTGTCCAAGGGCGAGGACGCCAGCAGCGACTGGAAGGTCAAGGTGGGCCCGTCGACGCGTGGCTGGAAGGCCACCGTGCAGGAGCAGATCCCCGACGAGCGGATCATCTGGACCTCCGAGGGCGCGAAGGGCACCACGCGCGGATGCGTCAGCTTCCACGAGGTCACGCCCACGCTGACCCGCATCGTGCTCGTCGTCGAGTACTACCCCTCCGGCTTCTTCGAGAAGACCGGAAACATCTGGCGAGCCCAAGGCCGCCGTCTGCGGCTGGACTTCAAGCACTTCCAGCGGTACGTCACCCTCACCGACGAGGAACCCGAGGGATGGCGTGGCGAGATCCGCGACGGCGAGGTCGTCCGTACGCACGAGGAGGCGCTGGAGGACGAGGAGGCGGAGGCGGAGTACGACGAGGACGCCGAGGGTGCCGAGGACGAGTACCCGGAGGACGAGGAAGCGGAGGACGAGTACGAGCCCGAGGACGAAGAGGCGGAGGAGGGCGACGAGGACGAGGAGGCCGAGGACGAATACGAGGAGGAGCCGGAGGACGAGGACGAGGAGGCCGAGGACGAATACGAGGAGGAACCGGAGGACGAGGAAGAACCGGAGTACGACGAGGCTCGCCGCTGACGATCCGTCACGTGTGCTGCCCCGTCCGCCGCTCCACCACCTCGGTGAGCCCGTCGAATGTGCGCACCAGCACCTCACGCCGTCGCGCGCGGTAATCCGCCCCCGGCTCCAACCCGTCCACCGTGGCGTCCCACACGGCGAGGTAGCGCGCCTTCCACGCCCGCACCGTCGCCGCCTCGGGAAGCGTCACCCCCACCCAGCCCTGTGTGGCGAGCAGGTGCAGCAGTTCCAGGTTGCAGGGCACCGCCACGCCCCAGTACTCGTCCGGTTCCAGGCCTGACGGGTCGCCGTCCATGGCCTGTGCGACCTCCGCGGTCAACCGGCCGGTGAGCAGGCCCAGATGGTCCGCCGCCGTGTCCTCGTCGAAGTTCCCCGTGCCCCAGCCGCCCACCGCGCTCAGCCCTCGGCGGCGGCGTGCAGCGACGCGTCCGCGGGACCCTGCGTGAACCGGGTGAAGCGCACGCGCAGTCCGGCCCTCTCGGGCGAGCAGCAGAAGGGGCCCGCCGATGCCTGTGCCCCGGGCGCCAGGGGTGCCAGCCGCACCATGCGCCAGGGCTCCGCGTCGCAGCGTGCCCTGATCGTCACGGCGTCGCCGTCCCGGCTGGCCCGCACGGTGACCTCGCGGCCCTGCCACTCCGGTACCGGGGCGAGGGACCAGTCCGACCGGCCGTGCGTGACCACAGCGCCCAGGTGCGGAACGCCGTCCGACATCTCCACGCCGGCCTTGATCCAGGTCTCCGCGTCGACGCGGATCATGAGCCCGGCCTGGTCGTACAGCGTGTCGAAGTCCACGACGAAGCCCACTTCGACGGCGCCGGGACCCGCGAAGGGGGCCAGCAGCGCGTGTCCGTCGTCGCGGACGAATCCGTAGCTCGTGGTGCGCCAGAAGTCACTGCGGTCACGCGTGGTGACCAGCAGTCCCCCGGCCTCGGATCGGGCCTCCAGCGGCGGGTTGAGCCACGCGGCCTCGTCCCAGCCGATCGCACGGTGATCGTTCATGGGGTGAGTCTGCCCGTGCCTTCCCCCGGAGGGCCAGGGGCGGACGCCGCGCCGCCGGACGCGAAGGTGGGGAGAATGTGTGTGGGGAGCCGCCGCCTGATGGAGGAATCCATGGGGATGGAGCCCGACAGGGGCCAGGAGCGCCTGCCGCGGCTGCAGCTGGACGAACTGCTGGACGAGCTGCAGCTGCGGATCGACGCAGTACGCGGGACGCGGGACCGGGTGCACAGCCTGCTCCAGGCGGTGCTGTCGGTGGGGCGCGAGCTGGACCTGCCGCAGGTGCTCCGCCGGATCGTGGAGGCGGCGGTCGTGCTCGTGGACGCGGAGTACGGCGCGCTCGGCGTCATCGGGGGCGACGACCGGCTGTCGCAGTTCCTTCCGGTGGGCGTGGCGGACGCCGACATCGAGAGGATCGGCCCGCTGCCCTCCGGCCACGGCATCCTGGGCGAACTCATCCGCCATCCCGAGACACTGCGGCTGGAGGAGATCTCCGAGCATCCCGTCTCGTACGGCTTCCCGGCGAACCACCCCCCGATGCACTCCTTCCTCGGCGTACCCATCCGGGTCCGCGACGAGGTGTTCGGGAACCTGTACCTGACCGAGAAACGCGGGGGCAAGGAGTTCGACGGCGAGGACGAGGCCGTGCTGTCGACCCTCGCCGTCGCCGCCGGCGTGGCCATCGACAACGCCCGGCTGTACGAGGAGGCCCGGTCCCGGCAGCGCTGGCTGGAGGCGAACGCCGAGATCACCGCGAGTCTGCTGTCCGGCGCCGAGGAGTCCCGGGTGCTGGAGCTGATCGTCGAGCACGGGCGGCGCATCCTGGGCGCGGACCTGGGTGTGGTGGCGCTGCCGGTCGAGGGGACGGACGACGTCCGGATGGCCATCGCCACCGGCATCGACGCGGCCGCGCACACCGGGCTGGTGCTGCCGCGCCGGGGTTCCTTCGTCGGCGCCGCGATGGCGGCGGGGGAGCCGATCATCAGCTCCGAGGTGGGCCAGGACCCGAGGATCACGGCCGGGCCGCCCCGCTTCGCCGGGCTGGGACCGGCGGTCGCCGTTCCGATGAGCACCAGCGAGGGCGTGCGCGGGGCGCTGCTGCTGGCCCGGGCCAAGGGCGAGCCGAACTTCACCGAGAGGGAGACGGCTCCGCTGACGGACTTCGCGGGATCCGCCGCGCTGGCCATGGAACTGGCGGAGCGGCGCCGGTCCGCGGAGCAGATGGCCCGTCTGGAGGACCGCGACCGCATCGCCCGCGACCTGCACGACCTGGCCATCCAGCGGCTGTTCGCGACAGGCATGACCCTGCAGAGCGCGGTGCGCTTCGTCGACCACCCGCAGGCGAGCGAGCGGCTGCTGCGCGCGGTGGACGACCTGGACGAGACCATCAAGATCATCCGCTCCACGATCTTCGGCCTGCGCACGCACGAGGCGGGACCGGGCCGCAAGGGCCTGCGGGTACGGGTCGCGGGGGAGGTCGAGCGGGCGTCGACCGCCCTCGGTTTCACCCCGGCGCTGCGGATGGAGGGCCTGATCGACACCGATGTGCCGGTCCCCGTCGCCGAGGACGTCGTCGCGGTGCTGGGCGAGGCGCTGTCGAACGTGGCCCGGCACGCCAAGGCCCACGCGGCGGAGGTGTGCCTGCTCGTCGGTGATGGCTCGCTGACCCTGACGGTGTCCGACGACGGCGTGGGCATCCCCGAGGGCGCGCACCGCAGCGGCCTCCTCAATCTCGCCGAGCGGGCGGGGAAGCTCGGCGGCGCGCTGCGCCTGGAGGCCCCGGAACGGGGAGGCGCCCGTGTGGTCTGGCAGGTCCCGCTGACCTGCTGACCGGCCGGACCGGCGCTCGTCCACGCCCCCGGACCCGTGCGGTCAGTTGACCTCGCTCACGATGCGGCCCGGATCGCGCGCCGCGGTCCCCGGCCGCGGGAGCCCGTACCCCAGCCGTACGAGCATCTGCACGTGTCCGGGTCCGGACTCCGCGCTGCGCAGCGCCCGCCGCAGGTCGGGAAAGTCCAGCGCCTGGTGCAGCAGCCACGCGCGCACCTGGTGCGCGGTGGCCGAGAGCAGCACGTGCTGGAGGGCCTGCCCCGCACGCAGCCAGTCGGCCGGGCCGTCCCTGGGGGTGGTCAGGACGGCGACGAGCGGGAAACGGTCGTCGCCGGGCAACGGCCGCGGTGCTCCGCCGGACCCTGCGCCGGCCGTCCACGAGACGCTCCCCACGGACCCGGAGGGGGGCCGGTCCGGTCCGCCGTCCGCTGCGCGGCGCAGATCGGCGTCCTCCGTCAGCCGCAGCAGCCGCCGGGTCTCCGCGGCGTGGGGCAGGTTCAGCGCCGCGCCCTCGGTGTGGGCCGCGTCGACCAGTTCCAGCACGACCGCTCCCGGTGGACGGCGTACCGGGCACGCGGCCACGTAATCGCGGCGGCGCCACAGCGCGCCGTACAGATCGGAGCGGTACGCCTCGTGGGCGCGGACCGACGGAGCGGTCAGCCGCACGCTGGCGTACAGACCGGGATCGCCGGGGAAGGGCAGCAGGCGGACCTGCGGCTCCCAGCCGAAATGGGTGACCGCGACCCGCAGGTTGAACAGTGCCGCCCCGATGGACACGTGCAGCGCCCGCCGGGCGTGGTCGGTGGCTCCGCCCGGCGCTCGCTCCTCGCCGACGGCGCGCATCTGCAGGGTGGCCGTGTCCGGGTCGAGGCGGTACCGCCAGGGCTGCCGGGCGTGACAGGACGGCGCGGCGATCGCGGCGGATATCAGCTTCTCCAGCGTCGTGCCGTCGAGAGTGGTGGTCCTCATCGTGCTGCACCTCCCGGCCGAGGAGTCTGAGACCAGAGTGCGCCTCGGTGGCGTGCCGGGGGGAGGGCCCGTCGGGCTCTGCCAGGGGCCCGTTCGGCCCTACTCGCGCCGCCGGCGGTCAGTGGTGCGGCTCGGGGGGCGGGCCTTCGGGATGGTGCTGGGTGGCGAGGACGGCGGCCTGGATGCGGCGCTCGACGCCGAGCTTGCCGAGCAGCCGGGAGATGTGGTTCTTCACGGTCTTCTCGGACAGGAAGAGCCGCCGCGAGATCTCGCGATTGGTCAGGCCCTCGCCGACCAGGTCCAGGATCTCCAGCTCCCGCGGGGAGAGCGCGGCGAGCGCGTCGTCCTGCTGCGGCGCCGGCGCGTCCTCGTGGGCTCGCAGGCTCTCCATCAGCCGGGCCGTCGTCGCCGGGTCCAGCATCGACTGGCCGGAGGCCACCGTGCGCACCGCCATCAGCAGGTCGGACCCCTTGATCTGCTTCAGGACGTAGCCGGCGGCACCGGCCATGATGGCGTCCAGCAGCGCGTCGTCGTCGTCGAACGAGGTCAGTATCAGGCAGGCGAGGCCGGGCATGACCGAGCGCAGTTCACGGCAGACCGTGATGCCGTCGCCGTCCGGGAGCCGCACGTCGAGGATGGCCACGTGGGGGCGCAGCGCCGGGCCGCGGGCGACCGCGTGGTCGACCGAGCCGGCCTCGCCGACCACCTCCATGTCGGTCTCGGCGTCGATCAGGTCGTGGAGCCCCCGCCGGACGACCTCGTGGTCGTCGACCAGGAAGACCTTGATCGGCGCCTGTGGTGAGAACTCCCGCACCTCGGTCATGCGCGCTCCCGGCTGCCGCCTCGTGTGCCCGGCCGTCCCTTCGATCGTCGCCGATCCGCCCCGGTCGTCATAGCGCCGAACGGGTCACCGTCGGTCACCGCTGCCCTGGGGTCCGTAGAGGTCGAGCAGGCGGGTGCGGGTGCCTTGGAGACGGTGCGTGACGATCTCCGCGACGCGCCGGGCGACCGCGTACCCGAGGACCGGATCCGCCTCGCACAGCGACCGTACGGCCGCCGCGTCGTACTCCTCGGCCGTGACGGGGTTGCGGGTCTGCGCCCCCAGGTGCCAGGTGTAGGGCGCGAACAGCCAGGAGCAGCCGAGCAGGTCGCCGGGGCCGAGCGTCTCAACCTGGGCGGCCCGGCGGCCGGGCACGTGGAGGTCGAGCGCGACCGACCCGGACCTGAGCACCCAGAAACGGTCCGCCCGGTGGCCCTCCTCGAAGATCCGGGTCCCCGCCGCGAAGGAGACCTCGCGGCCGAGTTCCATCAGGCGCTCCCGTGCCCGCGGCGGCAGGGCGCCGAGCAGGCCCGTCGTGGTGGTGGTCACGGCAGTCTCCCCTCGTCGGTCGGAAACGTCGGGTCGTGCCCCGGGCCAGGGGTCAGGCGGGGATCGCGACGACGTCGTGGTGCGGTCCGCCCAGCACGACCTTGAGGGCCCCGGTGTCGCTCGCGGAGGAGAAGACGTCGTAGGCCGCCGCCGCTTCCGGCAGCTCGAAGACGTGCGTGACCAGGGATGCGGCGGGCAGCCGGCCCGCCTCCATCATCCGCAGCAGGGTCGGGGTGGAGTACGTGTCGACCAGACCGGTGGTGACGGTCAGGTTCCGGCTCCACAGGTCCTCCAGGTGGAGGGTGACCGGCCGCCCGTGCACGCCGACGTTGGCCACGCGGCCGCCGGGCCGCACC
The DNA here is from genome assembly GCF_042714775.1 of Streptomyces sp. NPDC058691. Classification (NCBI taxonomy): domain Bacteria; kingdom Bacillati; phylum Actinomycetota; class Actinomycetes; order Kitasatosporales; family Streptomycetaceae; genus Streptomyces; species Streptomyces sp. NPDC058691. The sequence goes on along the minus strand of NZ_JBHXSO010000082.1, from coordinate 1,651 downwards.
ATGCGCGTGCACATTTCGAAGCTCTCCGGCGTGCCGGCCGCCTCGATCACCACGTCGGCGCCGTACCCCTCGGTGAGGTCGTCGACCAGTTGCTCGGGCCCCTCGTCCGCGCGGACCACCGCGTCCGCGCCCAGGTGCTTGGCCGCGTCCAGCCGGGCCGGGACCAGGTCGACGGCGATGACGGCGTGCGGTGAGAACAGATGGGCGGTGGCGATGGCGGCCAGGCCCACCGGGCCGCTGCCGACCACGACGACCGTGTCGCCCGGGCGCACTCCGCCGTTGAGGACGCCCACCTCGTAGCCGGTGGGGAAGATGTCCGCCAGCAGCACCGCGACCTCGCTGCCCACCACGTGCGACAGCGTGTGCAGGCCGGTGTCCGCGAACGGGACACGGACGTACTCGGCCTGCGTGCCGTCGATCAGGTGTCCCAGCAGCCAGCCGCCGCCCCCGCGGCACTGCCCGTACGCCTGCTCGCGGCAGGAGCGGCAGTGGCCGCAGCCGCTGATGCAGGAGACCAGCACCCGGTCCCCGGGACGTACGGTGCGGACGGCGGAGCCGGTCTCGACGACCTCGCCGACGGCCTCGTGACCCAGCACCGTCCCGGCGGGGACATCGGGCACGTCGCCGTTCAGGATGTGCAGATCCGTGCCGCAGACGCCGGCGGTGTCGACGCGGACGATGGCGTCCGCCGCGTCCATGAGCCGCGGATCAGGCACATCCTGCCAGGCCGCCTGTCCCGGTCCGTGGAAGACCCAAGCCTTCATGTCGTGTGACTCCCTCCGTCATGCCGGAGCGCACGTCGAACGCATGGTGGAGATCGGCCAGCCGCAGTGCCGCCAGGACCGGGCCGTCGCCCACGATCAGGCGCAGCGTGCCGCCGCGCTGCCGTACGCGGCGCAGGGTCCGGCACAGGACCCGCAGCCCGGAGCAGTCGATGAAGTCCACCTCGCGCAGATCGACCACGAGGTCCGGGCAGGGCGCGGCACTCAGCGCGTCCAGCCGCGCCGCCACCAACGGGGCGCTGATCAGGTCGATCTCGCCGTGCAGCGGCACTACATCGGCCCCGGCCCCGGCCCGGGTGTTTTCCCGCAGGCACTCGTGCGGCGTACCGCCACCCATGACGATCACCTGCCTGTCCGTGCGCGGTTCACCACACCACTGTGGGGTGCCGACGGCGTTCCGGGCATGGGCCGAAGGGGTAACCCGGCGGGGCCGGGCGGCCCACCTGGGTTGGGTAGGAGCGGGTCGGCGGGCGGGGACACGACCGGGGCGCCGCGGGGAGTCGGCCCCAGCGGCGCCCGGTGGCGGGTACGACCGACGCTACTCCAGCGTTCGGCTGATCAGCGCCGCGGCGTCGCACGCCGTCGGGGCCGGGGTGGTGTCGGGCGGGGTGCCGGGCTTGCGGCAGGCGACCGTGTCGGTGACCTTCTGCTTCTCGGGGACCAGGATCGCCGAGGCCCAGTGGAAGTCCTGTTCGCGGAAGTTCCCCAGGGCCGGGGCGAGGAGTGTCTTGCCGGCCGGCCGGCCGGCACGGTCTAGGTGCCGGCGTCGGTGCCGCCCGCGGAACCGGTGGCGGTCAGCCGGGCGGAGAAGAGGGTGGCGCACGCGGCCCAGCGTCCGTTTGCACGCCGAACGCCGGTGCCGCCGGGTG
>NZ_JBHXSO010000081.1:0-25375 GCF_042714775.1 Streptomyces sp. NPDC058691 | reverse complement strand
GGTGCACAACCCGGGGCGACCAACGGAGAGTGCCCGAGGCACCAAAATGTGCTGTCCAGAATGGCCGGCCCCGGAGGCCCCGAACCCGGCCCACCACGAAACGCGCGCCGGGGTCACAGACTTCACAGGGCTGGGGGCACCCCCGGCCGAAGGTTGGGGGAGGGCGGGCGGGCGGGGTACAGACTCAGGGGAAGACACGACGTGTGACCCCACACACCCACACTGGGCACATCGGTTACCGATGAGTAGCATGGAGCCCGGAGCCGCCGTCTTCTGCCCGCGGCAAGCGAACCCGCATCTTGAGGAGAGCCAACGTGCCTCGTACCGCTAGGGACGTCGTCTTCGTCGACGGCGTCCGCACCCCGTTCGGCAAGGCGGGCCCGAAGGGCATCTACCACGAGACCCGTGCCGACGACCTGGTGATCAAGTCCATCCGGGAGCTGCTGCGCCGCAACCCCGCGCTCTCCCCGGAGCGGATCGACGAGGTCGCGATCGCCGCGACCACCCAGATCGGCGACCAGGGCCTGACCCTGGGCCGTACGGCCGCGATCCTGGCCGGGCTGCCCAAGTCCGTGCCCGGCTTCTCGATCGACCGCATGTGCGCGGGCGCGATGACCGCGGTGACCAGCGTCGCCGGCGGCGTCGCCTTCGGCGCGTACGACGTGGCGGTCGCGGGCGGCGTGGAGCACATGGGCCGGCACCCGATGGGCGAGGGCGTGGACCCCAACCCGCGCTTCGTGTCGGAGAAGCTGGTCGACGACTCCGCCCTGTTCATGGGCATGACGGCGGAGAACCTGCACGACCGCTTCCCGCACCTGACCCGGCGGCGTTCCGACGAGTACGCGGTCCGCAGCCAGGAGAAGGCCGCGAAGGCGTACGCGAACGGCAAGATCCAGCAGGACCTGGTGCCGATCTCGGTGCGCCGCACCTCCCCCGAGGGCGGCGAGACCGGCTGGGGCCTGGCCACGGCGGACGAGCCGATGCGCCCGGGCACGACGCTGGAGAACCTGGCCGGCCTCAAGACCCCGTTCCGCGCCCACGGCCAGGTGACCGCGGGCAACTCGGCGGGCCTGAACGACGGCGCCACGGCCTCCCTGATCGCCGCCGAGGACGTCGCCCGGGAGCTGGAGCTCCCGGTGAAGATGCGTCTGGTCTCCTACGCCTTCGTGGGCGTCGAGCCCGAGGTGATGGGCATCGGCCCGGTCCCGGCCACGGAGAAGGCGCTCGCCAAGGCGGGCCTGTCGATCTCCGACATCGGCCTGTTCGAGGTCAACGAGGCGTTCGCCGTCCAGGTGCTGTCCTTCCTGGACCACTACGGCATCGCCGACGACGACGCGCGCGTCAACCAGTACGGCGGCGCCATCGCGTTCGGCCACCCGCTCGCCTCCTCCGGCGTCCGTCTGATGACGCAGCTGGCCAGCCAGTTCGAGGAGCAGCCGCACGTCCGCTACGGCCTGACCACCATGTGCGTCGGTTTCGGCATGGGCGGCACCGTGATCTGGGAGAACCCGCACTTCGACGGAGGCAGCAAGTGACCACCACCGCCGAGCTTCTCAAGGGAGCGGCCGAGCTGTTCCCCGACGAGGTCGTGACGCAGGCGCACGTGCGCCATCTCGACCTCCCCCAGGACGCCGGGCGTTTCGCGCTCATCACCCTGGACAACGGCCTGGACCACACCAAGCCGACCACCTTCGGCCCGCAGTCGCTGGCGAACCTCAGCGCCGCCCTCGACCAGGTCGAGAAGGAGGCCGCCGACGGCGAGATCGTCGGTGTCGGCGTCACCGGCAAGCCGTTCATCTTCGCGGTGGGCGCCGACCTCAAGGGCGTCGAGCTGCTGAAGCGCCACGAGGACGCGCTGGCCATCGGCAAGGGCGGTCACGACGTCTTCCGCCGCCTGCAGGGCCTCGCGGTGCCGACGTTCGCGTACTACAACGGCGCGGCCATGGGCGGCGGTGTCGAGGTCGGCCTGCACTGCTCCTACCGCACGGTCTCCAGCTCGATCCCGGCGTTCTCCCTCCCCGAGGTCTTCCTGGGCCTGGTCCCGGGCTGGGGCGGCTGCGCGCTGCTGCCGAACCTGATCGGCGCCGAGCGCGCGATCGGCGTCATCATCGAGAACTCGCTCAACCAGAACAAGCAACTGAGGGGCGGTCAGGTCTACGACCTCGGCATCGCCGACGCGCTGTTCGAGGGCGCGGACTTCCTGGAGCAGTCGCTCTTCTGGACCTCCGCCGTCCTCAAGGGCGAGATCCAGATCATCCGCCCCGAGGTGGACCGCGGCGCCGCGTGGGACGAGGCCGTCGCCAAGGGCCACGCCTTCGCCGACTCCAAGGTGCACGGCGCGGCCCCGGCCGCGTACCGCGCGCTGGACATCATCGCCGCCGCCAAGAACGGCGATCTGGCGGCCGGTTTCGACGCCGAGGACGAGGCCCTGGCGGACCTCATCATGGGCGGCGAGCTGCGCTCCGGCATCTACGCCTTCAACCTGGTGCAGAAGCGCGCCAAGCGCCCGGCCGGCGCCCCGGACAAGAACCTGGCCCGCCCGGTCACCAAGGTGGGCGTCGTCGGCGCCGGTCTGATGGCCTCCCAGCTGGCGCTGCTCTTCGCACGCCGCCTGGAGGTGCCGGTGGTCCTCACCGACATCGACCAGGAGCGCGTGGACAAGGGCGTCGGCTACGTCCACGGCGAGATCGACAAGCTGCTGCTCAAGGGCCGCGTCAACCAGGACAAGGCGAACCGCCTCAAGGGCCTGGTCTCCGGCTCGCTCGACAAGGCCGCCGCCTTCGGCGACGCGGACTTCGTCATCGAGGCCGTCTTCGAGGAGATCGGCGTCAAGCAGCAGGTGTTCGCCGAGGTCGAGGCGGTGGTGAAGCCGGAGACGATCCTGGCCACCAACACCTCCTCCCTGTCGGTGAGCGAGATGGCCTCCAAGCTGAAGCACCCCGAGCGGGTCGTCGGCTTCCACTTCTTCAACCCGGTCGCGGTGCTGCCGCTGCTGGAGATCGTGCGCGGCGAGCAGACCGACGACGCGTCGCTGGCCACCGCCTTCGCCGTGGCGAAGAAGCTGAAGAAGACCGCGGTCCTGACCAAGGACGCCCCGGCGTTCGTCGTCAACCGCATCCTGACCCGCTTCATGGGCGAGATCCAGAACGTCATCGACGAGGGCACCCCGGTCGAGACCGCAGAGAAGGCCATCGAGCCGCTCGGTCTGCCGATGTCCCCGCTGGTGCTGCTGGAGCTGGTCGGCCCGGCGATCGGTCTGCACGTCTCCGAGACGCTGCACCGCGCCTTCCCGGACCGCTTCACGGTCTCCCCGAACCTGGCGGCCGTGGTGAAGGCGGGCAAGCGCGGCTTCTACGTCTACTCCGCCGAGAACGGCTTCAAGCCGGAGCTGGACCCCGAGGTCGCCGCGCTCCTGGTGCAGGGCGACAGCGTCCTGACGGAGGAGCAGGTGCGCGCCCGCGTCCTGGACGCGGTGGCGCAGGAGATCGGGATCATGCTGGAGGAGGGTGTCGTCGCCGAGGCGCAGGACATCGACCTGTGCCTGATCACCGGCGCCGGCTGGCCCTTCCACCTGGGCGGGATCACCCCGTACCTGGACCGTGAGGGCGTCTCCGAGCGGGTGAACGGCAAGCCGTTCCTCGCCCCCGGCGTCGCGAGCGTCCCGGCGTAACGTCGCGGTACGGCGGAAGGGCCGCCCGGGCTTCGTGCCCGGGCGGCCCTTCGTCGTGACGGCGGCTCACCGCTATTTCGCGTAAGCGACCGTCAGTTCCCTCACCAGCGCCCGGCGTTCGTAGTCGTCGAGCTCGACCAGGCCGCGTTCGGTGAGACCGCGCACGGTGTCGTCCACGGCCGTCAGCACGTCGTCCAGCACGGCACGGCGGTGCCTGGCGTCCAGGGACGCCAGCCGTGCACGCTGCATGGCGGGCGCGACGGAGGGCGCGTACGCGACGCGCACGGGCTGGGCGGAGAAGACCTCCAGGCCCGCCGGGCGGAGGTCGCGCGCGAGCACGCGGGTGAGTTCCTCGGCGAGGATGTCGACGTCGCGGAGGGTGGGACCGGAGCCGCGGAAGTCGTCGGCCGGCAGCCGGGACGCACAGCGGGCGACGGCGGCCTCGGTCTGCTCGTGCAGGAAGCGCACATGGTCCTCGACGGCGAAGCTGGCGCGGGCGCTGTCACGCACCCGCCACACCAGCAGGACGGTGACGAGCACCGGCGTCCCGGCCGCGTCGGTGGCCTCGACGGGACTGCCGCGCCAGTGCCGCACGGTGATGTCCACGCGGCGCCGCGGCAGCAGCGGGTTGAGCCACAGCAGCCCGGTGCGGCGTACGGTGCCGCGGTAGCCGCCGTGCCGGGTCAGCACCCAGACGGAGCCGGGCCGGCCCTGGGCCAGGCCGAGCGCGGAGAAGGCCGCGAGTGCCGCGAACGGGACGGCGGTCAGATAGCCCGGCAGGTGCGGGTCGCCGCCGAGGCGCAGCGGCACGACCACCGCCGCGATCGCCGCGGCGAGGGCGACGACCAGTGCCAGGACGCCCGGCAGGCAGCGTCCCGGGCGTTCGGCGATGTCGGAGTCCGAGCCGGGCGGGGGGAACCCCGCAGGCGAGAGGTGGGGGGTGGGGGACGGCGCGGGGATCAGCGGCCCCGGGGTGTTCGCCGCGGGGGACGGCGTCGTGCCGGTGGTCGTGGTCACGAGAACAGTCGCCTCCAGGTCTCGGGTCCGGGATGGCCGTCGGCCTCGCGGCCGGACCAGCCCTGTGCGCGCTGGAACGCCTCGACGGCGCGCCGGTCGGCCTCGCTCCAGCGGGGCCCCGGGCCGTTTCGGTAGTACTTGCCGAAGCCCTTGGCGATCAGTTGACGGCCCAGCAGGAGGACGTGCGGGTCGGACCGGCCGGGGCGGAAGGTCTCGTGCCCGGGGTAGGCGGTGGGGGCCGCGACCGCGGCCGTTCCGGCGGGGCCCTGCGACGGCGCGGAGGGCGCGGCCTCGGTGCCGGGGGCGGAGGCGTCGGGGGTCGCGGGGCCCGCTCCCCGCCCGATGTCCGCCCCCTTGCCGTCGACGAGGTAGCGCCAAGTCGTGGGACCGGGGACTCCGTTGGCGGCCGTTCCCTTCCAGCCCTGAGCCCGCTGGAAGGCGCGGGTGGCGCGCCGGTCCGACTCGCTCCAGCGGGGCCCGGGCCCGGAGCGGTAGTACGGGCCGCCGCCGCGCGTCCGCAGCATCTTGCCGAGCCGGGTGACGTTGGCGTTGCGGGTCCCGGCCCCGAAGGACCAGCTCCCGGGGAAGTCGCCGAACAGGTCGTCGCCGGAGTCGTCCTCGCCCTCGCTCAGGTACTTGTAGCGGTAAGGCCGGTAGCCGGAGTCCGGCGGCAGCGGGATCTCCGTCATCTGCGTGTACGGCGGGGCCTGCTCATAGGCGTTGTAGGCGGTGTGCTCGTCGTCCGCCCAGCCGGCGAAGATCCTGACGTGCGAGCCGACGTGCGGGTTCCGGCGGCTGTGGTAGAGCAGGATGTCACCGGGTTCGAGGTCGTCGACGCCGATGCGGTGGGCGAAGCGGGGCAGACTGCCGGTCCACTCGCTCCGCCGCAGGCCCCAGGCCATGGAGACATAGCCCGAGCAGTCCTGCCGGTAGCCGTCGCTCCAGTACTCCTTCATGCGGTACGGAACCTCTTCGTCCACCCAGCTCTGGGCTCGTTCGAGGATCTCGTCACGCGTGAGGCGCATGCCGGGAGCGGCCTGTGGGGCGCCGGCCTGCGACCGGTCCGTGTGCGCCGCGGGCGCCACGGCGAGGGCGGGGGCCGCCGCCGCGACCGCGCTCGCGGCGGCCACGACCGCCAGGGCGGCGGGGGCCGCACGCGGGCCGGCGGGACCGGGTGAGGTACGTGCCGCAGCCTGGACCAGTCGTTCGCGTGCGCAGTCGTCGCACACGCAACCGGGCTGCGGCTCGACGTCGTCGAACACGGGCGTGGACATGCGCATCACTCCTTCGGGATCGGATGCCACACGCCCTCCCTACCCCTTTTCGCCACAAAGTTGACGAAAAGGGGCAGAGTTGCGCGCGATCAGCCGACCGGAGTGATGCTCGCGGCGGTGTCCGTCGCGGTCGGATCGACGCCGGCGCCCGTGGTGACCCCGGCGGTGGCGGTACCCGTGGGGGTGCCGGTCGGGGTGCCGGTGGGGGTGGTGGCGCTGCTGCTCGGAGCGGGGCTGCCGGTCGCGCCGGCCGACGAACCCGGGCTGGGACTCACGGCCTGACTGACCGCCAGGGCGACGGCCTTCTTCACCATGCCGCGCAGCCGCGACGGCGTGAGCCCGTCCACGCCGCCCGTCGGGGCCGTGACGGTCTCACCGTTGATCTGCACGACCGGCGCCGTGGTGAACCCGGCGTCGGTGAACTGCTGCTGAGACTTCTTCACCCAGCCGTCGTGGTCGCGGCCTTGGACGCAGGGCACGAACTTGGCCTCGTCGATCTTGCGGGCCGTCTTCGAGATGTCCTTGAGCAGCTTGTCGCTGTTGAGGGCGTCGTCCTGGACGTCGGCGGGCTGCACGGCCCACAGCGCGTCCACGAACTGCCGGAAGCGGCCCTGGTCCTGCGCACAGGCGGCCGCGTTGGCGGCGGCCAGGGCGCCCTCGCCGCCGTTGACGGTGTCGGAGGGCGTCACCAGGCGGTAGTCGATCTGGACCTGGCCCGCGGCGAGCATCCGCGCGAAGGTGTCCGCGTACTCGGCGGCGAACGACTTGGACTCCGGGGCACGCAGGTCCTCGTACACGGTCAGCGTCACCGGCAGCACGCTCGGCCGCACCGGCACGTCCAGGCCGTCCTGACCGCCGGCACCGGTCGGCGCCTTGACCGTGTGCTCCTTCTCACCGCGCACATGCGCACCGATGACGGCGGACCCGCCGAACACCACGGCCAGGACGACCACGGTCCCGGCGTACGAACGCAAGCGCTTGGACTTCGTCTGCTGCATCACCGGGTCTTTCTACCACCGGCCCCGGCGCCCCCATGAGGGAGGGGGCCCTGTCCCGCGGCCGCTGTGCCAGGCTGGTGGCTGTGAACGGCATTCCCCTCCCCCTGGTCGTCGTCGACGCCGCCAACGTCGTGGGCTCGGTGCCCGACGGCTGGTGGCGGGACCGGCGGGGGGCGACCGAGCGGCTGCGGGACGCCCTCGTCCCCTTCGCGGCGGCGGGGCTTCCGGAGCGGCCGGACGTCCCGGAGTGGGCCCGCAGGCCGCCGCTGGAGCTGCTGCTCGTGGTGGAGGGCGCGGCTCGCGACGTGGCCCCGGTGCCCGGGGTCGGTGTGGAGGCCGCCCCCGGCACCGGCGACGACCGGATCGTGGAACTCGTCGCGGCCCGCCGTCCGCCGGGCCGGCCTTGCCTCGTCGTGACGGCCGACCGCGGACTGCGTGAGCGCGTGACCGCGCACGACGCGACGGTGGCGGGCCCGCGGGCGGTACGGCCGTAGCCGTCCGGCCGCGCGATGCCGCCCATCGGGGGCTACGCGTCGTAGACGACGCTGAAGCCCGCGTGTACCGCTCCGTACCGGACAAGCTCGCTGCCAAGCATCGCGGCCGACTCCGGGACCTGGCGCTCGAGATCGGCCCAGCCGCTGAAGCACAGCTCGGCGGGCATCGGAACCAGCCCGGTGATCGCGTCCCAGAAGGCGGCCCAGTTCATCCCGTAGAACGACGGGAAGCCGAGCTCGTGCTTCAGGACGGCGTGCAGGTCACGATCACTGCGGACCGAGCCGACGTCCATCACCACGCGCCGAGGCGCCACCGGCTCCGGCTCCTCGGGACGCCCCCAGAAGGCGGGCAGCCACCAGCACAGCGCCGTCCGGTCCTCGGGCCAGGGCCGGTCCGCGGCGCCCGTCCATTCCTTGAAAGCGTCCGCGACCGGATCGATCGGACGCCAGTCGCGGTCGAGCGGCTCGTCATCGGTCGGCGGCCGCGCGAAGCGCCTGCCGTACTGATCGCAGGCACCGTAAGCCTGGAAATTGCGCTGGGCCCCGTACAACGAGACCCGATTCGCGGCACCCGGCCGGTACGGCCACCGCAGTTGCTCCGGGTCGTCTTCCCAATGGCACACCGGGCATATGGCATAGGTGCCAGGCCATCCGTCCTCGGCATCGAGGACCAGGTGACCACAACAAGGACACGGGCGGCGGGTATCCACCGGTGCAGGCTGGCCGGGCGCACCGGCGGGATGCGAGGTCTTTCGGTGTTCGTGGTCTCCGGTCGCGGCTCTAACCGTGTCCGCGGGGCGCGTACAGCACCGCTCCGTCCACCGTTCCCACCCGGGTGTAGCCGCCCCGGGAGAGGAGGTCGCGGAACTCGGGGACGGCGGCCACCCCGTACGGGGCGCCACGGGAGTCGTCGACGACCAGGGCGGGCGGCGCCGACGCGAAGTCGTGGCGCAGGAGCTGCCACGCGCCCGGGACGGCGTAGCGGGCGCCGACCCGGGCGCCGCCGCGGCCGCCGCTGAAGTTGGTGAGGAAGCCCGCGGTCAGGTAGCGGCCGGCGGGGGCGCGGTCGGCGAGCCAGTACTGCTCCGGGTGCATGCCCCACAGCAGGACGGTGTCGTGCGGGCCGCTGCTGGCGCGGATCGCCGCGGCGACCGCCTGGGAGTGGTCGAGTTCGGCGCGCGGTGCGACGAACCCCCAGGCGGTGAAGACGGCCGCCGCCAGCAGCGTCCAGGCCGCGGCAAGGCGGCGGGACGGGCCCCGGGAGGGCAGCCGGCGCACTGCGGCGATGCCGATGAGCACCAGCGGGGGCAGCAGTTGGAGGTAGTAGTGGCCGTAGAACTGGAAGCCCGCGACGACCGCGCAGACCGCCGCCGCGAGCCAGACCCACAGGTCCGCGTCGGCGAAGGGCCGCCGCCGCACCGCCCACCACAGCGCCGGCACCATGAGGCCGGCCCCGGCCGCCAGCAGGATGGCGGCGTTGCCGAGTCCGCGCCCCGCGCCGAGCAGCCACGCGCCCTGCGGTGACATGTAGGTGCCGGAGCCGGTGAACGTCCAGAAGACGAAGTGCCGCATGCCGGTCGCCGCCGCCACCGCCACGACGGGCAGCACGCACCCCGCCAGCAGGCGCCCCCAGCCGCCGCCCGCACCGGCGGCGTACGTGCCGGAGCCGCCGCCCGCGACGGCGGCGCGGCCCGGGCGCGGGAGCACACCGGAGCCGGCTGCCGTCCGCAGCAGCACACCGTCGCCGCGCCCCGTGGCCCACGAACGCGTCAGGACACGCGACGTCAGACCGGACGGGACGCCGGTCCCCCGTCCGGCCCGCCAGAGCGACCAGGCGACGGGAAGCAGCACCACGGCCCCGGTCTGCTTGGTGAGGGCCGCTCCTGCCACGGCGAGCCCCGCGAGGCCCCACCGCCTCCGGTCGGCCAGCAGCACGGCGGCAACGGTCCAGGGAAGGGTGAAGACCTCGAAACTGGCCGCCTGGGTGTCCTCGGGCGCGAGGCCGACGGACAGCAGTACATAGGCGCATCCGGCCGCCACCGCCGGGCGGTCGCCCCAGCGGCGGCGGGCGAGGGCGGCGAGCAGCGCGGCCGTCACGACGTGGGCGGCGACGGCGGCGCAGCGCAGCGGCCACAGCGAGTCGTCGCCGAAGAGCGCGAACGCGCCCTGGTAGAGCCACGGCAGCAAAGGGGGCTTGCGGTCGACGACGGTGTCGTACAGGACGCCGCCGGCGGCCAGCATCCGGGCCTGCGTGGCGAGGAAGCCCTCGTCGGGGTTCCAGACCGGGCGCAGGAACGACGGCAGGTGCACCAGGGCCGCCAGGACCGTCAGCAGCGGGACGAGCGGCAGCCAGAACCTGTCACCCGGGAAGACCCCTGCCCGCGCGGCGGGGCGGGCGTTCTCGGGACGGCTGGGCACGCGCCCCAAGCTACCCCAACCCGGCGGCCCCTCGGCCGCCGCCGGCTCACCCCTCAGCGGTCCCGCTGCGGCACCCGCAGCCGGCTGTGCCGGTGCCCGTAGGCGAAGTACACGACGAAGCCCGCCGCCATCCAGATCGCGAACCGCAGCCAGGTCTCGGCGGGCAGGTTGAGCATCAGCCAGAAGGTGGCCAGCACCGACACCACCGGCACCCACGGCACCAGCGGGGTACGGAAGGACCGCGGCAGATCGGGGCGGGTGCGGCGCAGCACGACCACGCCGATCGCGACGACGATGAAGGCGAAGAGGGTGCCGATGTTCACCAGCTCCGCCAGCTCCGAGATGCTCGTGCACCCGGCGACGACCGCGACGACCGCGCCGAGCAGCAGGATCGAGCGGTACGGCGTGCCCGCCTTGGGGTGGACGCGGGAGAAGAAGCGCGGCAGCAGCCCGTCGCGGCTCATCGCGAAGAACACCCGGCTCTGGCCGAGCAGCAGGATCATGCACACGGTCGTCAGGCCGACCGCGGCGCCGAAGCTGATCAGCCCGGCCCAGAAGGGGTGGCCGACCGCCTTGAACGCGTCGGCGAGCGGGGCGTCCACGGACAGTTCGGTGTACTTCTGCATGCCGGTGACGACGACGGAGACCCCGACGTACAGGATCGTGCAGATGAGCAGCGACCCGAGGATGCCGCGCGGCACGTCCCGCTGGGGGTTGCGGGTCTCCTCGGCGGCCGTGGCGACGATGTCGAAGCCGATGTACGCGAAGAAGACGACGGCGGCCGCGGTGAAGATGCCCATCACGCCGAACTGGGCGGGCTGGAAACCGGTCATCAACTGGATGAGGGGCGCCCCGAGACCGGCCTCCGTGCCGGTCACCTGCTTGGCGGGCGGGATGAACGGCTCGTAGTTGTCGGCGTTGATGAAGAACGCGCCGACGACGATGACGACGAGCACCACGGCGACCTTGATGGCCACGATCACGGTGGTCACACGGGCCGACAGCTTCATGCCGGCCACCAGGATGCCGGTCAGTACGAGGACCAGCAGGAAGGCCAGCAGGTCGAAGTGGAACGCGGTGTCCGTGCTGCCGGACAGGGCGGTCGGCAGCTGCCAGCCCAAGTTGTCCATCAGTGAGCGGATGTAGCCGGACCAGCCGACCGACACCACCGCGCATCCCAGCGCGAGTTCCAGCACGAGGTCCCACCCGATGATCCAGGCGGGCAGTTCGCCGAGGGTGGCGAAGGAGAAGGTGTACGCGGAGCCGGCGACCGGCACGGTGGAGGCGAATTCCGCGTAGCACAGCGCCGCGAGGGCGCACACGATCCCGGAGACGACGAAGGCGAGCGCCACCGAGGGGCCCGCGTTGTCCTTGGCCACCTTGCCGGTGAGCACGAAGATGCCGGTGCCGATCACGACGCCCACGCCGAAGACCGTGAGGTCCAGGGCCGAGAGCGACTTCTTGAGTGTGTGTTCGGGCTCCTCCGTGTCCTTGAGGGACTGTTCGACCGATTTGGTCCGGAAGAAACTGCTCCGCCGCTTTCCGGCTGTTTTGTCGCCGCGTTCGCCACGTTTGCCATGTTCGTCGCGCCCGCCGTAACCGCCGCCATCGCCCAGATGCACCGGCGCACCTCCACAGTTGTTCCCGCATCACAACATCTGGGGGTGCTTGTGACCGGAACAGGCGCGCCTACACCTGCGCAGATGGGCCGGGCGACCACCCGTAAGAGTGGTCGCCCGGCCCATCTGCCCGTGCCGCGTCAGTCGCCCGCGACCTGCGGGGTGGGCTCGTCGGCGTAACGGCCCTGCAGGCGCGAGACCAGGCCGGTCACCTGGCGGGCGATGTCCGGGGCGGTCAGGCCGATCTCGGCCATGATCTCCTTGCGCCCGGCGTGGTCCAAGAACTCCTGCGGGATGCCGAAGTCCCGCAGCGGAACGTCCACGTTGGCGTCGCGCAGCGCCTGGCCGATCGCGGAGCCGACGCCGCCGGCGCGGCCGTTGTCCTCGACGGTGACGACGACACGGTGGCGGGCGGCCAGGGCAGGCAGCGCCTCGTCGACCGGCTTGACCCAACGGGGGTCGACGACGGTGGTGGTGATGCCCTGGGCGTCGAGCAGACCGGCGATCTCCAGGCACATCGGGGCGAGGGCACCGACCGAGACCAGCAGCACGTCGTACGCCGGCGACTCCGTCTCCCCCGCCGGCTCGTCGGTCCTGGGCGTCGCCTCGCGCAGCACGTCCATGCCGCCGACGCGGCCCACGGCCTGGACCGCGGGGCCGACCGCGCCCTTGGAGTAGCGCACCACGGTCGGGGCGTCCTCGATCTCGACGGCCTCCCGCAGCTGGGCGCGGACCTGGTCGGCGTCGCGCGGGGCGGCGATCCGCAGGCCGGGCACGACCTGGAGGATCGACATGTCCCACATGCCGTTGTGCGAGGCGCCGTCGGTACCGGTGATGCCCGCGCGGTCCAGGACGAAGGTGACCCCGCACTTGTGCAGCGCCACGTCCATCAGCACCTGGTCGAAGGCCCGGTTCAGGAAGGTCGCGTAGACCGCGACGACCGGGTGCAGCCCACCGGTGGCCAGGCCCGCGGCCGAGACGACGGCGTGCTGCTCGGCGATGCCCACGTCGTACACGCGGTCGGGGAAGGCCTTGGCGAACTTCTCCAGGCCCACCGGCTGCAGCATCGCGGCCGTGATGGCGACGATGTCCTTGCGCTCCTTGCCGAGCTTGACCATCTCCTCGCCGAACACCGAGGTCCAGTCGGCGCCCGAGGCGGCGATCGGCAGCCCGGTGTCGGGGTGGATCTTGCCGACGGCGTGGAAGCGGTCGGCCTCGTCCTCCAGCGCCGGGGTGTAGCCGCGGCCCTTCTCGGTGAGGCAGTGCACGATGACCGGGCCGCCGAAGCGCTTGGCCCGCTGGAGGGCCGACTCCAGGGCGGCGATGTCGTGACCGTCGATGGGGCCGACGTACTTCAGGCCCAGGTCCTCGAACATGCCCTGGGGGGCGATGAAGTCCTTGAAGCCCTTCTTCGCGCCGTGCAGCGTCTCGTAGAGCGGCTGGCCGATCACCGGGGTGCGCTCGAGCAGTTCCTTGGTACGGCTCAGGAAGCGCTCGTAGCCGTCGGTGGTGCGCAGCGTGGCCAGGTGGTTGGCGAGGCCGCCGATGGTCGGCGCGTAGGAGCGCTCGTTGTCGTTGACGACGATGACCAGCGGGCGGTCCTTGGCGGCGGCGATGTTGTTCAGCGCCTCCCAGGCCATGCCGCCGGTGAGGGCGCCGTCACCGATCACGGCGACGGTGTGGTCGCGCTTGCCGAGGAGCTCGTTCGCCTTGGCGATGCCGTCGGCCCAGCCGAGCACCGTGGAGGCGTGGCTGTTCTCGATGACGTCGTGCTCGGACTCGGCGCGCGACGGGTAGCCGGACAGGCCGCCCTTGCTCTTGAGCCGGGTGAAGTCCTGACGGCCCGTGAGCAGTTTGTGGACGTAGCTCTGGTGGCCGGTGTCCCACAGCACCTTGTCCTGGGGCGATTCGAAGACCCGGTGCAGCGCGATCGTCAGCTCGACCACGCCGAGGTTCGGGCCCAGGTGTCCGCCGGTCTTGGACACCTCGTCGACGAGGAAGGTACGGATCTCGCCTGCCAGCTCCACCAGCTGCTCTGGAGTGAGCCGGTCGAGGTCGCGCGGTCCCTTGATCCGGGTCAGCAGCACCACCCGTGCCTCCTTGTTGTCGCTTGCCGGGTTTCCCGAGTGTATGTGGTCGTGTTCCGGGCCCCGCACACACCTGTGCCCGGCGCTGGGATGATCTTCCCTGCGCCGGGCACGTCACGCCACTGGTGCGCGGTGCGGACTAGCCGCGGCCGGCCGCCTTCTGGCTCCGGCGGGACACCGAGTCGATGACCACGGCGGCGAGCAGAACCGCGGCGGTGATCATGTACTGCAGTGCGGTGTTCATGTTGAGCAGGTCCAGACCGGTCTGGATGGACTGGATGACCAGCATGCCGAGCAGCGCGGACCAGACGGTGCCGCGGCCGCCGAAGAGGCTGGTGCCACCGATGACCGCGGCCGCGATGGCCAGCATCAGGACGTTGCCGCCACCGGCGCCGAGCGTCGCCGTGTAGGTCTGGGCGGCGAAGAACATACCGCCGAGCGCCGCGAAGCCGCCGGCGATGGCGAACACCGAGATACGGACCAGGGCGACGTTGATACCGGCACGGCGGGCCGCCTCGATGCCACCGCCGACCGCGAAGACCTTGCGGCCGTAGGAGGTGCGGCGCAGCACGAAGTCGGTGATGACCAGGGCCGCCAGGAAGACCACCAGGGCGTTGGGCACACCGCTCGCCTGGTTCAGCACGTACGCGGCGACGAAGGCCACCACGGCGAGGGCGCCGACGCGCAGCGCGATCTCACTGGTGGGCCGGTACGGGACCTCGGCCGCGCGACGGCGGCGCTGGTCGATCAGCGAACCCGCGAGCATGGCCACGGTGCCGAGGCCGGCGAGCAGGTAGGCACCCGCGACGTCCTGGTCCATGAAGAAGGAGCGCTGGCCCAGGATGTGCAGCGGGCCGTTGTCCGGGATGGAGAGGCTTCCGCTGTCGCCGAGCAGCTGCAGCATCAGGCCGTTCCAGCCGAGGAAGCCGGCGAGGGTGACGACGAAGGCGGGGACGCCGATCTTCGCGAAGAACCAGCCGTGCAGCGAACCGATGAGGACGCCGGTCAGGATGGTCAGGAGCAGGGCGAGCCAGGGGTTCATCCCGTGCTTGGTCACGAAGATGGCGAAGAGGGCCGACGCCAGACCGCTGACCGAGCCGACCGACAGGTCGATCTCACCGAGCAGCAGCACGAAGACCAGGCCGATGGCGAGCATGCCGGTGGCGGCCAGGAAGAAGCCGATGTTGGCGAGGTTGCCCGCGGTGAGGAACTGGCTCGACTGGGTCTGGAAGATGGTCCAGATGATGATCAGGCCGACGATGACCGGGAGCGAGCCCAGCTCGCCGCCGCGCATCTTGCGCTTGAACTCCGTGAGGTAGCCCTTGAAGCCCTCCTCGCGGACCAGCAGTCGCGGGTCGACGACGGGCACGGCCGCCGAGGACGGGTCCTCGACCGACGCCACCGTCTCGTTCTCCGGCTTGACGGTCTTCGACGTGTCGCTCACTTCGCAACCTCCGTGCGCCGCGCCTGACGGCGGGTCACGGCGTTGTCCGTGGCACCCGTGATGGCGGAGATGATTTCTTCCTGGGACGTGCTCTTGACGTCGAAGACGCCGTTGTTGCGGCCGAGACGCAGCACGGCGACGCGGTCGGCGACAGCCTTGACGTCGACCATGTTGTGGCTGATGAGGATGACGGCGAGGCCGCGCTGGCGCAGCCGCTCGACCAGGTCGAGGACCTGGGCGGTCTGCTCCACGCCGAGGGCGGCGGTGGGCTCGTCGAGGATCACCAGCTTGGGCTCGCCGATCAGCGCGCGGGCGATGGCGACGACCTGCCGCTGACCACCCGACAGGGCCGCGATCGGGATGCGGACGCTGGGGATGCGGATCGACAGGGTGCTGAGCAGCTCCCGGGACCGCTTCTCCATCGTGACCTCGTCGATCACACCGGCGCGCTTGAGCTCCCGGCCGAGGTACAGGTTGGCGACGACGTCCAAGTTGTCGCACAGCGCGAGGTCCTGGTAGACCGTCGCGATACCCAGACCCTGGGCGTCGTGCGGCCTGTTGATGCTGACCGGGTTGCCCTCCCACTCGATGACGCCCTCATCGATGGGGTGCACACCGGCGATCGTCTTGACCAGGGTGGACTTACCTGCGCCGTTGTCGCCGACAAGCGCGACGACCTCTCCGGCGTGAACTTCCAGGTCGACATCGGTGAGTGCCTGAACCGCACCGAATCGCTTGGAGGCTCCGCGCAACGCCAGCACGGGCGTAGCGGACACGTGAACCATCTCCTTCGCCGCCTGACCGGCGGGGATGCCGCGCTTGGACAGGCGCGGAGTTTTGTGCGAGTTGCACTGCCTTACATGATGACAACAGAGTGTCTGTCCGGCGCCCGCCCGTCAGCGGGGTCTGTGGACGGGCGGGCACCGGACAGGTCTGTGTGGCGGCCTCCGGTGGGAGGGCCTGCCGTTTTACTCGATGCCGGCGGCCTTGCAGGCCTTGGCGAACTCGGGGGTGCAGATCTCGGCGGCGGTGTAGAGGCCGTCCTTGATGACCGTGTCCTTCACGTTCTCCTTGGTCACGGAGATCGAAGGCACCAGCTGCGACGGGACCTTGTCGCCGGAGCCGCTGGTCAGCGTCTGCGTGGCGAACGAGTCGATGCTCTTGCCCTCGAGCAGGTTGACCGCGAGCTGGGCGGCCGCGTCGGCCTCCGGCTTGAACGGCTTGTAGACCGTGCTGGACTGGGTGCCCGCGATGATGCGCTGGATGCCCGCGAGTTCGGCGTCCTGACCGGTCAGCGGGATGCCGCTGATGCCGGCGCCCTTGAGGGCGGTGGCGATACCGCCGGCCATGCCGTCGTTCGCGGCGTAGACGCCGGCGATCTTCTTGGCACCGAGCTGCGTGATGGCCGCCGTCACCTTCTGGTTGGCGACGGTGTCCTTCCACAGACCGCTCTGCTCGTAGGCAATCTTGACCTTGCCGTCGAGGACCTTGTGGGCGCCCGCCTTGAACAGCGCGGCGTTCGGGTCGGCGTCGTCACCGTTGATCATGACAACGTTGGCCGAAGGCGTGGCCTTGGAGCCGAGCGCGTCGAGCAGCGCCTGGCCCTGCTGCTCGCCGACCTTCTCGTTGTCGAACGAGACGTAGGCGGAGACCGGACCCTGGGCGAGGCGGTCGTAGGCCACGACCTTGATGCCCTTGTCAACGGCCGCCTGCACGGAGGACTTGATGGCCGCAGCGTCCTGCGAGCTGATCACGATGACCTTGACGCCCTTGGTGATCATGGTGCTCACCTGCTGCGCCTGCTTGGCGGCGTCGCCCGCGGCGTTCGCGTAGCTGACCTCGCAGTCCGCGCAAAGCTCCTTGACCTTCGCCTCGAACAGCGGGTGGTCGAACTTGTCGTACCGCGCCGTGACGCTGTCGGGGAGCAGCAGACCGATGGTCTTGGAGCCGCCGGAGCTGCTGCTGCCGCTCGCGTCGTCCTTCTTGTCGTCGCCGGCCTTGCCGCAGGCGGCCACGGACAGGGCCATCGAAACAGCCGCGGTGCCGATGACGACGCGCCGCATCATTGCGTTCATGTGGGGTTGCCTCCCTGACTGGGCCGCAACACTGCGGCCGAGGTGGACGTGAGTCAACTCGGCCGCAGACTTGGCGTCAAGAAGTTAATACTTAACGAGATGGCAACGGTGCGTTTCGTTATGTAGATGAACGCAGCGTGATCCCTAGGACACGCCCGCCACGAGGGGTGCGGAAGCGTCCAAAAGGGACGAATCGCCGACCTCGCTGAGCGCCAGCGCCAGCGCCCCGAGCACCTCGGCGCGGCCTCCGAGGGCCCCTGAGACGACGGAGAGACGGCGGGCGGCACTGGGGATCGCGTACCTGGCCACGGACTCCCTGATGGGCCCCAGAACCAGCTCACCGGCCTCGGCCAGGTCCCCGCCCAGCACGACACGGCTGGGGTTGAGGAGATTGGCCAGGCTCGCGACACCCATGCCCACGTGCCGGCCCACGTCGCCGATCACACGGCGGCAGCCCAGGTCGCCCTCGCGGGCCAGTTGCACCATTCGCGCCAGGGTGAGGTCCGGGCCGTGGCTGCCGCGCAGCAGCTCCAGGACGTAGCGGGCGGCGGTGAAGGTCTCCAGGCAACCGCGGTTGCCGCAACGGCAGACCGGGCCCGACTCGTCGAGCGTGATGTGACCTATCTCGCCCGCGGTGCCGCCCGGGCCCCGGTAGATCCGGCCGTCCATCACCAGGCCGGCGCCGACGCCGCTGGCCACCTTGATGTAGGCGAGGTCCTTGACGCCGCGCCCGCTGCCCCAGACCAGTTCGCCCAGCGCGCCGAGGTTGGCGTCGTTGTCCACCTGGACGGGCATGCCCAGCCGTTCGGCAAGCTCCTGGCGGGGGTTGAGGCCGCTCCAGCCCGGCAGGATCGCGGTGGAGCCCAGGGTTCCGGTCTCCACGTCGATCGGGCCCGGGACGCCGAGGCCGACCCCGATCACCTTGTCCGCGCCGACCCCGGTCGACTCGATCAGCCGGGTCACCAGTTGTTCCGCCCGGTCGAAGCCCTCGGAGGCCGAGGTGTCCACGTCGAACGGCTCGGACTGCTCGGCCAGCACCTGGTGGGCGAGGTTGCCGACCGCGACGCGCAGATGCGAGTGGCCGAAGTCGACGCCGACGACGATGCCCGCGTCCCCGGACAGGGTGACCGCGCGCGCCCGCCTGCCGCCCGAGGAGGTGGGCGTGACCTGAACCGTCCCGCTGTCCCTCAGTTCGCGAACGATGTTGGAGACCGTTGCCGCGGACAGTCCCGTCGACCGGGCGATCTCCGCCTGCGTCAGCGAGCCCGCCAGCCGAACCGCCCTGACCACCCGCTCCAGGTTGGCCCGGTGCAGCGACGACTGCGATCCCGGAGTCTCCACGACCATCCCACTCCCGACGACCGGACGGGACCGCACCGATGAGACCCCGTCGTCTACAACATGTGAACTCTAACTTGAGCCTTTGGGCCTACTTCCCGTCAAGGGGGAGAACAACACAGTGATCGGAATGCCCGAAAACTCCGAAAGCGGCCCCGTGATGTGACGGGACCGCTTCCGGTTGGGACGGTTCGGCTGCGCAGCGTGCCGGTCCGGCTACTTCAGGGTGCCGGCGGTCAGGCCGGCCTGAACCTGGCGCTGGAAGCTGAGGTACACCACCAGCACGGGCAGCATGGCGACCGTCATCCCGGCGAAGAGCGCCGGGTAGTCACCGGAGTAGCCCTGCTGCTGCGCCAGGTTCACCAGGCCCTGGGCGAGCATCGAGCGGTCCGGGTCGCTGCTGCTCTGCTGCTGCATGAGGGTCATCGGCAGGATGTACTGGTTCCACTGGCCGAGGACGTTGAAGATCCCGACGCTGATCAGGCCCGGCTTGGCCATGGGCAGCATCACCTGGAAGAACGCCCGGGAGTGCGAGCAGCCGTCGATCATCGCCGCCTCGTGCACCGCCGTCGGCAGCGTCCGGAAGAACGAGTGCATGAAGAAGACCGTGAACGGCAGCGAGTACGCGATGTAGACCAGGATCAGGCCCTGGTAGGTGTTGAGCATGCCCAGGTTGCTGACCATGAAGAACAGCGGCACCAGGGCGAGGTACACCGGGAACATCGCGCCCCCGACGAACAGGTAGTAGACGGCCCGGTTGCCCGGGAACTCGTAGCGCGCCAGCACGTACGCCGTCATCGCGCCGAGCAGCATCGTCAGCGGCACCGAGAAGACCAGCACGATCACGGTGTTGACGAAGAACTCGCCGATGCCCTTCTCCCAGGCCCGGGAGAAGGCGTCGAAGGACCAGTGCGAGGGCCAGGACCAGGCGCTCGCACCGATCTCCGTGTTGTTCTTGAACGAACCGAGGACGATCCAGCCCAGCGGCAGCAGGATCATCACGCCCCACAGCACGAGGAAGCCGTGCGAGAAGACGTTGAGCGTCGTGCCGCCCTCGGCGGAGCGCGAGCGGTCCGGCTTCCTGCGGTCGTACACCGGCAGCGGGTCGACGAGGGGGACGGGCGTGGGCTGCTTGATGGGAGTGGCCATGGGATGCCTCCCGCTCAGAATTCGACGCGCTCGCGGCGGGTGGCCCGCAGCGCGATGGCGGAAAGGATCAAGGTGAGGAAGAGGATGACGACGCCCATGGCGCAGGCGTAGCCGCTCTTTCCGAAGGTGAGGAAGTTGCGCATCAGATAGGTCGACATGACCTCACCGTGGTAGTCCGGGCCGCCGCCGAAATTCGATCCCGGAGTGAGGGTGGAGGCCAGGGCGAAGAAGTCCATCGCGGCGATCGCGAGATAGACCCAGGCGGTCTGCACGCTGTCCCACAGCAGCGGGAGCGTCACCTTGAAGAACGTCTGCAGACGGCCCGCGCCGTCCAGCAGGGCGGCCTCGTAGATGTCCTTCGGAATGGACTGCATCGCCGCGGAGAAGAGCACCAGGTAGAAGCCCACACCGGCCCAGATCTGGACGCCCAGAAGGCACCACATCACCAGGTTCGGGCTGTTCAGCCACTCGATCGGATTCTGCGCGTCCTCCAGGTGCAGCTTGAGCAGCACGCCGTTGAGCAGGCCCGATCCGTCACTGCGGTAGATCGCCTGGAAGAGCACGATGAGAATGGCGACCGAGAGCACCTGGGGAAAGAAGAACACCACCTTGTAGAAGGCGGAGCCGCGGACTCCCTGGACGCCGGTCGTGCCGCCGCGGCCGCCGACATTGAGCATGAAGGCGAAGAACAGCGCCAGCAGGATCGTGATCACCGGCAGGAACACCAGGAGCAGCGCATTGTGCTGCAGTGCCTGCAGGAACACGTGGTCACTGAAAAGCGTCGTGTAGTTCTTCAGACCGACGAAGTTCATCGTCTGTGACTGACCCGACCAGTCCGTCAGCGAATAGCCGAAGGTCTGGAGGTACGGCCAGATCACGAAGACGAAGTACAGGACGACCGGAAAGAAGAGAAACCCCACGATGAAGGGGTACTTGCGGTATCGCATGGCACTGCTCCTGCCATCGGATAGACCATCGCACCGGGGCCCCGACCGCCCCTCGTCCATGAGGAGGGATCGGGCCCCCGGTGCGCAAGGGCTGGTGGACGGTTAGCCCTTCTTGGCCTTCTCGGCCGCCGCCTTGACCCGCTTGAGCCAGTCGGCGGGCTTGATGCGCTTGGCCATCAGCTCGGCGCTGGCGTTCTGCACGTCCGTGTCGAACGCGCTCTGCGTGTTGGGGTAGTTGTAGTTGAAGACGTTGCTGCCGGCCGCGCTGAGCGCCGTCACGGTGGACTTGGTGCCCGGGCGGAGCTCGACGTCGGAGCCGACGCCGTCCTTGAGGACGGTCAGCGAGTTCGCGGTCTGGGCGAACTTGCTGGAGCCCTCCTTGGTGAGCATCAGCCGCAGGAACTCCAGGCCGCCGGCCTGGTTCTTGGCCTTCTTCGGGACGATGAAGGGCTCACCGGCGCCGGCCCGGATGGACTCGAAGGGCAGCTTGTCGCCGTCGAGGGACGGGATCGGCAGGAAGGTCATCTCGAAGTCCGAGGGGGTGGCCTTCAGCTGCTCGTTCTCCAGCCACGAACCGCAGGGGATGAAGGCGGCCTTGCCCTCGTTCCAGGCGGTCTGCGACTCGATGTGGGTCATGCCGTTGGTGCCCGGGAGCAGGTAGCCCTTGTCCGGGATCTGGTAGACGGCCTCGACGGCGGCCTTGGCCGCGGGCTCGTCCCAGACGGTCGGGTCGAGGCTGTCGATCCGCTTCACCAGCTCGGGACCGCCCTGCTTGGCGATCAGGTCCATGACCACGATGTTGATGTAGTACGGGTACTTGCCCTGGTGGCAGAAGGGGGCGATCCCGGACTTCTTGATCTCCGCGGACAGCGACATGAAGTCGGCCCAGGTCTTCGGCGCGGTCCAGCCCTTCTCCTTGAAGAGCTTGCCGGAGTACCACAGGCCCCACACGGTGTAGATGTAGGAGAGCTGGTACATCTTGCCGTCGTCGAAGGTGCCGGTCTCGATGGTGCCCGGCTGGAGGACGTCGCGGACCTTCTTGGTCGGGTCGTCGATGTACGGGGCGTCGAGGAGCGGGGTGAGGTCGGTGAGCTGGCCGCTCTTGTAGAGGACGTCCAGCTTGATCTGCTGGGCGCCGGAGTCGTCCACGACGTCCGGCGGGGTGCCGGCGTTGAAGCGGGGCTGGAGCTTGCCGGTGATCTCCTGGGTTCCCAGGTGGCTGATCTTCGCCCCGGAGAACTTCTTCTGGTAGAGCTTCTCGAACTGCTTGGCGTAGTCGTCGCCGTAGCCGCCCTTGAAGATCACGACATCGAGTGCGGCGTCGTTGGACACGCCGAACGGGTTCTCCTTGGACTTCTCCCCCTTCTCGGGGGCATTGCTGCCGCCACCGCTGGACGCGCACGCGCTCAGCAGTCCCGCGGACGGGGCGGCCAGCAGGCTCACGGCCGCTGCCCGCTTGATCAGATCGCGTCGGTTGACGTCGGATCCCATGCTCAAGTCCTCACCTTCTCCAGGACCCAGGCAGTGCGGAGTTGTTGCCATGCGCGGGCCACACACCCGCCGTTCCCCCCGCACGAGCCCGTGTTGGCGGGCCCCCTGGACGGGCACAGGTATAGTCCACTTCCCGCGAAGTGGGCAAGGTCATAGGCGCGTTTGGCGGACAGCTTTCCCTAGTTGAGACCTCGCGGTAACGCGAGTGGGCCCGCACCCCCTGCCGGGGTGCGGGCCCACTGTGGCCTTGCGCGCGCCTTGATCCTTACTTGCGGATCAGCGAACGCAGGACGTACTGCATGATGCCGCCGTTGCGGTAGTAGTCCGCCTCGCCGGGGGTGTCGATCCGGACCACGGCGTCGAACTCGACGCCGGTGTCGGTGGTGACCTTGACGGTGCGCGGCGTGGTGCCCTCGTTGAGCTCCGTGACACCGGTGAAGGAGAAGGTCTCCTCACCGGTCAGGCCCAGCGAGGCCGCCGAGGCGCCCTCGGGGAACTGCAGCGGCAGGACGCCCATGCCGATCAGGTTCGAGCGGTGGATGCGCTCGTAGGACTCGGCGATGACGGCCTTGACGCCGAGCAGCGCGGTGCCCTTGGCCGCCCAGTCGCGGGAGGAGCCGGAGCCGTACTCCTTGCCCGCCAGGATGACCAGCGGGGTGCCGGCGGCCTGGTAGTTCTGCGACGCGTCGTAGATGAAGGCGACCGGAGCGCCCTCCTGCGTGAAGTCGCGGGTGTAGCCGCCCTCGGTGCCCGGCGCGATCTGGTTGCGCAGGCGGATGTTGGCGAAGGTGCCGCGGATCATGACCTCGTGGTTGCCGCGGCGGGAGCCGTACGAGTTGAAGTCGCGGCGCTCCACACCGTGCCCGGTGAGGTACTTGCCGGCCGGGGTGTCGGCCTTGATGGCGCCGGCCGGGGAGATGTGGTCGGTGGTGACCGAGTCGCCCAGCTTGGCCAGCACACGGGCACCCGTGATGTCGGTGACCGCGTCCGGCTCCATGGTCATGCCCTCGAAGTACGGGGGCTTGCGGACGTAGGTCGACTGCGGGTCCCACTCGAAGGTGTTGCCGGTGGGGATCGGCAGCGACTGCCACTGGGCGTCGCCCGCGAAGACGTCCTGGTAGGAGGTGCTGAACATGTCCTGGCCGATCGCGGAGGCGACGACCTCGTTGACCTCCTGCTCCGACGGCCAGATGTCCTGCAGGTAGACCGGCTTGCCGTCGGTGTCCGTGCCGATGGCGTCCTTGGTGATGTCCACCTTCATGGAGCCGGCGATGGCGTACGCGACGACCAGCGGCGGGGACGCCAGGTAGTTCATCTTGACGTCCGGGTTGATCCGGCCCTCGAAGTTGCGGTTGCCGGAGAGCACCGAAGTGACCGCCAGGTCGTGCTCGTTGACGGCCTTGGAGACCTCGTCGGGCAGCGGGCCGGAGTTGCCGATGCAGGTGGTGCAGCCGTAACCGACGAGGTTGAAGCCCATCTTGTCCAGGTACGGGGTGAGGCCGGCGCGGTCGTAGTAGTCCATGACGACCTTGGAGCCCGGGGCCAGGGTGGTCTTGACCCACGGCTTGCGGTTCAGGCCCTTCTCGACCGCCTTCTTGGCCACCAGGGCGGCGGCGACCATGACGTAGGGGTTCGAGGTGTTGGTGCACGAGGTGATCGCGGCGACGGTGACGGCGCCGTGGTCGATCTCGTACGTGGACCCGTCGGGCGCCGTGACCAGCGTCGGGCGGGTCGGCACACCGTTGGTGGCGGCCGGGGAGTCGGAGGCCGGGAAGGACTCCTGGCCCGACTCGTCCGCGGTGTCCACGTAGTTGCGGACGTCGCTCCTGAACTGCTGCGCGGCGTTGGCGAGGACGATCCGGTCCTGCGGGCGCTTCGGGCCGGCGATGGAGGGGACGACCGTGGAGAGGTCGAGCTCCAGCTTCTCGGAGAAGTCCGGCTCGGCGGCCGGGTCCAGCCACAGCCCCTGCTCCTTGGCGTACGCCTCGACGAGGGCGAGCTGCTGCTCCGAACGACCGGTGAGCTTCAGGTAGTTAATGGTTTCTGCATCGATCGGGAAGATCGCCGCGGTGGAGCCGAACTCCGGCGACATGTTGCCGATCGTGGCGCGGTTGGCGAGCGAGGTGGCGGAGACGCCCTCGCCGTAGAACTCGACGAACTTGCCGACGACACCGTGCTTGCGCAGCATCTCGGTGATGGTCAGCACGAGGTCGGTCGCGGTGGTGCCGGTGGGCAGCTCGCCGGTCAGCTTGAAGCCGACGACACGCGGGATCAGCATGGAGACCGGCTGGCCGAGCATCGCGGCCTCGGCCTCGATGCCGCCGACGCCCCAGCCCAGCACGCCGAGTCCGTTGACCATGGTGGTGTGCGAGTCGGTGCCGACGAGGGTGTCGGGGTAGGCCTGGCCGCCCCGGACCATGATCGTGCGGGCCAGGTGCTCGATGTTGACCTGGTGGACGATGCCGGTACCCGGCGGGACGACCTTGAACTCGTCGAACGCGGTCTGGCCCCAGCGCAGGAACTGGTAGCGCTCCTTGTTGCGGCCGTACTCCAGCTCCACGTTCTGCGCGAACGAGTCCGGGGTACCGAACTTGTCGGCGATCACGGAGTGGTCGATGACCAGCTCGGCGGGCGCCAGGGGGTTGATGCGGGACGGGTCGCCGCCCAGTTCCTTCACGGCCTCGCGCATGGTGGCGAGGTCGACCACGCACGGCACACCGGTGAAGTCCTGCATGATCACACGGGCCGGCGTGAACTGGATCTCCTGGCTCGGCTGCGCCTGGGAGTCCCAGCCGCCGAGCGCGCGGATGTGGGCGGCGGTGATGTTCGCGCCGTCCTCGGTGCGGAGCAGGTTCTCCAGCAGCACCTTCAGGCTGTAGGGGAGGCGCGCGGAGCCCTCGACCTTGTCCAGCCGGAAGATCTCGTACGACTCGTCGCCCACCTGCAGGGTGCTGCGGGCGTCGAAGCTGTTCGCCGACACGACAGTCTCCTTCGTAACTTTGCGCGTACCACCGCAATGCTGCCGCTTCGGCCTCTGGCCGATCCGCTAAGGTAAGACTAAGTAAGGTGAGCCTTACCTCTGGCGGCAGCGGTGCGCCTCGGCAGATATCTCGATGTCGAGATAACTCTAATACATCACCGCGGCGCGGTCATGCCCTGGGCTGCCGACGGGGCCGCCAAGGGCCCTGGACGCCCCGTACGACGGCCCGCTCACCCCCGCCGCGGCGGGACGGCAGGGGCGGCCGGGACGGCGCCCCAGTGGGGCCCCGGCCGTCGCGGCGTGCCGGACGGCCGCCCGCGACCCCAGCGCCGGCCTGCGGGGCCGCACGAAAGCGCCGGTGGGCGGGGCCGCGA
>NZ_JBHXSO010000080.1:0-26421 GCF_042714775.1 Streptomyces sp. NPDC058691 | reverse complement strand
ACCGAGGTGTTCCCGCCCGGCCGGAAAGCCGATCAGATGCCCACGGGGGACATCTGCGCGTAGCCGTACTGCGGCTGGCCGAAGTGGTGCTGGCCGAACGCGGCCTGGTTGCCCTGGCCGAGCTGGCCGAGCTGACCGAGCTGGCCGAACTGGCCGAGCTGACCGAGCTGGCCCCACTGCTGGCCCTGCTGGCCCTGGCAGTTCTGCGCGAGAACGGCGTGCACGACGGGGGCGACCCGACGGGCACACTCGGTCACGACGGCGCTCCAGGCGTGCGGGGGGATCTGGCCCTGGGCCTGGATACCCATCGCGATCTGCGGGTCGACGCGCAGCTGCTCGACGACCGCGGACACGGCGGTGGCGGCGGAACGCAGCGCCACCTCCGTCACCAGGAGCGGCAGCTGCTGCTGACCCTGCCCGTTGCCGTACTGGCCGTACTGCTGGAACGCCCCGTGCTGCTGGCCCCAGGCCTGCTGGCCCAGGCCCTGCTGGGACGCCCACGGCTGCTGCTGGCCCCAGGCCTGCTGGCCGAACTGCTGGCCGTACGGCTGCTGCTGCCCGAACTGCTGGGGGGTGTAGACCGACATCAAACTCCTCCTTGGGAGATGTGTGCGAGAGGGAAAAGCGGCAGCGGAACGGACGTGGGTCAGGGCCGGTCCGCCGCCATGGGCAGCAAACCATTACGGGATGAAAACCGCTTCTTGTGACATACCGTCATATGCCCTCGGGTCCCCCGGGTGGTCCACTCACGCCCTTCGGGGTCATCCGTCCGGCCCACGCCGCCCAGCGGGGGATCGCGTCCCGGGCCGTCGGATCGCGGACGGTCACCGATCGCCGGGGCGCAGGCCCCGGGCCTGGAACGGGGGCGGAAGCGCGGAGGGACCGGCGAGTTCGGGGGAGGGCATCACTGCCCCGGCACGACCGAGGTGGGGGGCGGGTGCCGACCGGGACGGCCTGGTGGGACGGCCGCGCCAGGGGCGGCGGAGCACACGGAGTTCGACTTGCGGGTCGCGGGCCACGTGTTCTCTGAGCCGAACGGGGGACGCCCGCGGCGCGGGCCCTGACGCACGGGGTGTCTCCCCGGGCGAGCGCGGTTCGTGCGCGCCGGCAGTGGGGCTCCGGTGCCGTCGACTGTCGTCCTGGCACCGGAGCCCCGGGTGTTGCGGCGTGCTGCAGCTACTGATCTTGGGTCAGATGCTGAGTCCGCCGTCGACGGTCAGCAGTGCGCCCGTGATGAACGCGGCGTTCTCGCCTGCGAGAAAGACGACCGCCTTGGCGATGTCGTCGGTGGCGCCGAAGCGGCCGAGGGGCGTCATCGCCACCTGGGTGGCCGCGAACGGGCCGTCCGCGGGATTCATGTCCGTGTCGGTCGCCCCGGGCTGTACGACGTTGACGGTGATGCCCCGTGGGCCGAAGTCGCGCGCCCACCCGCGGGCGAGCTGGTCGATGGCCGCCTTGCTTGCCGCGTATTCGGCGACGCCGGGGGCGGGAATGCGGTGGGCGACGATACTCCCCACCAGGATGACGCGTCCCCCGTCGGGCAGATAGCGTGCCGCGGAATGCGTTGTGGCAATGGTCCCCATCACATTGGTGGCCATCATCTGCTGGATTCCTTCGAGATCTTCCAGCGTGCCGACCTCGCCCATGACGGCGACTCCTGCGGAGTTCACCAGCACGTCGATCCTGCCGCCCAATTGCTCGGCGGCCTGTTCGACGGCGGTGGCCGCTTCAGCGGGAACGGACTGGTCCGCCTGTACCGCGAATGCCTTCGCTCCCAGAGCGGCGAGTTCGGCGACGACCTCTTCCGCCTGTTCGCGCGACTTTCGGTAGGTGATGGCGACACTCGCCCCCTCGCGCGCCAGTCCACGGGCGATCTCGGCGCCGATACCCCGCGACCCTCCCGTCACGAGCGCGGTTCGTCCTGTCAATGCCTCGGACATGCCGATATCTCCTTGTGCTGTACAGCCGCTTTTCACGTACTCGGCTGACGCTAGAGATTGACGCTAGTGTCAGGGTCAAGCGCCAGGCTGGTGCGGCAGTCGGGATCGCGCGTGTCCGCGCTCATGAGGCGGAGATACTCGCCGATGGCACTGCGGTTGCGCGACAGCACCTCGATGCGTCGGTCGATGTTCTCGATGTGCTGTCGCAGCGCGGCAGCCTCTTCCTCGTCCAGCGCCTCGCAGGCGGCATGGGAATTGCATTCCTGGTGCCCAAGCCAGGGAAGCACGGTACGGACAAGGCGCGTGGGAAGTCCTGACTCGATGAGCTCGCGCATCTGCAGTACCACCCCCACCGCCGCTTTCCCGTACAGCCGGTACCCGTTGCTTCCGCGCCCGGATGTGAGCAGCCCTTGCTGTTCGTAATAGCGGAGCATGCGTGGGGTGACGCCTGCCTTTTCGGCAAGCTCGCCGATCGTCATCACGGTGGCGCCTCTTTCCGTTGTGCGGGCCGCGGAAAAAGCTAAACCTTTCCATTAGTGTGAAGGTCAAGCGGGCGAGGTGACGGCGAGGGCGCCTAGTGGTGCGCCTGGGAGCACGCCACGGCCGCCGGCGGAGGCCCGTGCCCGGTTATTCGGTCGCCTGTCCGAGAGATGCGCGAGGATAATGCGGCGTCCGGTCATCGTCCGGCCATCGTTCGAAGGAGCCCTTGTGATGAGCAGTCCGCGGCATGCCCACGCCGGCCTTGACGGCCTCGTGATGGGCGACGCCTTCGGCGACAGCTGGTTCACGCGCTCCGACGAAGCCGTTGAGGACCTGTGGGCCGCGCGGGAACTGCGTCCGATGCCGTGGTCGTGGACGGACGACTCCGCCATGGCCTTCGTCCTGTTCGCCCACCTGACAGCCCACGGCGAGGTCCGACCCGACGACCTGGCAAGGGAGTTCGCCGCCGAGTACGAGCGGGACCCGGCGCGCAAGTACGGTGCGTCCATGCACAGCGTCCTGCGCCGCATCGGCGCGGGCGAGGACTGGCGGGCCGTCACCACGGCGCAGTTCGGCGGGCAGGGTTCCCACGGGAACGGGGCCGCGATGCGGGTCGCCCCGCTGGGTGCCTGGTTCCGGGACGACCTGGCGGCCGCCGCCCGGCAGGCCCGGCTGTCCGCACTGACCACCCACGCCCACCCGGAGGCCGTCGCGGGCGCCGTGGCCGTGGCGGTGGCCGCCGGGCTGGCGGTCACCGGCGCGGACCGGGACGTCCCGCCGCGCTCCGGGTTCCTGCGCGAGATCGCCTCGCACGTACCGGACAGCGACGTGCGCTCCGGGCTGCTGGTCGCCGCGAGCTTTCCCGACCACACGTCGGTCCGCCACGCGGCGTCCGTCCTGGGCTCGGGAACGCTGATGTCGGCTCCGGACACGGTGCCGTTCGCCCTGTGGTCCGCGGCGAGGCACTTGGACGACCTGCCCGAGGCGCTGTGGCAGACGGTCGCCGGGTGGGGGGATCGCGACACCACGTGTGCCATCACCGGCGGTGTCGTGGCGTCCCGCACCGGCACGTCCGCCGTCCCGGCCGCGTGGCTCCAGGCCCGGGAACCCATCCCGGCGTGGAGCGGCTGGGCCGCCCCGGGTGCCGCGGTGTCGCACCGCCTCTGACGTCGGCGACGGAGCGGCCCGCAGCACGCACGGCCGCTACGGCACGGACGGCGCCGGCAGGTCCATGGCGCGAGCGAGGGCCGCGGTCACCGGCCTGGCGTGAAGGGGCAGGTGCTGCGCGGCCCAGTCGGCGACCAGCGCCAGGAAATCGGTGGGTCTTTCTCCGCTCCGGCGAGCAGGCGCCGCAGCTCGGTTACGGAGAGTTCGATCACGAGGCTGTCGTCCTGCCCGGCGTCGACGGTCAGCCGGACGGTGTCGCCGAGGCGCTCGGCGAGCGGCCAGAGGGCGAACCCGTCGGGCGCGGAGAGCTCCAGGACGGGCTGCATCACGATCACCCGAACAGGGTGCCGCAAGCCCGCTTTTGCGTGATGCGGCCGCAGCGCCGGCGCGAGGCGGGCCGGCAGATACGGACGGGGGAGCGCGTATCTGCCGGCCCGCGGTCACGGTACCGCTCAGGGTCGGCCGCCGTACGGGGGTCGGGCAAGTACGCCTGAATGAAGGCTACTTGTCGTCCCGACACCCCGTACGGGAGGGCCGTCAGCGCAGACCGAAGGCGCGGATCACCGACTGGGTGACGGTGTTTCCGGCCGAGTCGCGGGCGCTGGCCCGCAGGGAGACGAAGCCGGCGTGCCTGGGCGGCGCCACCGCGTAGCGGCCGTCGTGGGCACGGTCCGCCTTGTGCCATGTGCGCCCGTCGTCGTACGAGAACTCCACGGTGACGGGGGCGATGGCGCCCGCGCCCGCGGCACCCGGCAGGTGCGCGGCCGAGACGGCGACCTTGGCGTGCCGGTCGGCCCGGCCGTCCGGGTCCGTGGCGATGCCGTAGTCGAGCTGGATCAGCGGCAGGACCGCGGATTCGTCCCCGGTGGTGGCGGCGGAGGTGAAGCCCCACTCGGTGTGCGTGGTGGCGGAGTACGGGCTCACCGAGGCGTCCCGGCTTCCGTCCAGTACCAGCCGGTAGGGCAGGCGGCCGGCGCCGGGCGCGTCGGCCCCGACGGTGGTGTACGAACCCACCGCCAGGCGGGTGCTGCCCTGGTAGAGGGCGAGGGACTGCCGCATGCGGTCGTAGTCCATGGACATGCCGACGTGATCGGACCCGCCCCACGCGGGCACGTCGAGGTTGAGCCGGCTCCCGCTGCGGGTGGGCAGCTTGTAGTTGTTGTTGAGGTACGGCCGCTCGATCGGCTTGAACCACTCCTGGGTCTGCGTGCTGCCGGGCCGGTAGGTGGTGCGCGGCTCGATCTCGTAGATCAGGCCGTCGACGAACGTCTCCTGGCCCCAGGAGTAGCCGCTGCCGGTGGAGACCCAGTCGACGCGGTGGCTGTCCATGGCCTCCCGGACGGTCAGCCCGATGCCCCAGTTCGAGTACACGGGCCAGTCGTAGCGCCACTCGCCGCCGCCCAGCGACGGGGCGGGGTTGTCGAAGGTGACGTCGACGCGGGCCAGGTTCTTCGAGGAGCCCTTGACGACCAGGTCGCTCGGGACGTGGTTGTGCCACGTCCACATCAGGTCGTAGACGTAGGGGCTGTTGGGCTGGGAGTCCACGGTGAGCACGGTGCCTCGCCCGGCGGCCTGCCGCAGCAGCCGCTCGCCCTCGTCCGTGCTGAGCAGTGCGACGTCCAGGCCGGCGGACGTCTGCCAGTCGGGTCCGTAGCTGCGGATCTGGCGGCCGGGCTCGTTGTTGACGACGAGCAGCAGCTTGGCGCCGGCCTTGGCGGCCGCCGTCGCCTGCTCGGCGTCGCCGACGGAGTCGTCACGCCGTACGACCACCGCCTTGCCGTGCGCGTCGATCTTGGCCCAGTCGGCGGCCGCGCCGATCCCCGCCGCGACGAGCGGGAGCCGGTAGTGACCCTTGGCCAACGGGGTGACGTCGTCCTGCCGCAGGACGTCGGTGAAGGCGCCGCTGGGAGTGGAGACGGCGAGAACGGGCTGTTCCTTGCGCCAGCGGGCGCCGAGGTAGAAGTCGCCGTGCTCGACGTCGTGGGTGGTGGGCTGGGCCCAGAGGCTGTCGTAGCTGGTCTGGGTCTCCATGTAGTCGCGCCAAGTGCCGCCGCCCATCGCGCGGTTGTACTCCAGGCGCTGGTAGGTCGTCTCGGTCGAGCGCGGTGTCGTCATGTCGACCCGGCGGAGCTTGCGCGCGTCCATCGTGACGGTGCGGTCCTGGTCCATGACGACCTCGGGATCGCCCAGCAGTGCCATGCCCATCGAGTGGGGGCCGTGCACGCCCTCCACGTCCTTGAAGGACAGCACCGAGTACACGTCGTCGGGCAAGAACATCTCCAGCCTGCCGGACCCGTCGACGACCCAGAACTCGGGCCCGAACTCACCGGACCTGAGCAGTTCGACGACGCCCGACATGGGGTTGCCGTGGCCGTCCTTGAGGAGCACGGTCAGCTTGTGCGCCACGTCGCCGAGGGACACCGCGGTGTGTGTGGCGACGGCCCCGGACGCGTCGGTCGCGACGACCTGGCCCGACCAGCGGTTGTTGCCCGTGGCCTTGGACGCGTCGATGGTGAGCGTCACCGCGGCGGTCCCGTGCGCCGGGACGACGACCTGGGAGGCCGACAGCCGGAACAGGCCCGAGGGGGCGTTCGGCGCCTGCACCGACAGGCCGAGCGCGACGGCGGAGCCTCCGGTGTTGGTGTACGTCACCGTGCGCTGCACCGCGCTCGTGCCGCCCTGCGCCACCTGCCCGGCGAACGCGGTCGCCGAGGCGAAGACGCCCGCGCGCAGCGCCGCGGGTACGTCGACGCGGCCGCTGCCGGCCTGGAAGGCGTCGTACTGCGGGGTCTGCTTGGAACTGCTGACCAGGAGGTCCTTCAGCTGGGCGCCGGTGAGGCCGGGCCGCGCGGCGGCGAGCAGGGCCGCGGCTCCCGCGACGTGCGGGGTGGCCATCGAGGTGCCGCTCATCGTCTGGTAGCTGCCCTCGCCCTCAGGGGCGTACTGCGAGCGCGCGGCGAGCACGTCCACGCCGGGGGCGGTGATCTCCGGCTTGAGGCCGCCGTCGCCGACGCGCGGGCCCTGGCTGGAGAAGATCGCGACGTCGTCGGCGGAGTCCACGGCGCCCACGGTCAGCGCGGCGTCCGCGGCGCCGGGCGCGCCGATCGTGTTCGGTGCCCCGGAGTTGCCGGCGGCGATGACGAACAGCGCGCCGGTCTGGGCGCTCAGGCGGTTCACCGCCTCGCTCATCGGGTCCGTGCCGTCCGACGGAGCACTGTTGCCCAGGCTCATGCTGATGACGTCGGCGTGCTGGTCGACGGCGGCCCACTCCATGCCGGCCAGTACCCAGGAGTCCTGGCCCTCGCCCGTGTCGGACAGCACCTTGCCGATGTGGAGCGACGCCCCGGGGGCGACACCCCGCTCCTTGCCGTCGGAGGCGGCACCGGTGCCGGCGATGGTGGACGCCACGTGGGTGCCGTGGCCGTTGCGGTCGGTGACGTCCTCGTCGGGGACGAAGCTGTCGGTGGCGGCTATGCGCCCGCCGAAGTCGGGGTGTCCGGCGTCGATGCCGGTGTCCAGGACGGCGACGTCCACACCCTGCCCGGTGTTACCGTCCGACCAGGCGGTGGGCGCGCCGATCTGGGCGGTGGTGTCGGCGAGGTCGGCCTTCACGACGCCGTCGAGCCAGATGCGGGCGATGCCGGCACCGAAGGCGGGCGCGCCGCTCCCGGCCGCTGTCCTCGACCCGCTCGCCGGGGCAGCGGTGACAGCCCGCCAGAAGTCGGCCGACCGGTCACGGTCCTCGGTGAGGGCGGCGCCCCGCACGCTGCTCAGGTCCCTGACCCGGGCCGCGCCGGCCGGCGCGGTGGCGCGCAGTCCCGCGGCGGAGCTGGTGTAGGAGACGATCAGCGGCAGCCGGTCGCGGTGGGCGTCGTCGTAGCCGTCGGCTACCAGGTCGCTGATGTTGAACAGGCGCCGGTCGAGCGTGCCGGCCGCCACGTAGGGCAGCGCGGCGGTGGGGAAGACGTACAGGTCCCCGCCGGACTCCATCACGTGCGCCTCGGCGGGCCCACCCGCCGCGGCGCGCACGTCGACCGTGCCGCCCTTGCCGTTGGCGGAGGCCTGACGAGTCGTCACCACGTCGCCGGTGATCAGTGTGACGGAGTGGGTACCGGGCGGCACGTCGTTCGGTGCCGGGGCGGTGGTGGAGGTGGGGGATTCGGAGGCATCGGGGGACGCGGTGGCGGGATGCGCCAGGGACAGAACGGCGGCGCCGGCGACGGCGAGCACGCTCCAGCGTCTGGATGATGATCTCAAGGGGGCGTTCCTTGCGGTTCTTCCAGGGGGGCCGGTAGCCCCGCCGGCATGTCGAGACCACCCGGGTGGGGAGGCATCGCATCCTGGCGCGAAAACCCGGCGGGGGACGGGCCCTTGCTGCGTGATCTTTCCCACGCACACAGGGGCGTCGAACGGGTTTACGGCTGCCGAACCCCCGTGGAAATGCGGGAACGCGGGGCGAGAGCGCCACAACCCCGCCCCGGCGTTGCCGGCTTCCGCGATCTGCGGGGTCAACCTTGACGCGCCTCCGCGGCGGCCCGGAACTTCCAGGCCGAGGTGTGGCTGTACCTGCCGGCGCAGGAGGCAGGGGAGGACGCCGGTCGTCCCGCCTGGCTGGAGGAGGCACTCCGTGACTGGCTGCCGCAGGCCACCGTCGGCTTCACGGGCTGCGTCTCCGCGTTCCTGGACGAGCATCTGGTCACCGGCGTGGAACGTGTATCCGTCGTGCTCGCGCTGTCGGCGCGGGCCCGGGGCCGGCTGCCGGCTGGACACCCGCGATCCCCAGGGACGTCGCGAACTCCTTCGGCACCGGCGGCGAGGGTTCCGTGTTCACCGGCGATCTCCCCGTCGGCCCGGTGCCGGCCTGCGCCGACGCGTTCATCGCCCTCCTGCGCGGCGAACTGCGCTCCGACCCGGCGTCGACGTGGGCCCACTGACCCGGCGCGGCCCGCGCAGCTTCCTCACGCGCGGTCGCGGGCCAGCAGCTCGCGGAGCGCCTTCACGACCTCCCCCGGGGCCTCCTCGGCCATGAAGTGGCCGCAGTCGACCGCCAGATGACGCAGATCCGCTGCCCAGGCACCCCACAGGGCGGCTGCGTCGAAGCCCAGGACCGCGCCCCAGTCCTGCTGGAGCACGGTCACCGGCATCTCCAGCCGGCGACCCGCCTCGCGGTCGGCCCGGTCGTGCGCGACGTCGATCCCGGCCGAGGCGCGGTAGTCCGCGACGATGGAGGGGACGGCCGTGCGCGACGCGGTGAGGTAGGCGGCGCGGACGTCCTCGGGGATCGCGTGCGGGTCACGGGCCCACAGGTCGAGGAAGTGCCCGAAGAACGCGTCCGGAGCGGCGCCGATCATCTGCTCGGGCAGTCCGGGCGGCTGGGCCATGAGGTAGAGATGGAAACCGACGGCCGCACTCGTGCCGCGCATCACGTCCCACATGTCGAGGGTGGGCAGCACGTCCAGCGAGGCGAGGTGGGTGACGGCCTCCGGGTGGTCGAGGCCCGCGCGGAACGCGACGAGCGCCCCGCGGTCGTGTCCGGCCAGGGCGAAGCGCTCGTGTCCCAGCGCGCGGGCGACGGCGACGACGTCGGCGGCCATCGTGCGCTTGGAGTACGCCGTGCCCGCCGCGTTCTCCGCGGGCTTGCCGCTGGCGCCGTAGCCGCGCAGGTCCGGGCAGATGACCGTGTGATCGGCGGCGAGGTCGACGGCCACATGCCGCCACATCAGGTGGGTCTGCGGGAAGCCGTGCAGCAGCACGACCGGCGTGCCCGACCCGCCGACGGCGACGTTGAGCGCGACATCGTCGGCGGCGGGGACGGTCCGGTAGTCGAAGCCGGGGATGACCGGTGGCATGGGAAGTTCCTTCGGGCTGGTGGGGCGTGGTGACGACCAAGAGCCTGCCGGGCGCGGATCAGCACCTGGTCAGCACGAGGCCAGGCCCTGGGTGCCTCCCGTCCGGCGCGTACCGTGGCGGCAGGACGTGCGGAGAGGTGGCGATGGAACGGGTCGCGTTCGGCGTGCTGGGACCTGTGGTCGCGGAGAGCGGTGCCGGCCCCCTCGCCCTGAAGGGGCCGCGGCACCGGGCCGTGCTGGCCCGCCTGATCGTCGCCCGCCGGCGTGTCGTCCCGGTCGCCCGTCTCGTCGAGGACCTGTGGGCGGACCCGCCGCCCGGTGCCGTGGGAGCCGTCCAGACGTTCGTCGGTGCGCTGCGGCGTGCCCTGGAGCCGGACCGCCCGCGGCGTGCCCCCTCCCGTCTGCTGGTCACCGACGGTCCGGGGTACGCGCTGCGCCCGGAGCCCGACGCCGTGGACGCCTGGCGTTTCGAGGCGGCCGTCGCCGCGGCGGCCGGTCTGCCGGCGGAGCGCGCGCTGCCCCGGCTGGAGGACGCCCTCGGGCTGTGGCGTGGCCCCGCCTACGCCGAGTTCGCCGACGAGCACTGGGCCCGGGCGGAGTGTTCCCGCCTCGGCGAGCTGCGGCTGCAGGCGGAGGAGCGGCGGGCCGGCGCGCTGCTGGCCCTCGGCCGGGCCGCGGAGGCCGTGCCCGGGCTGGAGGTGCTGCTGTCCGGCCACCCCCTGCGCGAGGAGGCGCGCCGGCTGTTGGCACTCGCCCTGTACCGGCAGGGCCGGCAGGGCGACGCCCTGGCGGCCCTGCGCGAAGCCAGGTCCGTTCTCACCGACCGTCTGGGCGTCGACCCGGGTCCGGCACTGCGGCGCCTGGAGGCCGACGTCCTCGCCCACGCGCCCGGCCTCGACCTGCCCGCCGAGCCGGCCGCCGCGGCGGCCCGGCTGTGGACGCGGGCCGCGGCCGCCTACGACCGCACCGTCGCCACCGGCGCCCGGGCCCGGCTGGAGGCGACCGTGGGCCTGATCAGAAACCTCGCGGTCACCGGGGGCGGCGGCCTGGAGGAGGCGCAGCGACACCGCCTGGAGGCCGTCACGGCGGCCGAGGAGTTCGGCGACCCGGAACTGACCGCCCGCGTCATCGGCGCGTACGACGTCCCCGCGATCTGGACCCGCAGCGACGACCCCGAACTCGCCCGGCGCATCGTCGCCGCGGCTGAGCGGGCACTCGCGGCACTGCCTGCCTCTGCCTCCGGCGGCTCCCAGGACGCGGCGCGCTGCCGCCTGCTGGCCACGATCGCCCTGGAGACGCGCGGCATCCGCTCCCCGCGCGGCCCGGAGGCCGCCCGGGAGGCGGAGGTAATCGCGCGCCGCCTGGACGATCCCGCGCTCCTGGCGTTCGCGCTCAACGCCGGTTTCATGCAGTCCTGCACGCGCGCCGGCCTGGCACCGCGGCGTGACGCGATCGGCGCCGAACTCGTCGGACTCGCAGCCCGGCACGGCCTGGTGACCTACGAAGTGCTCGGCCACCTCATCCGCCTCCAGGCCCGCTCTGCCCTCGCCGACTTCGCGGCGGCCGACCGGCACGCCGCAGCCACGGACGCGCTCGCCGAACGCCACGAACTGCCGTTGGCCGGCGTCTTCACCCAGTGGTACCGGGCGATGCGGCTCGCCGCCCACGGTCGCCCCGACCAGGCCGCGACCGCGTACCGTGCCGCCGCCGCGCGCCTGCACGGCGCGGGCATGCCGGGCCTCGAACGCGGCCTGCTCCCGCTCGCGCTCCTGTCCCTGCGGCTGACCCCCGAGCAGCCGCTGTCCACCGCTCCGGTCGCCATCGACCCCGGCCTCGACTGGGGCCCGTTCCGCCCCTGGACCGAGCCCTTCGCCCTGCTCGCGGACGGCCGCCCCACGGCCGCCCGCGAGGCCCTCCACGCCCTCCCCGAACCGCCGCCCGACCTGCTGTACGAGGTGTGCTGCGTCCTGGAGGCCCACGCCGCCCTCCGCCTCGGCGACCGCGCCGCCCTCCAGCGCGCCCACGACCGCCTCCTCCCCGCTGCCGGCGAACTCGCCTCCGGCGGCGGCCTCTTCACTCTCGGCCCGGTCTCCGGCCACCTCGGCCGCATGGCCGACGCGCTGCGTGCGCCGATCAGGCGCGGGGGATGAGGTCCTGCGGGCCGTAGCGGGCAGCCGCCTCCCCGGTGACCAGGGCCCAGTAGCGGTCGCCGAACGACCAATGCCACCACTCCGTCGGGTAGTTCACCAGGCCCGCATCCGCCAGCGCCTCACCCGGCATCCGGCGGTTGGCCCGCGCCCGCTCGCCGATGCCGGCGGCGTCCGTGTAGCACGCGCCCTCGCTCTCCTCCGGATCGGCGTTCATCCGCGTGCCCAGGTCCAGTTCGCGCCCGTCGGCGTCGGCCAGGGTCAGGTCGACCGCCGCGCCGGCGCTGTGCGGAGCGATCTCGGGCGGCGACACATACCGGCTCGCGGCCGAGTGAAGCTGCGCATCGGACCATTCGGCGTGGGCAGAGCGCAGCCGGCCCGCGTACTCCTCGAAGTACTCCCGCTGAAGGGAGGGGGGCCGGTACCCCTCCACGAACAGCAGTCGCACCCCTCGCGGAAGCGACGCCTGAGCCTTGAGCAACCGCGCCAGCACACCCTCCCGCAGGTGGGCGAAGGCTTCCGCGGGATCCTGCTTGCGCGTGTCGACCAGCAAGGAGCCACCGCGGCGTACGTCCACGAGAGGTTCGCCGCATTCGGCAACGGGTATCGCGGCGACCTTCGGATCCGACATCAGGACGATCTCATTCATGACGGGATCATCCCGCCACAGCCGCCCGGCGGGGGGACCGGCCCTCTAGCCGAACTTGAGCTCGCGCAAGTTGGTCTTGGCGAGTTCCACGATCTCGTCGGCGCGGCCCGACAGGATCGTGCGGGTGGCGAAGAGGGTGAAGCCCTTGAGCTGTTCGAGGGTGATCTTCGGGGGCATGGACAGCTCGTGGCGGGCTGTGCGCGCGTCGATCACGGCGGGGCCGTCGTGGGCGAAGGCCGCGGTCAGGGCGTCGCCGAGCTGGTCGGCGCGGTCGACGCGGGCGCCGAAGAGGCCCGCCGCGCGGGCGACGTCGGCGAGGTTGACGTCGTCCAGCCCGGTGCCGTAGTTGACGAATCCGGCGGCCTTCATCTCCAGTTCCACGAAGGCGAGGGCGCTGTTGTTGAAGACGACGGCCTTCACCGGCAGGTGGAGCTGACGCAGGGTGATCAGCTCGCCGAGGAGCATCGTCAGGCCGCCGTCGCCGCAGAGGGCGACGACCTGGCGGCCGGGGTGGGACGCCTGGATGCCGATCGCGTGCGGAAGGGCGTTGGCCATGGAGCCGTGGTTGAAGGAGCCGATGAGCCGGCGCTGCCCGTTCATCGTCAGGTAGCGGGCCGCCCAGACCGTGGGGGTGCCGACGTCCGCCGTGAAGACCGCGTCCGGGTTCGCGATCCGGTCGACGGCGGCGGCGACGTGCTGCGGGTGCATGGGCCCGTCCGACGAGCCGCCCTCGGCCAGGTGGCCGAGGTGGGCGCGTACTCCCCGGTAGTGACCGGTCATCCGGTCGGCGAAGGAGCGGTCGCTCTTGGGCCGGAGCAGCGGCAGCAGCGCGGCGGCGGTGTCCTTGACGGTGCCGACGAGCGGAACGTCCACCTCGGTGCGCCGCCCGATGTGCTCGCCGCGCACGTCGACCTGGACGACCGGCACGTCGCGGGACGGGTAGAACTGCCGGTACGGGAAGTCGGTGCCGAGCATGAGCAGCGCGTCGCAGTGCTCCATGGCGCGGTAGCCGGAGCTGTAGCCGATGAGGCCGGTCAGCCCGACGTCGTAGGGGTTGTCGTACCCGAGGTACTCCTTGCCGCGCAGTGAGTGCACCATGGGCGCCTTGAGGGCGTCGGCCAGAGCCACCGCCTCGTCGTGGGCGTCGCGGCAGCCCGCGCCGCCCAGGATCGCCGGCCGTTCCGCCGCGTTGAGCAGTTCGGCGGCGCGCGTCAGGGCCTCGTCGTCGGGCCGTACGTGCGAGTGCGTGCCGGTCACCGGGCGCGGGGCGCCGGACGACGGGCTCTCGGCGAGGAAGACCTCACCGGGTACGACGAGGACCGCGACGCCGTCGCGCTCCAGAGCCGTGCGCATCGCGATGCGCAGCAGCCGGGGCACCTGCTCCGGCGTGGAGGCCATCTCGCAGTAGACGCTGCACTCGCGGAACAGATCCTGCGGATGGGTCTCCTGGAAGTACTCGCCGCCGATCTCGACGCGGGGGATCTGCGCGGCGATCGCCAGCACCGGGACGCGGCTGCGCTGCGCGTCGAACAGGCCGTTGATCAGGTGCAGATTGCCCGGGCCGCAGCTTC
The DNA here is from genome assembly GCF_042714775.1 of Streptomyces sp. NPDC058691. Lineage (NCBI taxonomy): Bacteria > Bacillati > Actinomycetota > Actinomycetes > Kitasatosporales > Streptomycetaceae > Streptomyces > Streptomyces sp. NPDC058691. The sequence goes on along the minus strand of NZ_JBHXSO010000080.1, from coordinate 12,618 downwards.
CGGCCGCGACCGCGAGCCGGCCGGTCACCCCCGCCTCGCCGGCGGCGGCGAACGCGGCGGCCTCCTCGTGCCGCACGTGGGCCCAGTCGACGGCGTCGTTGCGGCGCAGTGCGTCGGTGAAGCCGTTGAGGGAGTCCCCCGGCAGGCCGTAGACGCGCCGTACCCCGGAGGCCGCCAGGGTGGCGACCATGACGTCCGCGACGGTGGTACCCATGCCGGTCCTCCTGGGGTCGGCGGACGTCGGTTCGCCCGCGGGACACCGGGACATTCTGTGCCATGTCGGATCATGTGAAGGTATGCGACACGGCGCGGGGCCCTTCAGCCCGTGAGCCGGCGCGCCAGGTACTCCGCCGTCCGGCTCCCGGGCGTCCGCGCCACCTCCGCCGGCCGTCCGGCCGCGACGACGCGGCCGCCCGCGTCACCGCCACCGGGGCCCAGGTCGACCACCCAGTCGGCGCCGGCGACCACGCCCATCTCGTGCTCGACCACGAACACGGAGTGGCCCGCGTCGACGAGCCCGTGCAACTGCCCCATCAGCAGCTCCACATCTGCCGGGTGCAACCCCGTCGTGGGCTCGTCCAGCAGGTACACCGTGTGGCCGCGGCGACCGCGCTGCAGCTCCGAGGCGAGCTTGATGCGCTGCGCCTCGCCGCCCGACAGCTCGGTCGCGGGCTGCCCCAGCCGCAGGTAGCCCAGGCCGACCTCGCGCAGGGTGCGCAGGCTGCGCACCACCGCGGGGACGTCGGCGAAGAAGTCCGCCGCGGCGTCGACGGTCATGCCCAGGACCTCGGCGACGTTCCGTTCCCGGTATCGGACGCCCAGCGTCTCCTCGTTGTAGCGGTCGCCGTGGCAGACCGGGCAGGGCGCGTACGTGCCGGGCAGGAAGAGCAATTCCACGGCGACGAAGCCCTCGCCCTGGCAGGTCTCGCAGCGCCCGCCGGCGACGTTGAACGAGAAGCGGCCCGCCTTCCAGCCGCGCCGCCGTGCGTCCTCGGTGGCCGCGAAGAGCTTGCGCACGGCGTCGAACAGCCCGGTGTAGGTGGCCAGGTTGGAGCGCGGGGTACGGCCGATCGGCTTCTGGTCGACCCGCACCAGGCGGTTCACGGCTTCCAGCCCGTGGGCCGTGACGCCGGTCAGGGGATCGGCGGGGCTGTCCTGCGGCTCGTCACTCTCGTCCCCGGCGCTGTCGCCGACATCGTCCGCGCTGCCGCCGTCCGGGCCCAGATGCTCCGTCAGCACCCCCGCGAGCACGCCGACCAGCGTCGATTTGCCCGAACCCGAGACCCCCGTGATCGCCGTGAACACCCCGAGGGGCAGTTCGACGTCCAGGCCGCGCAGATTGTGCCGTGTGACGCCGCCCAGGCGCAGCCAGGCCGAGGGCTCGCGCGGCGTGCGCCCGGCCGCCGGGTCGGGCCCGGAGGCGAACAGGAAGCGGCGGGTGGCGGAGTCCCCGACGGACGCCAGCGCGTCCACCGGACCGCTGTGCAGGACCCGGCCGCCGTGCTCGCCGGCCCGCGGACCGACGTCGACGATCCAGTCCGCCCGGCGCACCACGTCCATGTCGTGCTCGACGACGTACACGGTGTTCCCCGCCTCGCGCAGCCGCACCAGAACCGTCAGCAGCGCCTCGGTGTCCACCGGGTGCAGCCCGGCCGACGGCTCGTCCAGGACGTACACGACCCCGAACAGTCCCGACCTCAACTGCGTCGCCAGACGCAGCCGTTGCAGCTCGCCGGGGGACAGCGTCGGGGTCGTGCGGTCCAGGCTCAGGTAGCCGAGCCCCAGCTCCGTGATCACCTCCACCCGTGCCACGAGATCGGCGGACAGGGTCGTGGCGATCTGCCGCTCGGGACCTTCGGGGAGGTCGTCCACGCGGCCCAGTGCCGCGGGCCGCAGCACCTCGGCGAGACCCGCCAGCGGCAGCGCGTTGAGTTCGGCGATGCTCCGTCCGGCGAAGGTGACGGCCAGCGACTCCGGGCGCAGCCGGCTGCCCCCGCAGGACGGGCAGACCGAGCTCTCCAGGAAACGTTCCGCGCGGGCCCGCAGCGTCTGGCTCTTGGAGTCGGCGAACGTGTGCATCACGTACCGCCGGGCGCTCTGGAACGTGCCCTGGTACGGGCGCTGGATGCGGCCCGCCTCCCGCACCGGATGCACCGTCACCACGGGCTGCTCGTCGGTGAACAGGATCCAGTCCCGGTCCGCGCGCGGCAGATCGCGCCACGGCCGGTCCACGTCGTGGCCCAGGGTGCGCGTCACGTCCAGCAGGTTCTTGCCGTGCCAGGCGCCCGGCCAGGCGGCGATCGCGCCCTCCCGGATGCTCAGCGACGGGTCCGGCACCATCAGTTCCTCGGTGGCCCGGTGCACCCGGCCCAGACCGTGGCAGACCGGGCAGGCGCCCGCAGCCGTGTTGGGAGAGAAGGCGTCGGAGTCCACCCTCGGCGCGCCCTCGGGATAGCGGCCGGCGCGGGAGAAGAGCATCCGCAGCGTGTTCGACAGCGTGGTCACGGTCCCGACGTAGGACCGCGAGGTCGCCGACCCGCGCCGCTGCTCCAGCGCCACGGCCGGCGGCAGCCCCCGGATCTCGTCGACCGCCGGGGTGCCCACCTGGTGGATCAGCCGCCGGGCGTACGGGGCGACCGACTCGAAGTAGCGGCGCTGCGCCTCCGCGTAGATCGTGCCGAAGGCCAGCGAGGACTTGCCCGATCCGGATACCCCGGTGAAGACGGCCAGGACGTCGCGCGGGATGTCCACGTCGACGTTCCGCAGGTTGTGCTCACGGGCGCCGCGTACACGGATGTACGGGTCGTGGGCCGTGCTGTTCATGCCCCTCCGGGGATCGTCGTCCTGCCACGTATCGCGGCTCGCGCCCCATCAGTGTGCGCGCACGGCTTTCCCTCCGCAGACCGGCCCCGGCAGGGCCGCCGCGCGCCCCCGCGCGCGGTCGCGCGGGGCGCGATCCTCACGTCATATGGAGGGGGCCGACGTTTCGGCCGCGATGCGGGGGTACGCGTCGTCCTGGGGGCGGCGGTACGGGGCCGCCCGCGCGGGTCCGTCAGTGAGCGAGGGAGTGGTGGTATGGCCAGCCGGCAGTCCGAGGGAACGGTCTTCGAGCGGGACCGGGACCTGCCCATCCCCGTGGCGGCGGAGGCGGGGTGGGACGCGACGGACGTACGGGCGGTCGACACGATCCGCGTGCTCGCCGCGGACGCCGTGCAGAAGGTGGGCAACGGCCACCCCGGCACGGCCATGAGCCTGGCCCCGCTGGCCTACCTGCTCTTCCAGCGGGTGATGCGGCACGACCCGGCCGACGACCAGTGGCTCGGCCGGGACCGGTTCGTCCTGTCGTGCGGGCACTCCAGCCTGACCCTGTACATCCAGCTGTACCTGTCCGGCTACGGGCTGGAGCTCTCCGACCTGGAGGCGTACCGGACCTGGGGTTCGGCGACCCCCGGCCACCCGGAGCACCGGCACACCCGGGGCGTGGAGATCACCACGGGCCCCCTGGGCCAGGGCCTGGCCAGCGCCGTCGGCATGGCGATGGGCGCCCGTCGCGAGCGCGGACTGCTGGACCCGGACGCGGCCCCGGGCAGCAGCCCGTTCGACCACCACGTGTACGTGATCGCGTCGGACGGCGACATCATGGAGGGCGTCACCTCCGAGGCCAGCTCGCTCGCGGGGCATCAGCGGCTGGGCAACCTGGTGGTGTTCTACGACTCCAACCGGATCTCCATCGAGGACGACACCAACGTCTCCTTCAGCGAGGACGTGGCCGCCCGCTACGCGGCGTACGGATGGCATGTGCAGACCGTCGACTGGATCCGCACCGGCGAGTACGTCGAGGACGTCGACGCGCTGCTCGCGGCCGTCGGCGCGGCGCAGCAGGAGACCGACCGCCCGTCACTGATCGTGCTGCGCACCGTCATCGGCTGGCCCGCGCCCACCAAGCAGGGCACGGGCAAGGCGCACGGATCGGCCCTGGGCGACGAGGAGGTCGCGGCCACCAAGAAGGTCCTGGGCTTCGACCCGGGGCGGGACTTCGTGGTCGAGGACGCCGTCCTGGAGCGCGCCCGGGCCGTCCGGGACCGTGGCCGCGAGGAGCACGCGCGGTGGGAGAAGGGCTTCGCCGCGTGGCGCGCTGCCAACCCGGACAACGACCGCCTGCTGAGCCGGCTGCGGGACCAGGAGTTCCCGAAGGGATGGGCGGACGCCATCCCGGAGTTCCCGGCCGACGAGAAGGGCATGGCCACCCGCAAGGCGTCCGGGAAGGTCCTCACCGCGCTCGCCGGGGTGCTGCCCGAGCTGTGGGGCGGTTCGGCCGACCTCGCCGGGAGCAACAACACCACCATGGAGGGCGAGCCGTCGTTCCTGCCCCCCGAGCACCAGACCGACATGTGGAAGGGCGGGCCCTACGGCCGCACGCTGCACTTCGGCATCCGCGAGCACGCCATGGGCTCGATCCTCAACGGCATCGCCCTGCAGAGCCTCACCCGCCCCTACGGCGGCACGTTCCTGACCTTCAGCGACTACATGCGCCCGGCCGTTCGCCTGGCGGCGCTGATGAAACTGCCCACGATCTACGTGTGGACCCACGACTCCATCGGCCTGGGCGAGGACGGTCCCACGCACCAGCCCGTCGAGCACCTGGCGGCGCTGCGCGCGATCCCCGGTCTCGACGTGGTGCGGCCCGCCGACGCCAACGAGACCGCCGTGTGCTGGCAGACCGTCCTGGAGCACAGGGACCGGCCCGCCGCCCTGATCCTCACCCGGCAGAACCTCCCCGTCCTGGACCGTGGGCCCGACGGGGGATTCGCCCCCGCCCGCGACGCCGCCAGGGGCGGCTACGTCCTGGCCGACCGGGGACCCGGTGCGGAACCGGACGTCATCCTGGTGGCCACCGGCTCGGAGGTGCAGATCGCCCTGGAGGCGTGCGGTCTGCTCGCCGCCGAGGGCCGCACCGTGCGGGTGGTGTCGATGCCCTGCCGGGAGTGGTTCGCCGCCCAGGACCAGGCGTACCAGGACGAGGTCCTGCCGCCGGCCGTCCGGGCGCGGGTGAGCGTCGAGGCGGCGGTCGGCCAGGGCTGGCGCGAGATCGTCGGCGACGCGGGGCGCATCGTGAGCCTGGAGCACTTCGGGGCCTCGGCCGACTACAAGCGGATCTACCAGGAGTTCGGGATCACGCCCGAAGCGGTCGCGGAGGCCGCGCGGCGCAGCGCCGACGACACCGGTCGTCCCCCGCGGCCCGGTGGTGTCCAGCACACTTCGGCGCCGGCCGGGGGCGGAACGGCGGACGGCGGCTGACACCCGGGCCGTGGCCCTGGCCCGCCACGATGCTCGCCCAGCCGGCGCCGTCATACGGTCCGGAGACCGCACACCGGCCGGGCGGGCTCTGCCAGCCTACGTCGGCGCTGGTGGGGACGGCGTGTCGCGATCGGCCCCGGCCGCTCGGCGGCCTCAGCGCCGGGCGGCCTCAGCGCAGTCGATGCAGTGCCGGACGAGGGGCAGGGCCAGGACGCGTTCCCGGTCGATCGGCCGCCCGCAGGAGACGCACGTCCCGTAGCCGCCGTCGTCGAGGCGGCCCAGTGCCTCGTCGGCAAGGCGCAGCTCCTCGCGGGCGTGCCGCGCGCGGTCGGCGATCCCCTGGGACCGCGTCGTCCGCTCCGCCTCGTCGGCCGCGTCGAGGACGCAGTCGTCGGCCGGCCCCGCGTGGTCGCTCGCGGCATCCGCGAGAGCGGCCCGGGCGGCGCCCTCCGTCGCGGTCAGCGCCTCGCGAAGGCGCTCCCGGTCCTCGGCGGTCACCGCCCGCGGACCGGATCCTCGCCGTTCTCCTGGTGGGGCCATGGGCGTCTCCGTCCTCGTCTCCGCGGGCCGGCCGGTCAGGGCAGGTAGGACAGCAGGGTGCGGGCCGCCGGGCTGACCCGGTCCTCCTTCGGCAGGGCGGCCGAGACCTCCCACTGGTGGTCCTCGGCGCCCACCAGGTCGAGGGTGCACAGACCCGACGCGTGCTCCTTGCGGGCTATGGGCAGCGGCACGACGGCGATGCCGAGCCCGTGGTGCACCAGGTCGATGAGGCTGTGCACGTCGTTGACCTCCAGGGCGACCCGGCGGTGCACGCGGTTGGCCGCGAACGCCCGGTCGCTCAGGCCGCGCGCCCCCCAGTCGGGGTGGAAGTCCACGAACACCTCGCCGCCCAGCTCGTCCCAGTCCACCTTGCCCGCTCCGGCCAGCGGATGGTCCGGATGGCAGAGCACCACCATGGGCGCCCGCGTCAGGGGCTGGAGGCGGACCCCCTCCGGGGCCTCCCCGCACAGCGCGGTGAACGCCACGTCGAGCCGGCCCGTGGTGATGTCCTGGACCAGCGCCGCCGACCCGGCCTGTCGCAGCCGGATCTCCACACCGGGGTGCCGGGAGCGGAAGCGGGCGAGCAGGGCGGGCAGGTCCACTCCGGCGACGCACTGCTCGGTCCCGATGGTGAGGACGCCTCGCATGAGGCCCTGCACCGCGTCCACCGCCTCCTTGGCGGCGCGCACGCTGGACAGGGCCCGGGAGGCCTCGGCGAGCAGCGCCTCGCCCGCGGCGGTCAGCTCCACACTGCGGGTGCTGCGCACGAACAGCGGCGCGCCCAGTTCCTGCTCCAGGGCGCGTACCGAGGCGGACAGCCCCGACTGGGAGATCATCAGCCGTTCGGCGGCGCGGGTGAAGTGGTGTTCCTCCGCCACCGCGACGAAGTGCTCCAGATGCCGTAGTTCCATGATTCAGAAGCGTAACTCCTGAATGTGTTCGCTTTCTCCTGTTGGACGTGTGGGCCGGGATGGGGTCAGGCTGTGAGGCGTGCCGGCCCGGCCGCGGAACACCTCCGGTCGTGCCGGCACGACCAGCCGGGCAGACCCGCTGGGACGCTCGTCCAGAAAGGCCACGGACTCATGCAGACTCGCCGCATCGGTGACATCGAGGTCAGCGCGATCGGCCTGGGCGGGATGCCCATGTCGATCGAGGGGCGGCCGGACGAGGCACGGTCCATCGACACCATCCACGCTGCGCTCGACGCGGGCGTGACGCTGATCGACACCGCGGACGCCTACCACCTCCACGCCGACGAGGTCGGCCACAACGAATCGCTCATCGCCAAGGCCCTCGCCTCGCACGAGCGCGGCTCCGAAGTGCTGGTCGCCACCAAGGGCGGCCACCTGCGCCCCGGTGACGGCAGCTGGACGCTGGACGGTTCGCCCGCGCACATCAAGCAGGCGTGCGAGGACTCCCTGCGCCGCCTGGGCGTCGAGGCGATCGGGCTGTACCAGTTCCACCGCCCCGACCCGAAGACGCCCTACGCCGACTCGGTCGGCGCGGTGCGCGACCTGCTCGACGAGGGCAAGATCCGCATGGCCGGCATCTCCAACGCGAACCCCGAGCAGATCCGGCTGGCGAACGAGATCCTCGGCGGCCGTCTGGTCTCCGTGCAGAACCAGTTCTCCCCGGCCTTCCGCTCCAGCGAGCCGGAGCTGCGGCTGTGCGACGAGCTCGGGATCGCGTTCCTGCCCTGGAGCCCGCTCGGCGGCATCTCCCAGGCCCGTGAACTGGGCTCCGCCTACGCGCGGTTCGCCGAGGTCGCCGAGGCGCACGGCGTCAGCCCGCAGCGCGTGTGCCTGGCCTGGATGCTCGCCAAGTCCCCGGTCGTCGTCCCGATCCCGGGGTCCAGCCGGCCGGAGACCATCCGCGACTCGGTGGCCGCCGCCGAAGTCGTGCTGACAGCTGAGGAGTTCTCCGCCCTCGACGCGGCCTGACACCGCGCCCGAGGGGGGCCGGGGGCGGGGGAACCGGGGACGGGACGGCGGTCGGCGTGAGCGCCCTCCCGTCCCCGGCGTTCGTCATCAGGCGTTGGGGTCGAACGGGATCCCGGCCGGCAGGGCCTTGGCCAGGTGCGCGTTGAAGTTGCCGTCCTTCAGGCCGAAGACGGCGCTGCCGAAGTCGTACGCGCTGAGCTTGTCGCGCAGGCCCGCGGGGTAGCCGTTCCAGCCGACGAGGGTCGGGTACTGCCAGGTGTGGTAGTGGTTCTCGGGCGGCTCGTCGTTGGTGTTGGCGAGCCGGAAGCAGTGGGTGCCGACGCCGTCCTTGTGGTAGACGACCTTGGGGTGCGTGCCGTCCCAGCGGACCTGGTCGGCGCTGTAGACATTGAAGTTGCCGTGCGCGGAAGTGGCCACGTACCGCGCCTGGTTGTTCTGCACCCAGACGACGACGTGCTCCCAGTCGTTGCGGTGGCCGCCGAGGCTGATGCCGGGGATGGCCTGGTCCTTCTCGAAGTAGAGACCGTAGATGATCGCGCACCAGCCGTTGTTGCACTTGTAGCGCGAGTAGCCGTTGGTGTTGTCCAGGTCCGAGGCGTCGCGGCAGTTGCCGTTGAGGGCGCCGGTCGGGTTGAGACCCGGGTTGACGACCCCGTCGCGGCCGATGGCGGGCGAGGAGTAGCAGCCGTCGGTGTCGTAGTCGAAGGCAGGCTCGAAGCCCTGCTCGAAGCTGTCCGCGTTGGCGGGGAGGGCGGGGGGCGGGGCGGCGAAAGCCACGCCCGGCAGGGCGAGTACCAGCGCGGCGGCGCCGCCGAAGACGACGGAGAGTCTGCGGATCCGGGGGCTTTTCTTCACTGCGTCCTCCTGGTCGGCCGCGGCGGGGGGAGCGCGGCCTGATTGACATGCCCGGATCAGCTTTGTCGAACCGCGTTGACGCGTCGAGCGTTGCCAGGTGTCACCGTGATGAAGGGTCAGCCAATAGCCGGGACGCCCGCCGTGACCTGGCATCAGTCATCCGGCGACCACGGCTGTGTCACCGTACGGAACGCCCGCGCCGAAGGCGGGACGGCCACGGCAGGTACTCACTAGGCTGCGGCGGCCGGATGCCGTGGGGGCGTTCGCGCGGGAGGGGGAGTCATGAAGTACGCAGTGTCCGCAGCCCTGTTGCTGCTACTGGTGACCGGGTGCGGGGGCAGTGGGGCATCCGGAGCGGCGGACGCGCCGTCCTCCGGCGCGTCGCGGACGGGTGACGGCGCGCCGGACAGCGGAGTGTCCAAGGCCCCGCAGAAGGACGGGAATCCGGTCGACAGCGCGGCGTTCTGCGCGTTCCTGAAGGACGTGGAGCCGGACGTCAAGGGCGTCGGGTCGGACGTCGGCGCGCAGGCGCAGCTGGCCATCGCCCTGGCCGGCTGGGTCGGCGAGCACCCCGACCAGAAGCCGCGGACGGGCTCGGACCTCGACGACGCGGCACAGCAGGGCTGCCCGGAGCTCCGGGAGACGATCGTGGCCGCCACCGGTTCCGGCAGCTTCCAGGAGGCGCTCGGCTGACGCCGTCACAGGTGACCGCGGGGCCCTCCGGGCGGAGGCCCCGCGGTCACCTTTCGGTGCTGCGTGTCCTGTTCGGCATCGGCGCGCGGAGCGTCAACTGCTCTGGATCGGCGCGCCGTCGGCGGGCCGGCAGGACGTGCACTGCCGGCCGTGCGGGGGAGCCGGCGCGGGCCCGATCCCGTAGCCCGAACGGGAAGCGCCCGCGGTCACAGCAGGCCGAGCGCCCGGTCCGCCGCCTTGCGGAGGACGGCGGCGCTGAGGATCAGCCCCTCGCGCTCCTCGTCGTCCATGGCGGGCTCGAACGCCTCGCGCACGCCTTCGGCGCCCAGCACCGCCGCCAGCGAGAGCGTCGTCCCGTACGCGGCGGAGTGCGCGGCGACGGGGAGGACCGCGCCCTCGTCGCGCAGCACCGCCTCGACGAGGCGGGCGGAGACGGCGCCGATGCCGTACTGGCTGGCGCCCGTGCCCTCGATGATGGTGATGTTCGCGTACCGGATGGCGTCCTCGATCCGCGGACGTGCCTCCGCCACCGACGAGCCGGACCGCCGCAGCATCTCCGCGACGGGGATCCCGCCGGCCGTGGCCGAGGACCACAGCAGCACCTCCGAGGTGCCGTGCTCGCCGACGACCATCGCCTGCACGTCGCCGGGCTTCACCCGCAGCAGGTCGGCCAGGTGGACGCGGAAGCGGAGACTGTCGATGAGCGTGCCGGTGGAGAAGACGCGGTCGTGCCCGGCGAGCTGCCGCGTCACCTCGGCAAGAGGTTCGGGCGGGTCGGTGACGACCATGAGGACCGCTTCCGGCGCCACCGCCACGACCTGGGGCACGACGTCGGCGAACACCTTGGTGTTGGTGTCCAGCAGCCGCAACCGCCCCTCGGGGTCGGAGCGGTCGGTCGCACCGCCGCCGCGCTCGTTGACGCCTGCCGTGATCGCGACGAGGGCGGCGCCGGACAGGTCCGCGTAGCCGCCCGCGCGCACCCGCACGGTGGGGGACAGCGGGGCGGCGTAGCGCAGATCGGCGGCGACGCCGTCCGCCCGCTTGGTGTCGCGGTCGATCAGGACGATCTCGCGGCACATGCCGCCCCGCTCGACCAGGCAGAGCGCGGTGGCGGCTCCCACGGAGCCCGCTCCGACGACGCCGACCTTCATGGGGACCAGTCCTTAGCCTGTGTGATGTCAGCGGATCCACGTCCAGGATCATCGCGGCGACCGGCCCGCGCATCCGCTGGCGGACCACGACGGCGTCGCCGCGCCGGCCGGAACGCGACCGGAACCGCCGCCCGGCGCGTAGGCCGGGCGGCGGTGCCGTGGTCGCGATCGTGGCCGCTCGTCAGCCGCGCGTGTCCAGGACGACGCGGAAGCGGGCGCGGCCGGACATCATGTGCGCGAAGGCCTTCGGCGCTTCCGACAGGGGCATGACCTCGTTCATCGAGCGGATCTCCTGGCGCACGGCGAAGCGCAGGTTGTCCTCGTTCTCGATCGACGAGCCGGTCAGGCTGCCGGTGACGGTGCGGGTGCCGAAGATCATCGCGACCGGGTCGACCGGGACCGGCTCGTTGCCCGCGCCCACGATGATCAGGCGACCGCGCGGCGCCAGCCCGCCGACCAGCGGGCCCATGGCGGCACCGTTGGCCGCGGTGGTGATGATCGCCGCGGCTCCGCCGAGCGCCTGCAGGGCCTGGGCCGGGTCCGTGGCGAGGCTGTCGATGTAGTGCTCCGCGCCCAGCTCCGCCGCCAGCGGCGCCTTCTCCGTGCCGCGGGCGATGGCGGCCACCCGGTAGCCGAGGCTGCGTGCGTACTGCAGGCCGAGGTGGCCGAGGCCGCCGATGCCCTGCACCGCGACCAGCTCACCCGGCCGGGCTCCGGTCTGCTGGAGCGCCTTGAAGACGGTCAGGCCGGCGCACAGCAGCGGAGCGGCGTCGAGGGAGGACAGGCCGTCCGGGATGCGTACGAGGCCGCTCGCGCGGGCGTACGCGACCTCGGCGTAGCCGCCGTCCGTCGTCGTCCCGGTCGTCGGCTGGGCGGCGCAGTTGACGAAGTCGCCCCGGCGGCAGGAGTCGCACGTGTGGCAGGGACCGCTGAGGAAGCCGACGCCGACCCGGTCGCCGACCTGCCAGGAGGTCACGCCGGCACCGAGGGCGTCGATCACACCGACGACCTCGTGGCCCGGGACGATCGGCACCGAGGGATCCGGCCGCAGCGCCCCCACGGCGGCGAGGCTGTCGGAGTGGCAGACGCCGCAGGCCTCCACGCGCAGGCGCACCCGGCCGGGCAGCGGATCGGTCAACTCCCGCTCGACGAGGGCGAAGTCGCCGGATCCGGACACCTGGACGGCTCGATACACGGACATGTTCTTCCTTACGGGTGGTGAAAGGGGTGAGGGGGGACGAGGGGCGGTGCGAGGGGTGCGGTCGATCACCGCTGCCGCCTCCTCCAGGAACGTCGTATGTAAGCGCCATTTGGCGACTGACGCTTACGACGCTAACACCCCGAACGTGGCGAAGTAAAGGTCTATATGACTTAGACCATGTCGCCGAGCGGATGGGCAGGGATGAGGGAAGCGCGACCGCGGCGCGGCCCGCCGAGCGGTGCGCGTGATTGCGCTACAGGAGCCGGGTCGAACCCGGGGCCGGACCGGAGGGGCGGTCAGTGACCGCTGTCGCCCGCGGGGGCTGACGTGCCGGTGCGGGCCCGGTACGCGGCGACATTGGCGCGATTGCCGCAGATCTCGTACGAGTGCCAGCGGCGCGTGCGGCTGCGGCTGGTGTCGTAGAACACCTCGCGGCAGATCTCGTTGGCGCACAGGCGCAGCCGTGTCCATGTGCCCGCGCCGACGAGTTCGGCGACGGCCAGGGTGATCCGGCCGACCACGGGGTCGCCCGAGGTCTGCCGCATGGCGACGGCGCCGGGGGTGGAGAAGTCCTGCTGGAAGGTGACGGAGGACACGCGTCCGGAGAAGGCCGCCCAGTCGCCCGCGGAATCGTCGGGATCGTGGTCCTCGGCCAGCGCGAGCAGGTCGTCGCGTACGGCGCGGACCAGTTCCACCCGCCGCGGCGAGGGCGCGTCGTCCTCCTGCCCGAAGGGGCGCAGCACGGTCGCGGCCGTCCCGGGTGTGTCGAGCTTGTCCGGCATGCCCGCATAGGGGCGCGAGTTCAGCAGGTCGACCAGCGCGGCGGCGGTCTCGGGCACGGAGTCTTCCCGAGTGGCGGCGCGCGGCGTCCTGGCAGGCATGACGTCACTGTACACCGACATGGTCATTCCGGGCGAAGCCCTTACTGGCTCGATGTGAC
>NZ_JBHXSO010000079.1:0-26449 GCF_042714775.1 Streptomyces sp. NPDC058691 | reverse complement strand
TTAAAAAGTCCCTGGCCCGGGCGTGCCCTGTCGCGTAACCACGCTCCCGCCGGCGACCGGCCCCCGGGCATTGCCCGGCGCCCGTTCGCGTACGTGGTGTGACAGGTCAGCGGCGCCCGAAGATCCCCTTGCTCGAGCCGAGGCGCAGGAAGACCGTCTCACCGGTGGCGTCGGCCAGGCCGTCGTTGTCGGTCACGGCGTAGACCTCGCCGTCGCCGCCCACGGTCAGGCCCTCGAGCTTCTCCTGCGTCCAGCCCTTCGTCGCGCGCAGGTCGGGCAGCACGTCATGGGCGAGCTTCTTGGGCAGCACCTGCAACGCACCGGCCGGCGCGGCGGACTTGGGCAGGTCGACCGTGTAGATCCGCTTGTTCACGGCGGCCGGGCCGTTCAGCTTGTCGCGCTCGATGAGGGCGAGCTTGTCGCCGACCACGGTGATCTCGGAGAGGCCGATCCAGTCACCGGGGGTGGTCGTGGTGCCGATCCGGTAGCCGAACCAGCTCCAGGTCCCGGCCTCGACGTCGTACCGGCCGAGCCGGACGACGCCCGCCGGGTCGCCCTTGACCTCGCGCTGCAGGGTGGCCCAGACGACCTCGCGGCCGTGGCGGTCGGTGGTGGCGGTGACGCCCTCGAAGCCCTGCTTCGCCAGGCCCGCGGCGACGTCCGCCGGCAGCGTGACGACCTGCCGGGTCACCCCGTCGCGGTCGAGGCGCACCAGCTTGTTGCCGTCGCCGGTCGCGCCCTCCACGGCGAGCCAGAAACCGCCCTGCGGCCGGGCGTGGATGCCCTCGGCGTCGTAGCCGACCGGCTTGCCGTCGGCGTCCTTGACGGTGAGCGCCCGCGTGATGACCGCCGGGCGGCGCGAGGTGTCGATGGTCAGGATCCTGGTGACGGAGTACGCCGCGTCGGTGACCGTGTACAGCTCGTGCGACCGGCCGGGCACGGCGGACAGCGCGCCGAGCGCGCCCCAGCCGATCGGTGCGCCGGCGGCGTCCGAGGCGGACACGAGGCTCGGGAACGACGGGGTGTCCTTGCCCAGCTCGAACAGGCTCACCGAGGCACGGACGTTGACCGAGGCGTCGTCCTCCTCGCTGGAGACCGCGAGCAGGTCGCGCGAGGGGATCGGCAGCAGCCCCTCGGGACCGTTGGTGGCGGGCAGCACCTGGCGGAAGACCGGGGCCGTCGGCCGGCTCAGGTCGTAGACGGCGACGAAGTTGCTGCGCTCGGAGCCCACGAAGGCGTAGCGCACACCGTGGAAGGTGGCGACGACCACACCCTCCGGCTCGGTGCCCTTCTTGCCCGCGCGGTCCTCGTTGTGCAGGCCGTAACGGACGGCGATCCGCTCGAAGGTGTTGCCCGCGTCCCAGGCGACCTTGCCGGTGCGGCTGTCGAAGATCGACCAGCCGCGGCTGCCGCCCTTCCAGTCGCCCTCGTTGGCAGTCGCCAGGTAGCGGTCGTCGATCCAGTTGATCGCGTCGGGCTCGCGCCGCACGTCGGTGATCGAGCCGCTCTGGTCGATCACGCCGTCCTTGACGGTGTCGATGCCACCGGCGGTGGCCGTGCCGGCGCTGAAGGCCTTGGTGATGCGGCCCGTCGACAGGTCGATCAGGACGATGCCGTTGTTCTCCTGGAGGGTCACCGCGAGCTGGTTACGGCTGTTGACGGTGACGTACTCCGGCTCCGGGTCCGTGGGCTCCGCGATCCCGGCGCCGGCCAGCACGGGCAGCGCGCTGCCGTCGGCCCCCGTCAGCGGGACCGCCCGGGTGCGCCAGTGCTGCGGCGAGCTGCCCTTGAGGTCGACGATCTGCACGAAACCGGCCGGGGCCTGCGGCAGGTCGCCCTCCTCACCGCCGGGCGGGGTCGCCTCCTCGTCGCGCTCGTTCTCGATCGCGATCGCCGCGTACCGCTTGTCCTTGGTGATCGTGATGGAGTCCGGCTGGCCGCCCAAGTCGAAGCTGCTCACCCGCTTGCGGTCGCGCAGCGATATGACGTCGAGGCGGCCGGAGGGGTGGGCGTGGTCGGCGCTGGTGTTCACGACGACCAGGACGTACTGGCCGACCACCGCCACGGAGGTCGGCTCGTCCTCGGTGTTGCCGAGCTCGGCCAGCGACAGCGTGCCGAGCCCCCGCGGGCTGTCGGGCCTGCTGATGTCCAGGAAGCCGATCCGCTTGGCCAGCGCGTCGGTGTAGACCAGGGTCCGGCCGTCCTCGCTGACCGCCGAGATCTCGGCGACCGTCGCCGTGGCCGGGTCCTCCCCGGCCGGACGGTTCTGGAACACCGGGTAGGTCGCGGTGCGGCTGAAGGCCGGCGGCTGGTGCGGCTTCTGGTGCGCGTCCGCCTGGCCCGCGGAGGCCAGTGTGCCGGCCGCGACGGCCATCGTCGCGAGCACGGCGTGGGTTCTCTTCGGTGGCATCGCATCTCCGTAACACAGCGGGCAGAGAACGCAGATGCTCACAGCTGTGGGCAATCAGCAGGTAAACAGCTGGCAAAGATCGGCAGTGTTGTCGCAATGTCAACTACCTGTCCGCACATGCCTGTTCACGCAATGGCGTCCAGTGCGGGACGTGAGTCGTGCGCCCGTGCCGCCACTCCTCGTCGAGCCCAGGCCGGGCGGCGGTGGTGCTGCCCTACACCCAGATGCGTGAATGAGCGCACTGCCCTGGAGAGTTGACTCGGCAGCCTTTCCGGCGAGCGTCTGACCGCCTTGCCGGAAGGGCGTGAACTGCCACACGCCGCACACCACTCGCGGATCGCCACGTTCGGGCAGCTCGCGGAACCGGCGGACGCGCGGCGGACCTGACGCAAGTGCCTCGGTGGTCCGCGGTGCCCGGCCCCCTCCTGTCCGAACGGGCGGCCGCAGGGGGCCGGCGTTCCATGCCGTGGCAGTGGGGCGCAAGCGGGAGCTCCCGAGGACGGCACACCCCCGTCGCCTGCCCTCTGGAGCCCCCGCTGGGCCCGCTTCGTCCCCCGGGCGTTGCGGGCTTTGAATGACTGTGCCACGACAAGCCTGTGGGGAAGCTGAAGCTTCCTGAAGTGTCTTCAGGCTCCCTTCAGCGCCGGGAGGTCATGCTTGGCGGCATGCGAATACTGGTGGTCGAGGACGACCGGCGGCTGGCAGAACTGCTGCGCCGCGGACTGGTCGGTGAGGGGTACGCGGTCGACAACGCTCACGACGGGCCGCAAGGACTGGAGTCGGCGTTGGAGAACGACTACGACGCCATCGTGCTGGACGTGATGCTGCCGGGATTGAACGGCTACGGGCTGTGCGCCCGCCTCCGCGAGGCCGGGTGCTGGACTCCGGTGCTGATGCTCACCGCCAAGGACGGCGAACTCGATCAGGCCGAGGGCCTGGACACCGGCGCCGACGACTACGTCACCAAACCGTTCTCCTTTGTGGCACTCGCCGCCCGCCTGCGCGCCCTCATCCGACGTGGGCGTCCCGAACGTCCTGCTGTCATGCGAATCGGTGACCTGGAGATCGATCCGGCTGCCCGCCGCTGCCGCCGCGGCACTACGCCGGTGGCCCTGACCGCCCGCGAATTCGCCGTCCTGGAGTACCTGGGCCGGCGGAGCGGGGAAACGGTCTCCAAAACCGAGGTCCTCGAGCACGTCTGGGACGATCGATTCGACGGCGACGTCAACATCGTCGAGGTCTACATCAGCGCCCTGCGCCGCAAACTCGACACTCCCTTCGGCCGACGCACCATTCGCACCATACGTGGCGCAGGCTACTTCCTGGACGCCGCGGGAGGCACCCGGCCATGAAACGGACCGGACGGCTTTCGCCGCTTCGCCGGCTGCGCCCCGCCACCATGCGCATGCGGCTCACGCTGCTCACCGCCGCGGTGGCCTTCGCCCCGCTCGCCGTCGGGGCCGCCGCTGGTGCGGCTGGATTCCGGAGCTCCCTGCTCCAGGAGCCACCCGGGTTGATGCAGGGGTCGTATCTGGAGCCGGGTGCCGGACCGTCCTACGACTACCAGGCAGTGGTCCGGTCCGGGTGGGAGCTGTCCCTTTGGCCGTGGACCGACCCTGCCAGCAGGCACCCGGTACTCGGCGGGCACGCGGACGAGGTGGCGCAGTCGGCGGTGCTTCAGCACTTGCAGGGGGCGCAGGCGCGCCTGAACACCGTTGTGTGGTCGCTGGCCGGCGGCGTGGTCTTGACCAGTTTCCTGATGTCCGCCGTGACATGGACGTCCGCCGGTCGCATTCTTCGCCCGGTCGAGGCCATCCGGGCCGATTTCGCCGAGCTCAGTGCCCACCACCTCGACCGGAGAGTAGTGGTGCCTCCTGTCGGGAACGAGATCGCCCTCTTGGCCGCGACGATGAACACCACCTTGGACCGCCTCCAGACCGCGGTGGATCGGCAGCGCCAGTTCACCGCCGACGCCTCCCACGAACTGCGCACCCCTCTTGCCTGTCTGCGCACCGAACTCGAACTCGCCTACAACCGTCCCGACACCGCCGACTGGCCCCAGGTCGTCGCCGATGCCCTCGGAGACGCCATACGTCTGCAGGACCTCACCGACGACCTGCTGCTTCTTGCCCGCCTCGATGCCGACGCCGCCGCAGAAGGCGGCCGACAGACCGACATGACCGACCTGGTCCGTGAGGAGACCGCCCGCCGGCGCCTCCCTTTCCATCTCGCACTCATCACGCAGATCGATCCCGGCCCGCTCACCATCCGTGGTCATCGCGCCCTGTTGGCCCGGGTCCTGGGAAACCTCCTCGACAACGCCGAACGCCACGCGACCGCCGTCATCTCCGTTCGCCTGACCTACGACACCGGACACCATGAAGTCGTCCTCGAAGTTCTCGACGACGGTCCCGGCATTCCACCGGAGCACCGCCGGCGCATCTTCGAACGCTTCACCCGCTTGGACGACGCTCGCGCCCGCGATTCCGGCGGCGCTGGTCTCGGCCTTGCCATCGCGTACCGCATCGCCACCACCCACCACGGCACGCTGGCCCTCGTTCCCACCGCCAAAGGCGCGCACTTCACTCTCCGACTGCCCGCCTACGCCCCCGCAATGGCACCTCGCCAATCCGCAGCGCAGCAGTCGGCGGCGAGGCCGGGGAGCCCGGGCGGCGGAGGAGGGCGCCCACCGGCCGCCCGGCAACGCGTCGAAGGCGGTAACTCCCTTACCCGGCACAACCCTTGGGCTTGATCCCTCGTCCAACACGCGACGGCGAGGGAGGGCGCCCCCTGCCGTGACCCCCGCGAATTCGTGCCCGGCCCATGACACGAGCTCAGGAGCCACGACATGCACAGTCAGCGACCCATCACCAGAAGCCGCCTTTCCGCCACGGCCGCAGCGACCGTGCTGCTGACGATCGGCGCGACGATCACCGCGGTGACGAGCCCCGCCACTGCCGCCCCGGCGGCCGTGGCCCACGACGACTTCAACGGCGACGGCTACCCCGATCTCGTCGTCTCCGCTCCCGGCGGCACCGTCAGCGCCAAGAAGGGCGCGGGCTACGTCGCCGTCCTGTACGGCTCGGCCAAGGGTGTTTCCGCCTCCCGGCGGGCGACGTTCAGCCTGAGCACCCCGGGCATCACAGGTCTCGCGCAGACCGCCGACCACTTCGGCCAGTCCACCGCCTCCGGCGACCTGGACGGCGACGGCTTTGCCGACCTCGTCGTCGGCATTCCCGGCAAGGACATCGGCTCCGCCGTCGATGCGGGGGCGGCGACCGTGCTGTTCGGATCCAAGGGCGGGCTGCACGGCCCCGACAGCCTCTCGCTCCGGGACGACACCCCGAAAACCAAGGGCGGCTTCGCCACGGGCCTGGCCACCGGCCGGTTCACCGGCGCCGGCACCCGGCTCGCGGTCCTGACCCGGGACGGCGTGTGGACCTACGGCATCGAGTACTCGCCCGCCCTCAGGGGCCCGCGGGTGGCCGCCGTGGCCTCCCCCTCGGAGTGGTGGTCCGACTACGTGCCCGCGGGCCTCACCTCCGGCGACTACAACAAGGACGGCGCCGACGACCTGGTCGTGCTCGGCACACAATTCGCATACGAGGGCGGCCTGTACCTCTACGAGAAGCACGGTTCGGCCCTGTACCTGCCCGGCGGCAGCTCGGGCCTTGCGTACGGCCGCCAGCTCACCGGCGGCGCGACCGGCACTTCCGGTGACCTCAACAAGGACGGCTACGCCGACCTCGTACTGGGCTCGCCCGCCGACTACGACTACTGGTGCGAATGCCTGGTCGACGGCGGCAGCGTCGATGTCCACCTCGGCGGCGCCGACGGTCCGGGAGGCCAGGGGTCCGGACACCAGGTCTGGAACCAGAGTTCCCCCGGCGTCCCCGGCGCCGAGACGAAGGGCGACAGCTTCGGCGGCGCCATCGCCGTCGGTGACATCAACGGCGACGGCTACGCGGACGCCGCGATCGGCGCCCCCGGGAACGACATCGGCAAGGCCACCGACGCGGGCACCGTCTGGGTGTTCCGGGGATCGGCCGCCGGACTGACCGTCAAGAACATCCACACCCTCGGCCAGGACTCATGGAAGGTCCCCGGCACCCCGGAGAAGGCCGACGCCTTCGGCAGCGCCCTGCGGCTCATCGACGCCGACCGCAACGGCAAGGCAGGCCTGGTCGTCGGCGCGCCCGGCGAGGACACGAACGACGGCGGTGCCTGGGTCTTCTCCGGAACCGGCAGCGGACTCACCACCAGCGGCTCGTGGTCCTTCAACGGCGCCACCATCCACGCGCCGTCCCCGGACGCCCGCTTCGGCGGGAGCCTTGCCCCGTAGCGGCCGCGCCCCAACGCGACCGCGCGAGGCGGGCGCCCGCCAGGGCGGGGACTCGGTCCCCGCCCTTCGGCGGCGGCCCGCGGCCTCAGGGGAGCCGTCACACCAGATTGGTGTCCTTGTCGATCCGTTCCCGCTCGTCCGGGGTGTCGTCGAGGAAGCCGCCCGACTGGTGCTGCCACAGCTTCGCGTAGGCGCCGTCCGAGGCCAGCAGGTTCTGGTGGGTGCCCTGCTCGACGATGCGCCCCCGGTCGAGGACGACGAGCCGGTCCATGGTGGCGACCGTGCTCAGGCGGTGCGCCACCACGAGCGCGGTGCGCCCCTCCATGAGCCGCCACAGCGCCTCCTGGACGAGCACCTCGCTCTCGGAGTCCAGGGCACTGGTCGCCTCGTCGAGCAGCAGGATCGGCGCGTCGCGCAGGATCGCCCGGGCCAGGGCGACCCGCTGGCGCTGCCCGCCGGAGAGTTTGACCCCGCGCTCGCCGACCATGGTGTCGAAGCCCTCTGGGAGCGCGTCGGCGAACTCCGTGACGTGCGCCGCCTCGGCCGCGCGCCGGATCTCGGCCTCGGTGGCCTCCGGCCGGGCGAACGCGATGTTGTCCCGCAGCGTGCGGTGGAACATCGCGGGGTCCTGCGGCACGTAGGCGATCAGACTGCGCAGGTCGGCCTGGCGCAGGCTGCTGATGTCCTGGCCCCCGACGAGGATGCGGCCGGAGTCGATGTCCTTCATCCGCAGCAGCAGCCGCGTCAGCGTGCTCTTGCCCCCGCCGGACCGTCCGACGAGGCCGATCTTCTCGCCGCTGGGCACCGCCAGGTCGAGGCCCTCGAAGAGCGGCTCCGCGCCGGCGTGGGTGAAGTTCACCTGCTCGAAGCGGACCTCGGCGGACCGGTGTGACCGGGTCCGCAGCGGTTCCGGCTGTACCGGGTCGAGCACGGTAGCCGGGGTCATCAGCAGTTCGGTGAACTGCGCCGCCTCCGTCATCGAGCTCTCCAGACGTCGGTAGATCTGGTTGAACTCGAACATGATCCGGGTGGCGTTGCTGTAGTACGTGAAGGCGACCACGACCGCCTCCACGCCGTGCCCGCCCGTGTGGGCGCTGCCGCCGATCGTGATCGCGAGCAGCAGGCCCAGCGCGTTGGTCAGCACGGACAGCGGAGCGACGAGTGTGTCGATCCGCAGATTGCCGTAGTCCCACGACCGCAGGGTGAGCCGCCGCGACTCCGCGACGCGGGTCCGGTGCTCGGCGGCCTCCCGCTCCTCCGCGGCGAACGCCCGGACCGTGTCCATGTTGGTCAGGCTGTCCGCGACGTGGCCCGACACCCGGGCGATCGCCGCCTCGCGCTGCCTGACGAGCGCCTGACGGCGCCGGATGAGCGGAGCCACGCACAGTGCCGTCAGCGCGATCATCGCCAGCAGGCCGACGACGAGCAGCGGTTCGTAGCGCCACAGCACGATCGAGCCGAACGCCAGCGGTACGAAGGTGCCGACGATCTGGAACGTGGCCGTGTCGATGACCTCCTCGAACCGGGAGGCGAAACTCAGGACCCGTTTGGTCAGCGATCCGGCGAAGTTGTCGTGGAAGAACGCCGCGTCCTTGGCGAACAACTCGTCCATGCCGACGACGTACAGATGCTCGATGCCGAGGGCGTCGAGACGGTTCAGGCAGTGCAGGCCGAGCCGCCACAGGGCCTCCGCGAGCAGCAGGACGCCGGCGAAGCCGAGGACGTAGGGCAGGACCCTGGCGAAGCCGACGTCCGCGCCGCCGGCGATGCGGCCGACGAGCTTGGCGACGATCAGCGGCGCGAGGTAGTTGATGCCGATGTTGCCCAGAGCCGGCAGCAGCATCGCGGGCACCGTCCAGCGCCGCAGCCGGGACAGTTCCCGTCCGTAGTAGCGAAGCGCGAGGACCACCGGGCCCTTGCCCGGTGAACCTCCCTGTTTCTGTGTCTGTGCGTGTGCCTCAGACAGTCCCATCACAACCCCGTGTTGTCGTGCGGCGGAGCCTCGGTCCGATTCGAGTGAGCGCCTCGACGGAGGCGGGGTACCGGAGTGTCCCGCGACGGAAGACCCGGCGTCCAAGGAATTTTCCCGAATGGCGCATTTGCCGCACGGCCCGGCTGTCGGCCACCGGCCGCAGGCCGGCGTGACAGCAGGGCACCCACCGCCATGTGGGTGACCCAGCCCGCGGCCGCGCCGAACGCGTACCAGAAGAGGTCGGGTGGGTTGAAGGTGGAGCCGAGCACGAGGCGGGCAACGGTGCTGCGCTCGGAGAGCTCCGCCGGTACGTCGCTGAGCTGGAGGAACTCGACCGCCCAGCTGAGGGCCAGCGCGCTTCCCGCGGCCACGAGGGGCGAGACCCGTGGGGCCACCAGAACGACGAGGGCGAGGAGCAGGAGGGTGTACAGCGCGTCCCCGCCGTACTTGGCCACGCTTCCCGTCGCCACCGCCCTGAGCCCCAGCCCCGCACCGACGATCACGACCGCGGCTCCGGCCGCCGCCAGCCGGGTGCCCACCGGACCGGTCCCCACCGGGCCGGCCCCCATCGGACCCGTCCCCATCAGGCCACCGGCACGAGGGCTGTTCACGTCCGCGGCGTCCAATCGTCCGCAAGGAGGCCGAGAACGGCCTCGTCCGCGAAGGCGCCGCACACCCAGGCGGCGCGCCGCAGTGTCCCCTCGCGCACGAACCCGGCACTGGTCGCGGCCGCGATCATCGGAGCGTTGTCCGCGAGGGTCTCTATCTGGAGGCGCTGCAGCCCGCGTACCGTGAATCCGTACGCGCACAGCGTGTGCACGACATCGGTGCCGAACCCGCGGCCGCGGAACGCGGGACGCAAGGAAATGCCGATGTGAGCCGACCTGTTGTGCGTGTCGATGCCCCAGAGCCCGGCCGTGCCCACCAGTTCCCGCGACTCCAGTTCCACCACGGAGAATGCGGCTGCCTCGTCGGACGGATCCCGCACCGCGAAGGGCGACTGTCCTGAGCCCGGTGGAATGGGCCGCCACGGGCGGGGGTCGGTGCGCGACCGCACGGCCACATTGTCGTACAACTCCGAATGGAGAACGTGGACGTCGCTCTCCTGAGGGGCGCGCAGCCCGATCTTCTCGCCATGCATCACGGGAGCATTGCTATACGAGGGGAAGCGGCCGATCAAGCGCATTCCCCTTTGCCTGTTCGCCTGTACGCCAGCGGACGGCACACGGCGAGGACAAAAGGAAAGGCAAGGAGTCACGCGCCCCTTGCCGCTCTCAACGTATAGCGCACGGGGGGCCTTGCGGCAAGACCCGGGTCGTGCCGCAGAATCGCCGACCGGCGGCAGAACCTGCCGAAATCAGGGATTCATGAAGTGTGTGCGCTCTTGGGGGATTTCTTGACCGACGTGACCGACGTGACCGACGTGCTCGTCGTCGGCGGCGGACCGACCGGCCTGATGCTGGCCGCGGAACTGCGGCTGCACGGCGTCGCCACGCTTGTGCTGGAGAAGGAGGCGGAGCCGGCCGGATTCGTCCGCGCGCTCGGCCTGCATGTGCGCAGCATCGAGGTGATGGCACAGCGCGGTCTGCTGGAACGGTTCCTCGCGCTCGGGAAGCAGGTCGTGGGCGGCGGCTTCTTCGCCGGCATGGACAAACCCTGGCCCGGCCGACTGGACACCGCTCACCCCTACGTCCTCGGCATCCCGCAGCCCACCACCGATCGCCTGCTGGCCGAGCGCGCCGCCGAACTCGGCGCCGAGATCCGCCGTGGCCGCGAACTGACTGGGCTGAGCCAGGACGAGGACGGGGTGACCGCCGAACTGGCCGACGGCACACGGCTGCGCTCGCGCTGGCTCGTCGGCTGCGACGGCGGCCGCAGCAGGGTGCGCAAGCTGCTCGGCGTCGGCTTCCCCGGCGAGCCCAGCCGGGTCGAGACGCTGCTGGGGGAGATGGAGGTGACCGCGTCCCCGGAGGAGGTGGCCGCCGTGGTGGCCGAAGTCCGCAAGACGCAGAAGCGGTTCGGCCTCGGGCCCTTCGGGGGCGGGGTGTATCGCGTGGTCGTGCCCGCGGAGGGCGTCGCGGGCGACCGCTCGGTCCCGCCGACCCTGGAGGAGGTCAAGCGGCAGCTGCGGGTGTTCGCCGGGACCGACTTCGGCGTGCACTCACCGCGTCGGCTGTCCCGTTTCGGCGACGCCACCCGGCAGGCCGAGCGCTACCGGACCGGCCGGGTGCTGCTGGCCGGCGACGCGGCGCACATCCACCCGCCGACCGGTGGACAGGGCCTCAACCTCGGCATCCAGGACGCGTTCAACCTCGGCTGGAAACTGGCCGGCGAGGTCAACGGCTGGGCGCCACAAGGGCTGTTGGACAGCTATCACACCGAACGGCACCCGGTGGCCGCCGACGTGCTGGAGAACACCCGCGCGCAGATGGAGCTGATGTCCACCGAGCCGGGCCCCCGTTCGGTGCGCCGGCTGCTGTCGGAACTGATGGACTTCGAGGACGTGAACCGGTATCTGATCGAGAAGATCACCGCGATCGGGGTCCGTTACGACTTCGGCGAGGGCCACGAACTGCTCGGCCAGCGGCTGCGGGACGTGCGGCTCAAGCAGGGGCGCCTCTACGCGCTGATGCACGGCGGCCGCGGACTGCTGCTCGACCAGACCGGCGGCCGGCTCTCGGTGGCGGGCTGGGCGGACCGCGTCGACCACGTCGTCGATGTCGTCGACCCCGGCGAGGAACTGGACGTGCCCGCGGTGCTGCTGCGGCCGGACGGCCATGTGGCCTGGGCCGGTGAGGACCAGCGGGAGCTGCTCGACCGGCTGCCCCGGTGGTTCGGCGCCGCCGCCTGAGCACGCGGTGCCGACGGGGGAGAGGGGGCGGGACCTGCCCGCGGCCGGCGCGTTCCGGTGCCGTGTCCCGCCCTTCCGGCCTCTCCGGCGGTCCACCAAGATTCGCCGCCCCGTCAGCGAACTGCCACCGGCTATTCCTCCGGGCCCCTTCTCATGGCTCCGGCGGATATTCGTGCGCCATGCATGAACATATGACGGGACATACATGACCAGAATGACAGGGCGGGCCCGTACGGCGGCCGCGTCCGTTGCGGCGACGATCACCATGAGCGTGATGGTCCTGGGCGCCGGTATCACCCAGGCGGACGCCGTCGAGCGCGTCCGGCTGGCGGAGGACGTGACCGTCGCGCCGGGCATCACCTACCAGGCCTTCTCCGTGACCGCCTCGCACGGCAAGGTCACCGGCCACCTGATCACCGCCGACCTGAGCGACAGCCACGTCGCGGTCGGGATGCTGACCCCCGGCAAGGTCTCCGCCCGCACGAAGCTCTCCCAACTGGTCTCGGCACAGGGTGCGGTCGCCGGCATCAACGCCGACTTCTTCAACATCGACGAGACGCAGCACCCCGGCGTGGCGGCCACGAATTCCGCGGTGGGCCCGGCCATCGACAACGGTGTGGCGCTCAAGTCCGCCGTGCCGAACGGCCAGCGCTTCGGGCCGGGCCTGTCGCCCGGCACGTCCACCCGCGACGTCATCGGCGTCGACTACAAGAACGTGGCCCACCTGGACTCGCTGACCCTCGACGGCTCCATCAAGGGGCACCGGGACAAGGAGCTCGGTCTCGACGGGTTCAACCAGTACGCGATCCCCGTCGGCGGGGTCGGCGCCTTCACCTCCCAGTGGGGCGACGTCTCGCGCAAGCGCGCCACCTGCGGCACCGACACCGTGCGGGCCGCCGCGTGCAGCACGGACGTCTACGAGGTGACCGTGCGCAACAACCGCGTGGTGTCCGGCTCGTCCACGATCGGGGCCGGCGCCATCGACGCGGACTCCGTGGTCCTGGTCGGCCGCGAGGCCGGCGCGGCGGAGCTGCGCTCGCTGGAGATCGGCGAGCACATCCGGGTCTCCGAGGACCTGGACTCCGCCGGGGGCAACCGCCTGAAGTTCGCGGTCGGCGGCAACCCGGTGCTGCGCGACGGCAAGCCGATCGCGGGCCTGGACAACAAGGCCGTGGCGACCCGCACCGGTGCGGCCTTCGGTGACGGCGGCCGGCTGCTGTACCTGCTGGTGCTGGACGGCACCGCGGAGAGCGGCGCGGGCCTGACCGTCGCCGAACTCGCGGGTGTCTTCCAGAACGTGGGCGCTGACAACGGTGTCAACCTGGACGGCGGCGGCTCCTCCACCCTGGTGACCCGCGACGAGGTGACCGGTAAGCCCGTCGTGCGCAACCACCCGACCGGTGGCGCCGAGCGCCCGGTCCCCGAGGGCATCGGGCTCTTCTCCCGCGCCTGACCGGTCGGCCCGGGCGGCGTTGACGGCGCCGCCCGGGCCGTTGCCGGCATCGGCATTCGCGTCGGTCAGTCCTCCAGACGGACGGGCATCAGGAGCGAGAAGGCGTCCTCGGTGTCGGTCCTGCGGATCGCCAGCGGAGCGGTGGGGGCGCCGAACTCCAGAATCAGCCGGTCCCGGGCTCCCGCGGCCAGGGCGTGCAGCAGGAAGTCGCGATTGACGGCGACGTTGCCCGCCTCGTTGCCCGCGTCGCCGTCGCCCTCATCGCCGTCTTCGCAGACACCCACCGTGCCGTCGTCCGTCACGTTGAGCACGACGATGTCGAAGGGAACGCCGTCCTGATCGCGCACCTCACCGGCGCGCACGGGGCCGGCTTCCACCGCCGCCCGGAACGCCGCGACATCGACGATGGCGCGCCGCCCCGCCGGCACACGGACGAGGCGGCGGTAGTCGGGGAAGTCGTGGTCGAGGCGCCGGCCGACCGCCTGGCGGTCCCCGGCCTCCAGGGCCACGCGGTCGCCGTCCACGGTGAGCAGGGCGGAATCGCCGTCATTCAGCAGCGCCCGCATCGCGTCGGCGAGCGGGGACGGCACGATGACCTGTGCGCGGGGGCCGCCGTGCCCGGTGGCGGCGGTTTGCGCGACCGCCATCCGGTACCGGTCGGTGGCGACGACGTGGAGCGTCTCACCCTCGATGTCGAACAGGACGCCGCCGAGCATGGGCAGTTCCGGGTCGGTGCCGGCGGCGAAGCGGACCGCGTCCAGTGCCGCGGCCAGCTCGGGTGCGGAGACGGTCAGCCGGGCGGTGGCGGCGGCGGTGCCGTACGACGTCATGGGATTCTCCCTGTGTTCGAGAAGGGCTCGGACCGCGGAGAACTCGGCGCGGGCATCGGACAGCGTCCGTTCCAGACGGCGCAGATGCGATGTGAGCAACTGCCGCACCAGGTCGGTGTCCTGCCCGGACCAGCCGGCCAGCACCAGCCGGATGTCCGCCAGCGGCATGCCGGTCCTGCGCAGCCGGGCCAGCAGCCGGGCCTCCTCCAACTGCCCGGCGTCGTACCAGCGGTAGCCGCTCACCGGATCCACCCAGGCCGGGACCAGCACCCCGGCACGGTCGTAGAACCGCAGGGCGCTCACACCCAGTCCACTGTCCCGGGCCATCTCACCGATACCGCGCATCTCGCTCTCCACACCCGGGACTCTGCGCCCTGCACCAAGTCGAGGGTCAAGCCCGGCCGGGCGACGCGCACACGAGCGGCCTCGGGCAGGCGGAGCCGGCGGGGCGGGTCGCCTCACGTCGGTGGCCATTCACAGCAAATTCACCGGCCGAGTCTACCCGCGTAGTGACGTGTGTGTTGTCATGAACGCGATAAATCAGGCCTGTCGGACCCGACCCTTGGAAGGACACATGCCCGCAGCCATCACTTCCGAGCCCAGACCCGGTGCCGGCCCCCGCCGGACACGTGCCGCGGCAGCGGTGCTGCTGTCCGTGCTGCTCTCGCTGCCCGCGCTGCTCTCCCTCCCCGGCGTCGCCGCCGCGCAGGCCGCCCCGGCCGGCCGCATCGCCCCGACGCCCGTGACGCATCCGGAGGACGATCACGCCGGCTCCGGGCTGCGGCGCCTCGGCCCGGCGGGACGGAACACCGCGGCGCTCGCCGCGGCCCCGAGCACCGGTCCCGCCGGCCTCGACGTGAGTTCCCACCAGGGCGCGGTGGACTGGGCGGCCGGCAAGCGCAACGGTGCCGCCTTCGCCTACGTGAAGGCCACCGAGGGGACGACCTACACGAGCCCCGACTACTCCCAGCAGTACAACGGCGCCTACAACGCCGGGCTGATCCGCGGCGCCTACCACTTCGCGCTCCCGAACAACTCCAGCGGTGTCGCGCAGGCCGACTGGTTCACCAGTCACGGCGGCGGCTGGTCCGCCGACGGCAGGACCCTGCCGCCCGCGCTGGACATCGAGTACAACCCGTACGGGAGCAGCTGCTACGGCCTGAGCCAGAGCGCGATGGTCTCCTGGATCCGGGCCTTCAGCAACGAGGTCCACGCCAAGACCGGGCGCTATCCGACGATCTACACCACCACCGACTGGTGGACCACCTGCACCGGCAACAACAGCGGCTTCGGCGCCACCAACCCCCTGTGGATCGCGCGCTACTCCAGCGCCCCGGGCACGCTGCCCGCCGGCTGGTCCGCCCAGACGATCTGGCAGTACGCCGACTCCGGCGTCTTCCCCGGCGACCAGGACACCTTCAACGGCAGCCTCGCCGAACTCCAGTCCTTCGCCCGGGGCGGCGGCTACACCCCGCCGCCGACCGCCGGCTGGCCCACCGTGCGGCAGGGCGCGACCGGCGAACGCGTCAGGACCGTGCAGTACCTGCTCACCGCACAGGGGGCCGCGCTCGCCGTGGACGGTGACTTCGGGCCCGGGACCGACAGTGCGGTGCGTGCGTTCCAGTCGGCGCACGGTCTCGCCGTGGACGGCATCGTCGGGCCCGGCACCTGGCAGGCGCTGATCGTCACCGTCCGGCAGGGCTCCAGCGGCGCCGCGGTCAAGGCGGTGCAGAGCCAGCTCAAGGCGCACGGGGCCGCGCTCGCCGTGGACGGTGACTTCGGGCCCGGCACGGACAGTGCGGTGCGTGGGTTCCAGTCGGCGCACGGTCTCGCCGTGGACGGCATCGTCGGATCCAACACCTGGCAGGCACTGGTCGCCTGACGTGCTCACTTCCCCCCGAACCGAGGAGACAACGGTCATGAACACCGGAGAAGACGCAGGCCGCGGCCTGGACCGGCGCACCCTGCTCCGCGGCGCGGCAGGCCTGACGGCCGCGGTCGGCATGGCGGCGGTCATCAACCTGGGATCCGCGTCCCGCGCCGCGGCGTACGGGTGGTCGCGCACCCTTCAGCAGGGCGCGACCGGCGCCGACGTCACCGAGCTGCAGATCCGCGTCGGCGGCTGGGCCGCCGCCGGCGCCAGTCAGACCTACGTCGCCTGGGACGGCGACTTCGGCCCGGGCACGGCCGCCGCCGTCAAGCGCTTCCAGTCCGCCTACGGCCTCTCCGCGGACGGCGTCGCCGGTCCGCAGACCCAGAGTGTGCTCAACAGCCTGGAGAGCGCGGACGGTTCGACCGCGCACTTCGAATGGACCGAGTTCCACTCCAACGACGGCACGGGATTCGGCGGCGGCAAGGTCGGCGCCACCCAGGTGAAGGAGAACGTGCGCCGGCTGATGTACAAGCTGGAGGCGGTGCGCAAGAAGGCCGGCAACAGCGCGATCACCGTCAACTCCGGCTTCCGCAGCGTCGCCCACAACGCCTCCGTGGGCGGCGCCTCCAACAGCATGCACGTCTACGGGGTCGCCGCGGACATCGTGGTGTCCGGGCACTCCACCCTCCAGACGTACAGGATCGCCGAAACCTGCGGATTCTCCGGCCTGGAGGCCTACACGCACTCCTGGCAGCACGTGGACAGCCGCCTCCAGTACCCCTCCTACGGCTCCGGCTCCTGGTGGTGGGAGAGCGGCACCGTCTGATCCGCCCCGCCCGGCGGTGGGGACGCTCCCCGTGGATGACCTGCAGGTTCTCCACGGGGAGTCGGAGGACTGTTCACTTCGCGGTCACAAGTCCGCCAGGGGAGAAGATGACGATCGTGATCGTTCCTGACCCCGTCCCCACCCCAGGAGGATCCCCCCATGCTGCGCAGGACCCTGTCCGCACTCGCGGTCGTCGTCTCGCTCGCCACCGTCACCACCACCGGGATCGCCCAGGCCTCGGCCACCGAGGCCAGAGGGCCCCGTGTGCTGGACGTGATGACGTTCAACATCCACCACGCACAGGGCACCGACGACGTGCTCGACGTCCAGCGCATTGCGGACGTCGTCCGCAAGAGCGGCGCCGACGTGGTCGGGCTGCAGGAGGTCGACAACCACTACTCCGGGCGCAGCAACTGGGCCGACCAGGCCGCCGATCTGGCCGCGCTGCTCGGCTACCACGTGGTGTTCGGCGCCAACATCGACAACGCGCCCCCGGCCGGCAGCGACCACAGGATCCAGTACGGCACCGCGATCCTGTCCCGTTACGCGATCACGGAGTCGGACAACACCTGGCTCTACAAGTCGCCCGGCCAGGAGCAGCGCGGCCTGCTGCACGCCACCCTCGACGTCCACGGCAAGACCGTGCACTTCTACTGCACCCACCTGGCGGCGAGTTCGCAGACCGACCGGCTGCAGCAGACCCCGCAGATCGTCGACAAGATCGGCGACACCGAGCCGGCCATCCTCGTGGGCGACTTCAACGCCGTCCCGACCGCGCCGGAGTCCCAGCCGCTGCAGAGCACCTACACCGACGCCTGGGCCAAGTCCCTGCACCCGCGCGGCGACGGGGCGACCTACCCCGCGGAGGCCCCGACCGAGCGGATCGACGACATCTACACCACCGACAAGGTGAAGCCGCTCCTCACGCACGTCGTGCACGTGGACGAGACGGCGTCGGACCACCTGCCGCTGGTCAGCAAGGTCCTCGTCACCCCCTGATCAGGCGCCGGGCCCCAGCCGGTCGATGACCGAGCGGAGCTGGTCGCGGTCGAGCTCGTACACCGTCTCGCCGGCCCGTGGATCGCGTGCGTGGAGCACGTGGAACATCGGGGCGTACGGACCACCGAGGTCGACGAGGGTCGCCGAGGCCCCGCGAACGGCCCGCTCGGTCTCCGGCGGGGCCGTCAGGTCGATACGGCTGAGGACCCCCGCGGTCACCCACACCGGAACGGCCGCGAGGTGGCCGAGGAGCTGGAGGTGGAAGTGCCCGCAGAGGATGAGCCGCACATCCGTGCCGCGCACGGCGTCCGCCAGCCCGGCCGCGTCCTGCAGCCCCAGGGTCTTCTGGACCTCGACGTCGAGGGTGACCGGCGGGTGGTGGAGCACCAGCACGGTTCCGTGGGGCGCGGGCGTGGCCAGCACCTCGCGGAGCCAGCCGAGCTGGCGGCCGCCGACCCGGCCGTAGACCTTGCCGGGGACGAGTGAGTCGAGCGTGACCAGGCGGTGGCCGTCGACCACGCTCGCCGCGGCCCGCTCGCCCTCCGGGGAGTCGATGACGGCCACGGCCGAGTCGCCTCCGTCGATGCCGATATGGCCGCTGCCCAGGACCTTGGCGAAGGCGCCGCGCTCGTCGTGGTTGCCGGTGCAGAACACGACCGGGGCCCCCTTTCGCAGGGCGAACTCCCGCACCATGTCACGCGCTGCCGCGTACGCCTCCGGCGAGCCGTCGTCGGCGACGTCCCCGCTGACGACGACGGCGCCGATGCCGGGTACCGCTTCCAGGTCGGTGAGCATCCTGGCCAGCGACTCCCTGGCGTTGATGCCACGGGCGTTCGGCGCGTCGTCGGGGCCGATGTGGATGTCGGACAGGTGAAGGATCCGCATGCCGAGCCACGGTACAGAGCCGCTGACGCGGCGTCATCGGCCCGGGATCGCTTTCAGGCCGCGCCGCGCAATGGCGAGGTGTGCTCTTGACGCGTCAAGAAGTTAAGCTGAAGGGGTGCCGTCCCGAGAGCAGTCACCGCAGCCGCTTCAGCCCCTCACCGTGAGTGAGGAGGCGTTCGTGCGTGAGCTGAGCCGGGTGATGCTGGTGCTGCCCCGCGTGGTCGACAACGACCTCGTCCGCGAGGCTGGGCTGCCGCTCTCCGAGTACACGCCCTTGATGCATCTGTCCGAGGCCCCCGAGACGCGGTTGCGGATGAGCGAACTCGCGGACGCCTGCAACCTCTCCCTCAGCGGCATGACCCGTGTCGTCATCCGGCTGGAGAAGCAGGGCTGGGTCCAGCGGGTCAAGTGCGACGACGACGGGCGCGGGTGGAACGCCGTGCTGACCGATGGCGGGCTCGCCCGTCTGGAGCAGGCCTGGCCGGCGTTCCTGGCCACCGTGCGACAGCACCTCGTCGACCACTTCGACGGCCACGACCTCACTTCCCTCACGGCCGCGCTGCGGAAGGTCGCCATCGACCCGGCGCACCAGCGCTGACCTCCCGGGCGGATTCCTGTTAGGGAGCCGCTTCGCAGCCGCCTGCCTCGCATCCTCCTCCGCCCCATCCGTGCGTCACCGCCTTGACAGGTGATGCAGAGATGAGCCAAGCTCGTCACCTGTCCGACAGGTGACTCTCGATACCGCACAGGAAGAGTGATGACGACGATGGACCTGAAGCTCGAAGTGATCGTTCTGCCCGTCTCCGACGTCGACGCCGCCAAGCGCTTCTACGAGGAGGGCATGGGCTTCCGGCTGGACGTCGACTACGCCGACGACAAGGGCTTCCGGGTCGTGCACCTGACGCCGCCCGGATCGCAGTGCTCCGTCCTCTTCGGCGACGACGTGACCACCGCGGCCCCGGGCTCGGCTCAGGGCCTGCACATCGTCGTCACCGACGTCGAGCAGGCGCGGACCGAGCTCGTCGGCCGCGGCGTCGAGGTGAGCGAGGTCTTCCACGACGCGGGCGGCGTCTTCCACCACGCCGGGGAGAAGGACCGGATCACCGGTCCGCACCCCGAGCGCGCGAGCTACGGCTCCTTCGCGTCGTTCAGCGACCCGGACGGCAACGAGTGGGTGCTCCAGGAAGTGACCACCCGCCTCCCCGGCCGCTGACCGGACCCCGTGCTTCGCGTCGCCCGTCCTGTCGTCGGCGATGACGGGAGAGGCGGCCGCGGGTTTCAGCTCGCGGGGGGCGTGTAGTCGAACAGGCCGTCCCAGCTGGGTGGGCCGGCCACGCACTTCCCGCCGGGATCCACCACGTAGATGATGTCCCGGCCCCCTACCGCGCCCGGCTCGGTCGGCGTCGGGGTGATGACGGGGCACGACGACTCCACGCCGTGAACGACGACTCGGTAGGTCACCGGCCAGGGCCGCTTCTCGTGCCACCCGAGGTACGCGCCCCCACCGTCCGGGTCGCCCGCGACCACCAGCCCGTGGGAACCACAGTCGGGACAGTGCTCGACGCGCGCGTCCCACGCCGAGTAGTTGATCAGCCGCACCTCCAGGCCCTGGTCGGCGTCGGAAGTGCCGCCGCACCCGGTGAGGGCGAGGCCGGCGATCGCCGTGGCCAAGAACGGCAGGCTCCGCAGGACCGGTCTTTTGCCGGAGCCGGACGCGCTTGCCCGGGCGGTTCGTATCGTGCGTCGCATGGCAGGGCTCTCTACTGGTGCGGATCGATCGCGCACGGGCTTCGGCCCTCCGCGGCCCCTCATTGTGCATGGCCCCCTCCGACGCCGAACCCCGGCGGGGGCTGCCCGAACCCGGACCGTTGCCGGGCGGGCAGACTGCGCGCATGCAGCTCTCCGCCGAGGCCCTCGCCGACACCGCGCTGATCGAGGTCGTGCGGATCTCCGCCCTGCCTGCCAAGCGTGGCGCCCCCTATCCGGGCACGACGGTGGCGCACTGGGCCGGGAGTGAGGTCGCCGACGCCCTGGCCCTGATCGGGAAACTGCCCGGCAGCGGGCAGCACCGCTGCGGCTTCTCGCCGGGCCGGAGCATCCGGGCGTACGAGACCTCCCTCGAACTGGTGCTGTTCGAGGCGGCGTTCTGCTTCTCGTGCCACGAGGTCCGCATGCACGGGCCGGCGGTGCCGCCCGCCCCGGCCAGGCAGTTCTTCGACGCGGACGCCCCGCAGGCCCGGACACTTCTGGCCCTCTTCCGTGCGGAGGTGCCGGGCCGGCCGACCGGATGAGCGGGCTCAGGCGACGCCGGCCGGTTCCGGGTCCGGGTTGTCGTCGGTCCTGAACTGCGTGCGGTGGAGTTCCGCGTACCTGCCGTCGGCGGCGATCAGTTCGGTGTGCGTGCCCCGTTCGACGATCCGGCCGTCCTCGACGACGAGGATCAGGTCGGCGGCCCGCACGGTGGACAGACGGTGGGCGATGACCACGGCGGTCCGGTCCTCCAGGGCCTCGGCCAGGGCTTCCTGGACCGCCGCCTCGGAGGTGTTGTCGAGGTGGGCCGTGGCCTCGTCGAGGATGACGACCCGCTGCCCCGCCAGGAGCAGCCGGGCGATGGTCACCCGCTGCCGCTCGCCGCCGGAGAGGCGGTAGCCGCGCTCGCCCACGACGGTGTCGAGCCCGTCCGGGAGTTCGGCGACGAGATCCGCGAGGCGGGCCCGGCGCAGGACCTCCCACAGCTCGTCCTCGCCGGCCTCCGGCCTGGCCAGCAGGAGGTTCGCGCGGATCGTGTCGTGGAAGAGGTGGCCGTCCTGGGTGACCATGCCGACCGTGGCGCGGAGCGACGCCGCGGTCAGGTCGCGGACGTCGAGGCCGCCGACGCGGACCGCGCCCTCGTCCACGTCGTACAGACGGGGCAGGAGCTGGGCGATGGTCGACTTCCCGGCCCCCGACGAGCCCACGAGCGCGACCGTGCGGCCCGCCTCGGCGCGGAAGGAGATGCCGCGCAGGACCTCACCGCCCGTGCGGGTGTCCAGGCTCGCGACCTCCTCCAGCGAGGCGAGCGAGACCTTGTCGGCGGACGGGTAGCCGAAGCGCACGTTCTCGAACTCCACGGCGAGCGGCCCGTCCGGCACCTCGCGGGCGTCGGGTTTGTCGGCGATGAGCGGCTTCAGGTCCAGGACCTCGAAGACCCGCTCGAAGCTGACCAGGGCGCTCATGACGTCGACGCGGGCGCCCGCCAGCGCCGTCAGCGGCGCGTAGAGGCGGGTGAGGAGCAGGGCGAGCGTGACCACGGAGCCGGCTTCGAGGGCGCCCGTGAGCGCGTAGTGGCCGCCGAGTCCGTAGACGAGCGCCAGCGCGAGGGCCGAGACGAGGGTGAGAGCGGTGATGAACGCCGACTGCGCCATGGCGGTGCGCACCCCGATGTCCCGTACACGGCGGGCGCGTTCGGCGAACTGGGCGGACTCGTCGGCGGGCCGGCCGAACAGCTTCACCAGCGTCGCGCCGGGGGCGGAGAACCGCTCGGTCATCTGCGTGCCCATGGCGGCGTTGTGGGCGGCGGCCTCGCGCTGCAGGCGGGCCATGCGGGTGCCGGTGCGCCGCGCGGGTACGACGAACACCGGCAGGAGCACCAGGGCGAGCAGCGTGACCTGCCAGGACAGCGCGAGCATGACGCCGAGCGTCAGCAGCAGCGTGACCAGGTTGCCGACGACCCCGGACAAGGTGTTGCTGAAGGCCCGCTGGGCGCCGATCACGTCGTTGTTGAGCCGGCTGACCAGCGCGCCGGTGCGGGTACGGGTGAAGAAGGCGACGGGCATGCGCTGGACGTGGTCGAACACGGCGGTGCGCAGATCGAGGATGAGGCCCTCGCCGAGGTTCGCGGACAGCCAGCGGTTCACCAGCCCGAGCGCGGCCTCGGCCAGCGCGATCACGGCGATGAGCACGGCCAGGGTGGTGACCCGGCCGGACTCGTCGCCGGAGACGATGGCGTCCACGACGCGTCCGGCGAGGACCGGGGTCGCCACCGCGAGCAGCGCGGTCACGACGCTGAGCAGTACGAACCACGTGATCCGGCGGCGGTGCGGGCGTGCGAACGCCGCGACGCGCCGCAATGTGTCGCGGGCCAGGGGGCGGCGCTCCTGTGTGGCGTTCATGACGCTGTGCAACTGGGTCCAGGCCGTCGTCTCCATGCTCATGGAGGGACCGTAGAACCTCGACCGCCGTCGAGGTCAACCGGGTCACGGCGCGCGGCTCGGAAGGGCACGTGATTTCGGGCCCCGACGGTCAGTGCGCCTGCGGTCAGTGCCCCTACGGTCAGCGCGCCGTCCGGTCCTCCTGCGTCTCCGCGGAGTCCTCCGGCGCGGTCAGCGGGACGCGCACCGCGACCGTCGTCCCCTCGCCCGGCGCGCTGCGCAGGGTCAGGTGGGCGTCGATGAGATCGGCGCGCTCGTGCATCGCCGACAGGCCCATCCCCGCCTGGTACGGCGGCGATTGGTCCGGGGCGCGCAGCGGGACGGGCCGGCCGGCCGCGGTGCCGGGGGCCATGCCGTGGCCGTTGTCGGTCACGGTCAGCTGGGCCGTGCGGTCGTTGCCCTCGACGGTCACGACGATGCGCGTCGGCTCGGCGTGCTTGACGGCGTTGGTGATCGCCTCCTGGACGATCCGGTACACCTGCGCCTGCGTCTCGGGCGTGAGCCGGCCGCCGAGCGCGTTTCCGGGGGACGTGACGCGCAGATCCGTGCGGATCCCGAAGGTCTCGTACGTGTGCCGGCACAGCGCCTGCAGCGCCGGCTGGAGGCCGAGTTCGTCCAGTACCACCGGGCGCAGGTCCACGATGAGGTGCCGCAGGGAGACGATCTGGTTGCCGACCAGCGCGCGCGCCTGCTCGATGGCACTGCTCATGGCGGCGGGCCCCCCGTCCGCGGCGGCGGAGGAGAGGACGACCTGCACGGCGCCCAGTTCCTGGAGGGTGTCGTCGTGCAGCTCGCGCGCCCAGCGGCGCCGCTCGCGCTCCTCGCCGTCGTGGCGGGCGCGTACGCGTTCCCGTCGCAGCCGCGCCTCCCGGCGCGCCGAGGCGCGGCTGGCGATGATCGCGTAGGCCGCCAGGAGGAGGGGGAACACGTGCAGGAGGTTCAGCAGCGGCTGCTGCGCCACCCTGACCATCCCGGCGACCGTGAGCATCAGCGCGACGGCGGTGGCGACCAGCAGCCAGATCCGCTGGCGCGCGGCGCACAGCGGGATCATGAGCAGATACGACGCGGCCGCGGCGAGTGACAGGCCCAGCTCCCAGCGCACCGACCGGTCGGTGACCTCCATGAGGACGGCGGCCGCCAGCAAGGCGGTGCCGAGGACCTCGAAGCCCAGGCGCAGCGTCGCCCGTCCCTGCCCCGTCACGGTCAGGCCACCAGTCCGCGTTCCCGGGCGACGGCGATCAGTTCGGCACGGCTGTCCCTGCCGAGCTTGTCGCGGAGCCGGGAGCGGTGCGTCTCCACGGTGCGCACGGAGACGTAGAGGCGCCGGGCGATCTCCTGGTTGGTGTGGCCGAGCGCGAGGAGGGTGAGCACCTCGGTCTCCCGGTCGGTCAGCGGCTCCTCGTCGTGGTCGGCGACGCCGATGTTCTCGACGGCCAGCCGGGCCCCCAGGGAGGGCTGCACGTAAGTGGCGCCGCCGGCGACCTGGCGCACGGCGGCGAGCAACTCCTCTGCGGCGGCCTCCTTGAGCAGGTAGCCGGCGGCTCCGGTGCGCAGCGCCTCGCGGGCGTAGGCCGGGTCCTCCTGCATGGTGAGGACCAGGATCCGGGTGCCGGGGGAGGCCGACAGCAGACCCGGGATGGTCGGCAGGCTGGACCGGCCCGACATGGTCAGGTCCAGGACCAGCACGCGGGGGTGGTGCTGCCGCACGGCGTCGAGGGTCTCCGGGACGGTCGCGGTCTCCGCGATGACGTCGAAGGCCGGGTCCGCGGCCATCAGCAGGCGCATTCCTGCCCGGACCACGAGGTGGTCGTCGGCAAGCACCACCGTGGTCGCGGCGGAAGGGTGCCTGCCGTCGGGGCGGCGGGGGACTTCCATAGCTGCAACGGTAGATCCGCTCCGCGGAACGGGCAGCACGCGTGACCACGCTTGCGGGACACCCGCAGTCAGGACTGCGGGTCATTGCGGATCACGTCTGCGGTCCCGGCGGGATGCGGGCGCGCCGCGCCTTGGGCAGGCTCGAAGGAAGAGATCGAAGGCCCTTCCCGGCCGACGTCACCCTCCCAGCGAGGCATCCGACATGTACTGCGTCACCGACCCGCCCCGGCCCCTTCCGCCGGAACGACCCCAGTCGTACGAAGCCGCCCAGCAACTCGCCGACGCCGCCGTGCCCTCCGTGGCCGACTTCGCCGCCGTGGAGGTCTCCGACGCCACGGTGAGCGAACGGGCGGCGATGTCCGGGCTGCCCGCGACGGTGCTCGACTTCCGGCGCGGGGCCTTCCGGGCGGTCCGCCCCGACGAGATGCCCCGCGCGTACGAGGTCGGGGAGGTCAGTGAACTGCCGCCGCGCACCCCGTATCGCGCGTCGCTGGTCGACCTGCGCCCGCGCGTGGTCCTCAACCTGCACGCGCGGACCGCCTGGTTGCTGCGCGACCCGGTGCGCGCCCGGCTGATGCGCGGCAGCCACACGCACTCCGTGCTCGTGATGCCCCTGGACGTGGAAGGTGTGCTCCTCGGCCTCGCGGCCTTCTACCGCACGGCGGGGTCGCCCTCCTTCTCGCAGTGCGACCTGCGGGAGGCCGGCCGGCTGGCCCGCCGGGCCGCCCTGCTCCTGGACGGCGAACGGCGCCGGCTCGTCCACGAGGCCGCGGCGCGGATCCTCCAGGAGGCCCTGCACGAGACCGACGCCCCGGCCGTCAGCGCGCTCGAGGCGGTGCGCGGGCACGTCCCGGAGTCGTCGGCGCCCGGGTCCTGGATCGACGTCATCCCGCTGCCCAGCGCCCGGGTGGCTCTGGTCGCGGGTACGGCGGAGGGCGGCGGCGTCACCGCCGCGGCGGAGATGAGCCAGGTCAGGGCGACGATCCGAGCCTTGTTGCTGCTGGACATGGACCCCGGTGAGGTCATCGGCCGGCTCGGCCGCCGCGTGGGGACGGCCCGGACGCCCGTGCACTGCCTGCTGGCGGTCTACGACCCCGTCACCCGTCGCTGCACGGCCGCCTCCGGCGCGGACCTGGGACCCGAACCGGCCTTCCCCGCGGACGGGCCTCCGCCCCACGAGGTACGTGCGGACGACTCGGCGCCCATGGCCGCGGAGTCGGTGGCGGAGTTCGACGTACCCACGGGGAGCGTCCTGCTTCTGAGCTGCGGCACGGACGGCGGGACGGGCGCGCCTCCGGGGATCCGGATGCTGCCGCCGACGGGCGACGACCCCGAGGACGCGGTCGACACCGCCCTCTCGGACGCCCTGGCCGCCACCGCCTGCGGCTGTCCCGAGCCCGTGCTGCTCGCGGCCCTCATCCGCACCCTGGACCCGGCGGACGTCGCGACGTGCGAGGTCCCGAACGACCCCGCCGCCGTCTCCGACGCCCGGGCCTGGGCCGAGGGCCGGCTCACCGGCTGGAGCCTGCCGCAGTTGTGCTTCACCACCACGCTGATCGTCAGCGAGCTGGTCACCAATGCCGTGCGCTACTCCACCGGCCCGATCCACCTGCGCCTCATCCGCGACGGTGCCGCCCTCATCTGCGAGGTCTCCGACGTCTGCAGCGCCGCGCCCCATCCACGCCCGTCCACCCTCAGCGACCAGAACGGCCGCGGACTGTCCATCGTCGCCCACCTCACGGAGGCCCAGGGCACCCGGTACACGGCGACGGGGAAGACCGTGTGGGCGGAGCAGAACATCACCTCCGAGGCGGCCTGATGGCCCGCCCCGGCCGTCGGCGACCGCCCGGAGCGGGTGGCAGCCGGCGCCCCCGCCCGCCCAGGGGACCCGGGCGGCTCGCCGCGTAAGGGCAGAGTGGGCAAAGCGGCCGCCGGCCACGGGG
>NZ_JBHXSO010000078.1:0-28112 GCF_042714775.1 Streptomyces sp. NPDC058691 | reverse complement strand
TGGCGGCGGCGGTGGCGGCGGCGGTCGCTAGGACACCGCGGTGATCCGGCGGTCCGCCCTCCCGGTTCCGGGGAGGGCGGGCCGCCGTCGCGTCATGCCGGGGCCGCCGAACCCACCCGGCCGCCGTCGCCCTCCACCGGGGGCACCCCGGCCCGCCGGGCCAGCGCCACGGCGGCCAGCGTCGAGTGCACGCCCAACTTCCCCAGGACGTTCTGCATATGGGTGCGGACCGTGTGCGGGGAAAGATACAGCCGCTCGGCCACCGCCTTGCGGCCCAGCCCCGCCACCATGCAGCGCAGGACCTCCTGTTCACGCGGGGTGAGCGACTCCACCAGCCGTTCGCTCTCCGTGCGGTGGCGGCGCGCGGCGGTCAACTCCCGCAGTACTCCGGTGAGCAGGGCGGGCGGCAGATGGGTCTCGTCGCGCAGCACCCCGCGCATGACCGCCAGCAGCCGGGACAGCGAGCAGTCCTTGGCCACCCATCCCGACGCACCGGCCTGCAGCGCGCGGGCGGCACGGCGGGCGTCGTCGCGCTCGGCGAGCACCACCGTGCGCGTGGCGGGGTGTTCGTTCCTGACGCGTTCCACCAGGGCGATGCCGTCGACGGCCGAAGGGCCGCCGGGGGCGCCAAAGGCGGCGGAGGCGGTCGAGGCGGTCGAGGCGGTGGCGGTGTCCACGGCGTTCAGCGTGCGCACGCCCGCCGCGCCCGCGACCGACCCCAGGTCGGCGTCGACCAGCAGTACGTCGTAGCGGCGGCCATCCGCCGCCGCGCGTTCGAGGCAGCGCTGGGCGGCGGCTCCGCTGCCGGCCGCCGACACGTCCACATCGGGTTCCGCGGCCAGGGCCGCGGCAAGCGACTCGGCGAAGATGCGGTGGTCGTCCACGACGAGAACACGGATTCGTCCCACGGGCCCCACTCCCGGCATTAGGCGCTTTCCCCCCAACGGACGAGGTTGAGGTGCACTGAGGCCCGGCACCTGGAGCGGACGCCGCATGCCGCCGGGCTAGCCGCCGTCCTCCGCCAGGTGCCGAACCCTTGTGTCTCGCCCCCTGATGCCGCCGGCCCCCACCGGCGCTGTTCAAGAGCCTAGGGGCAGGAGCAGACAAAGGCGCCGGAATGGAAAAACTGGGCGGGCGGAGTTGTCTTCCCGGGTGCGCGGCTGTGACCTCCGGTGCACAGGTCGCCCTGTGCGCCGGAGGTCGTCGGGCTACGCCAGCCGCCGCGCGCCCGCGGAGGGCAGCGCCGTGAAGACGCGGGGTTCGCGGTACCCCGCGTCGGCGAAGGCGGCCAGCACCGAGTCGGCGACCTTCTCCGCGGCCGACTCCTCGACGAGCACGATGGCCGAGCCGCCGAATCCGCCGCCCGTCATACGGGCGCCGAGGGCCCCGGCCTCCGTGCTCGCGGAGACCACGAGGTCGAGTTCGGGGCAGGAGACGCGGAAGTCGTCGCGGAGCGAGACGTGCCCCTCGGTCAGCACGGGTCCGATGGCGCGGGCGTCGCCCGCCTCCAGCAGTCCGACGACCCGCTCCACGCGCCGGTCCTCGGTCACCACGTGGCGTACCAGCGGGCGCAGTTCGGGCTCGCCGGACAGTTGCTCCAGGGCCGCGTCGAGGCCGTCGTAAGGGATGTCGCGCAGCGCGTCGACGCCCAGCACGTCCGCCGCCTGCTCGCAGCCGGCCCGGCGCTTGCCGTACTCGCCCTCGCTGTGGGCGTGGGTGACCCGGGTGTCGACGACGAGCAGCCGCAGGCCCTGCGCGGCCATGTCGAACGGGATCTGACGTTGCGACAGATCACGGGTGTCGAGCCACAGCGCGTGGCCCTCGGTGCAGCACGCCGAGGCGGTCTGGTCCATGATCCCGGTGGGGGCGCCCACGTAGACGTTCTCGGCGCGCTGGCACAGCCGGGCCAGCCGCCAGGGCTCCATTCCGAGCCCGTACAACTCGTTGAGGGCGACGGCCGTCACCACCTCGAGCGCCGCCGAGGAGGACAGCCCCGCGCCCGTGGGGACGGTGCTCTCGAAGTGGATGTCGGCGCCGGTGATCGCGTGGCCGGCGTCGCGCAGCGCCCACACCACCCCGGCGGGGTAGTCGGCCCAGCCCGCGCCGCCGCCGGGCTCCAGTTCGTCCACGTGGAGTTCGACCACGCCGCCCTCGACGTCGGGCGACGCGCTGTGCAGCCGCAGCCGTCCGTCGGCGCGGCGGGCGACCGCCGCGACGGTGGTGTGCGGCAGCGCGAAGGGCATCACGAAGCCGTCGTTGTAGTCGGTGTGCTCGCCGATGAGGTTGACCCGCCCGGGGGCGGCCCACACGCCCTCGGGCCCGGTGCCGTACGTCGTTCGGAAGGCGTCCGCTGTCACTGTCGCTCTACTCCCGGTTCTGCAGGGCCTGCGTGAAGGTCCAGGCGTCGCGGACGATCTCCGCGAGGTCGGTGCGCGAGGGCCGCCAGCCCAGCCGCTCCTTGGCGCGCTCGGCGGAGGCGACCAGGACCGCGGGGTCGCCGGCCCGGCGCGGGGCGACGACCTCGGGGACGGGGTGGCCGGTGACCTGCCGTGCGGTCTCGACGACCTCGCGCACCGAGAAGCCGTTGCCGTTGCCCAGGTTGCAGATCAGGTGCTCGCCCGGGGTGGCGGCGTCGACGGCGAGCAGGTGCGCCTCGGCGAGGTCGGCGACGTGGATGTAGTCGCGGATGCAGGTGCCGTCGGGAGTCGGGTAGTCGTCGCCGAAGACCGAGATGGCCTCGCGGCGGCCCTGGGCGACCTGCAGGACCAGCGGGATCAGGTGCGACTCGGGGTCGTGCCGCTCGCCGAACTCCCCGTAGGCGCCCGCCACGTTGAAGTAGCGCAGCGACACCGCGGCCAGGCCGTGCGCGACGGCCTCGCTGGTGATCATGTGGTCGACGGCGAGCTTGGAGGCGCCGTACGGGTTGGTCGGCAGGGTCGGGTCGTCCTCGGTGATGGGGACGGACTTCGGCTCGCCGTAGGTGGCCGCGGTGGAGGAGAAGACCAGCTTGCGCACCCCCGCCTCGCGCATGGCGCCCAGCAGTTCCAGGGTGCCCGCGACGTTGTTGCGCCAGTACTTCTCCGGGTTGACCACGGACTCGCCGACCTGGGAGCTGGCGGCGAAGTGCAGTACGGCGTCGTAGGAGGCGTCCAGCACCTTGCCGGCGTCCTGGACGCGGCCCTCGACGAACTCGGCACCGCCGGGCACGCCGTCCCGGAAGCCGGTGGACAGGTCGTCCAGCACGGTGACCCGGTGCCCCGCCTCCAGCAGGTGGGCGGCCACGACGCTGCCGACGTAACCGGCGCCGCCGGTGACCAGGACCTTCTTCCCGCCGGCGTGGGGGGCGCCGGCGCTCGGGGTGTTGCTCACGGGGTCACAGCCTTTCTGGAGTCCGTCTCGGGGCAACCGTAGTGGGGACCGATGAGGGCGTGCTGAGC
Organism: Streptomyces sp. NPDC058691; assembly: GCF_042714775.1. Taxonomy (NCBI): domain Bacteria; kingdom Bacillati; phylum Actinomycetota; class Actinomycetes; order Kitasatosporales; family Streptomycetaceae; genus Streptomyces; species Streptomyces sp. NPDC058691. Next base: position 24,675 of record NZ_JBHXSO010000078.1, on the reverse strand, counting down.
ACGTGCCGTGGACGGCCTCATGCGGTGGCGACCTCCCGCAGCCGGGCCGCGGCGGCCTCCGGCGGCACGTCGTTGATGAAGACGCTCATGCCGGACTCCGAACCCGCCAGGAACTTCAGCTTCCCCTTGGTGCGGCGGATCGTGAACAGCTCCAGGTGCAGCGCGAACTCCCGGCGCAGCGGGCTGCTGAACGGGGCCTGGTGCCACCCGGAGATGTAGGGGGTCGGCGGCTCTTCCGTACCGAAGAGCAGGTCGAAGCGGCGCAGCAGTTCCAGGTAGATCCCCGGGAACTCGGCGCGCGCCTCCTCGTCCAGTCCGAGCAGGTCGGGGACCCGGCGGCGCGGGTAGAGGTGCACCTCGTACGGCCAGTGGGCGGCGTAGGGCACGAACGCGGTCCAGTGTTCACCCTCAAGGACGACGCGCGAGCCGTCCGCACGCTCGCGTTCGACGATGTCGTCGAAGAGGTTGCGCCCGCCGGTGGCCTCGCTGTGCCGCTCCAGCGACCGCAGCATCAGCTCGGTGCGCGGGGTGGCGAAGGGATAGCCGTAGATCTGGCCGTGCGGATGGCCGAGGGTGACGCCGATCTCCTCGCCGCGGTTCTCGAAGCAGTAGACCTGCTCGACCCCGGGGAGCTGGGACAGCTCGCGGGTGCGGTCGGTCCAGGCGTCGAGCACCAGCCGCGCGCGCTCGGGGCTCAGCCCCGCGAAGGACGTGTCGTGGTGGTCGGTGAAGACGACCACCTCGCAACGGCCATGTTCTCCCGAGAGTGAGGGAAAGCGGTTCTCGAAGACGGCGACCTCGTAGTGGTCGTCGGGGATCTCGGTGAGGCGGCCGTCACGCGTGGGACACAACGGGCATTCGTTCGCGGGCGGGTGGTACGTACGGGCCTGGCGGTGCGAGGCGATGGCGACGGAGTCGCCCAGCAGGACGTCATGACGGATCTCGGAGGCCGAGGACACCGGGTCCAGCGGGCGCCGGTCGACGGCGTCGTGCACCGCGTCTTCCCGGGTGTCGTAGTAGATCAGCTCGCGCCCGTCGGCGAGCCGGGTCGATGTCTTCTTCACCCTGCGGGCTCCTCACACACACCCAACCAACAGAACCGAACACAATGAACCACAACGAAACAGCAACGTCAACGAAAGCGGCGCTGCGGGGAGTGATCACACCATGAACCACCTGGCAGAAGGGCTACGACTGCCGACCAACGCCCTCGACTACTCGATCCTCGCGATCTACTTCGTCGTGGTCCTGGGCATCGGCTTCGCGGCCCGCCGTTCCGTCAAGACGAGCCTGGACTTCTTCCTGTCGGGGCGCTCACTGCCGGCCTGGGTCACCGGCCTGGCGTTCATCGCCGCCAACCTGGGCGCCACCGAGATCCTCGGCATGGCGGCCAACGGCGCACAGTACGGCGCCTACACCGTGCACTGGTACTGGATCGGCGCCATTCCGGCCATGGTCTTCCTCGGCCTGGTGATGATGCCCTTCTACTACGGCTCCAAGGTCCGCTCCGTGCCGGAGTTCCTGCTGCACCGCTTCGGGCCGTCCTCGCACCTGCTCAGCTCGATCATCTTCGCGGTCTCGGCGCTGCTCATCGCCGGCGTCAACCTCTACGCGATGGCGATCGTGCTGGAGGCCCTGATCGGCTGGCCGCAGTGGGTGGCGATCGTCGTCGCCGGGCTCTTCGTGCTCTTCTACATCACCCTCGGCGGCCTGTCCTCGGCGATCTACAACGAGGTGCTGCAGTTCTTCGTCATCCTCGCCGCGCTCATCCCGCTCACCGTCATCGGCCTCAAGCGGGTCGGCGGCTGGTCGGGCCTGCGGGACTCGCTGACCGACTCGCACTCCCCGGCGTTCCTGTCCGCCTGGCAGGACACCGGGATCGGCTCGCAGAACCCGCTCGGCGCCAACTGGCTGACCATCGTGCTCGGCCTCGGCTTCGTGCTGAGCTTCGGCTACTGGACGACCAACTTCGCCGAGGTGCAGCGCGCCCTGTCGGCCAAGAACCTCTCGGCGGCCCAGCGCACCCCGCTGATCGCCGCCTACCCCAAGATCTTCATCCCGCTGATCGTCGTGCTGCCCGGGCTGATCGCACTCGTCATCGAGCCGGACATCGGCAAGAGCACGAGCGGGCTGCAGTACAACGACGCGATCCCGGTGCTCATGCGCGACCTGCTGCCCAACGGCGTCCTCGGCATCGCCGTCACCGGCCTGCTGGCCGCCTTCATGGCCGGCATGGCGGCCAACGTCTCGTCCTTCAACACCGTCTTCACGTACGACATCTGGAGCAGGTACGTGCGGCGGGACCGGCCGGACTCGTACTACGTCACCACCGGCCGTGTGGTGACCGCGATCGGCGTGCTGATCGGCATGGGCACGGCCTTCATCGCCTCGTCCTTCAGCAACATCATGAACTACCTGCAGACGCTCTTCTCGTTCTTCAACGTGCCGCTGTTCTGCGTCTTCATCCTCGGCATGTTCTGGAAGCGCTCGACCGCGGCGGCCGGCTTCTGGGGCCTGCTCAGCGGCACCGTGGCCGCGATGGTCAACTACTTCTGGTTCTACAAGGGCGGCCTCATCTCCATCCCCAGCGACCAGGGCGCCAACTTCGTCTCCGCCATCGCCGCGTTCGTCGTGGGCGGGGTCGTGATGGTGCTGGTCTCGTGGTTCACCCGGCCCAAGCCCGTCGAGTCGCTGGCGGGCCTGGTCTACGGGACCACCTCGCCCGGCATGGCCGAGCCGCCCGCGAAGGGCGACGACGCCTGGTACCGCAGGCCCGCCCTGCTGGGCTGGGGCGCGATCGTCCTCGCCGCCCTGTGTTACATCCCCTTCTCGCTGTGAGGTGACCTGCGTTGAGTCAGTACGGGAACGAGTCCGAGTTCCAGGACCACATGGGGAGCCTGGAGCGCAAGTCGGCCACCGCGGCGAAGCTGTTCGACGTACGCCGCGTCATCGGCGGTCTGTTCGTCGTCTACGGGGTGCTCGTCACCATCGCCGGGATCACCGCCTCCGACGCCGACATCGCCAAGGCCCAGGGCATCAACATCAATCTCTGGGCCGGGATCGGCATGCTGGCGCTGGGGCTGGCCTTCCTGCTGTGGATGCGGCTCAGCCCGCCCCCTCCCCCGCCGTCCCCGGACCAGACGCCTGCTGAGGAATCACGGCCCCGGCCTGAGGACGGTGCGTGACGCGGTCCAGCAGTCCGGTGCGGGCGGCCAGCGCGGCCGCCTCCAGCCGCGACCCGACCCCGAGCTTCATCAGCACCCGCTGCACATGAGTACGGGCGGTACTCGGCGCGATCGCCATCCCCGCGGCGATCAGCCGGGTGTCCTCCCCCTCCGCGACCCGCATCAGCACCTCGACCTCGCGCGGGGTGAGCATCTGCAGCAGCCGTGTGCCCTCGTCGTCCGGCTCCACCACGGGGTTGAGCAGTTCCGCGAAAGCCCCCTGGAGCAGGCCGGGGGCCACGGCGACCTCGCCCGCCCGGGCCTTGGCCATCGCCCGTTCGACGCCCTCGATCCGCTCGTCGTGCCGGACGTAGCCCGAGGCGCCGGCGGCGAACGCGGCGGCGATCCCCCGCGGGTTGGGCACCGGTCCCAGGACCAGTACCGCCACCCCCGGCCGCTCGCGCTTGATCCGCGCGACGGCGTCGAAGGCGCCCGGCTCGGCCGGGGCGGCGGTGCCGATCAGGCACACCTCGGGCGCCCGGCTCAGGACCAGGTCGGCCGCGCCCGAGGCGGGCGCGGCCGCGGCGAGCACCCGGTGCCCGCGCAGTTTCAGTGCCGAGGCGAGCGCCTCGGCCAGCAGACGATGGTCGTCGACGACGACGAGCCGTACGCCCATGGGCGTCCCCCTCATCCCCCCATGGACCGGTGCGGGCCTGCCCACCGAGTCCAAGCCGGTCCCCCCTCACATGCCGTAGCGCGGCCACGGCCCGGCGTCCCACGAGTACCCCCGCAGTGGGCCCACAGCGGGCCCGGGTCATGCCCGGGAAGGTACACGCTTGTTCGACGCCGCGCGCCCCCTACCGGGCAGAAGCCTCCAGCAATTCCGAAATGACCGGTGTTCTTGGCTGCTTCTCACCCGAAACCGCTCGTTCCGTACCGTACGTACCCGGAAATCGACCGCTCAGCCGAAGGCCGCGATCGCCTTGCCGGTGAGGCTGGTGTTGGCGGAGATGTTGCCGGGATTGACGAAGAAGTGGTCCTTGTAGAGCCAGTAGTAGGAGCTGCCGTCCAGGAACTGGTTCTCCAGTTCCTTGCTGCCGGCCGGGAGTTCCATGTAGGCCGTCGTCTTGCGGGTCCCGGGGTCCAGGGCGGTCAGCCGGCCCGGCTTGTCGTAGGTGTTGCGCTGGTACGCGATCACCTTGCCGTCCCTCATGCCGATGATCTTCACCTCGCGCTCCTGGTCGGGCTCGGCCAGCCACTCGGGCTTGCCCGTCCTCAGGTCGAGCGCCGCGATCTCGTTGGTCTGCGTGTACGAGTCGCCGCTGCCGGCATGGCTCTTGGTGGGCAGGTAGATCGTGGTGCCGTCGATCGCGAAGTTCGAGCAGTGCGCCTCGCCGTTGGGCGGGCAGGTGACCGCGTAGGTGGACTGGTAGCCGCCCGCGCCCAGGGAGATGCGGCTCTTCATCCTGCCGTCCTCCAGGTACGCGAGGTCGGTCATCAGACCGCTCGCGCCGGCCGACAGCCCGACCACGACCGGGTCGGTGGACAGCACGTTCTGCACATCGCTGCCGGAGGGGACCTGCCAGGACCACTGCTTGCGGCCGCCCTCGCTCAGCCCCTGGACGTAGTACTCGCCGTTGTAGCCGCCGCACTGGACGACGGCGACCAGCTTCGGACCGCCCTTGTAGCCCTTGTCCTCGCAGTCGGAACCGCTCTTCGGGGTCCACAGGACCTCGCCGCTGCCGATCCGGTAGCCGACCGAACCACCGAGCCACGCCAGGGCCGCGGTGTCACCGGTGACGGCGACCTGCGTGTAGTCGTGCGAGGTCTGGCCGTTCTGGTCCGGCAGCTGCTTGGCCCACAGCTTCGTGCCCTTGGCTATGTCGATCGCCATCACCTGGCCGCAGTCGGTGCCGTACGTGACGACCACACGGTCACCGGCCGCCTCGCGCGAGGCCGGGCAGGACTCGCCGGACAGCGGGATCGACCAGTTCTGCCTGCCGCTGTCGATGTCGAAGGAGCGCACCGCGTCCGGCATCGTCTTCACGACCGCGTTGCCGGTGAACCAGGCGTCGGGGATCGCCGCCAGGATCTGCGACTTGGGCGGACGCGTCCCGTCCTTGTCCCACAGCGCCTTCGCCTGGATCGCTCCGCCGTCACGGCCGCCCTGACCGCCCTGACCGCCGGTGCCGGGGCTCTGCGACGGCGTACCGGGCTTGTCCGGGCCGCCGTTCGCGTCGAGCGCCACGAACACGCCGCCGGCGATGACCACAACCGCCGCGACCGCCGCCGCCGTGATGGCGACCAGCTTGCCGTTGCCCTTCCGGGGCGGCGGCGGTGGCGGGAACTGCGGGTAGCCGTACGGCGGGATGGGCTGGGTGGGCGCCTGCGCGTAGGGGTTGGGGCCGTAAGGCCCGGGCCCCGGGGGCGGCGGCGGGACCGGGGCGTACGGGCCCGGCTGCGGCGGCGGGTAACCGTACTGAGGCGGCTGCGGCCCGAATCCGGGCTGGTGGCCGGGCGGAGGCGGCGGCTGCGACATCAGCGGGCACCTTTCGGGCACAGACGTGCGAGGGGCGGACGGTGACCCTCTTTGTACCACCGGTGACACACCGTTCCGACCCCGCGCCCGGCGACCGTTACGGCACTGCTACACCCTCGGCCGCACCGCCACCCCTACGCACCCACGGCTACGCCTCGTCGGCCAACTCCAGCCAGCGCATCTCCAGTTCCTCGCGCTCCGCACCCAGCGAGCGCAGCTCCATGTCGAGTTCGGCGACCTTCTCGAAGTCGGTCGCGTTCTCGGCGATGGCGGTGTGCAGCTTCGACTCCCGCTCGCTGACCTTGTCCAACTGGCGCTCGATGCGCTGGAGTTCCTTCTTGGCGGCGCGGCTGTCGCCGCCGCCCTTGGGCTTGGCGGGAACGGGCGCGGGGGCCGCGGCCTCGACCACGGCGCGGCGCCGCTCCAGGTACTCGTCGATGCCGCGCGGCAGCATGCGCAGCGTCGCGTCGCCGAGCAGCGCGAAGGTGCGGTCAGTGGTCCGCTCCAGGAAGTAGCGGTCGTGGGAGATGACGACCATCGTGCCCGGCCAGCCGTCGAGCAGGTCCTCCAGCTGGGTCAGCGTCTCGATGTCCAGGTCGTTGGTGGGCTCGTCGAGGAAGAGCACGTTCGGCTCGTCCATCAGCAGCCGCAGCAGCTGGAGCCTGCGGCGCTCACCGCCGGAGAGGTCGCCGACCGGCGTCCACTGCTTCTCGTTGGTGAAGCCGAACTTCTCGCACAGCTGACCCGCCGTCAGTTCGCGGCCCTTGCCGAGGTCCACCCGGCCGCGCACGGACTCCACGGCCTGGAGCACGCGCATCGCCGGGTCGAGTTCCGCGACCTCCTGCGACAGGTAGGCCAGGCGCACGGTCCTGCCGACCACGACCTTGCCGGCCGTGGGCTGCTTCTCGCCCTCACTCGTGGCGGCTTCGGCCATCGCCCGCAGCAGCGAGGTCTTGCCCGCGCCGTTGACGCCGACCAGGCCGACCCGGTCGCCGGGGCCGAGCTGCCAGGTCAGGTGCTTCAGCAGCACCTTGGGCCCGGCCTGCACGGTCACGTTCTCCAGGTCGAAGACGGTCTTGCCCAGCCGGGTCGTCGCGAACTTCATCAGCTCGGCGTTGTCGCGCGGCGGCGGCACGTCGGCGATCAGCTCGTTGGCCGCCTCGATGCGGAAGCGCGGCTTGCTGGTGCGCGCCGGGGCGCCGCGGCGCAGCCAGGCCAGCTCCTTGCGCATCAGGTTCTGCCGCTTGACCTCCTCGGTCGCGGCGATCCGCTCACGCTCGGCGCGGGCGAAGACGTAGTCGCTGTAGCCGCCCTCGTAGTCGTGCACGTCGCCGCGCTGCACGTCCCACATCCGCGTGCAGACCTGGTCCAGGAACCAGCGGTCGTGGGTGACGCACACCAGCGCCGAGCGGCGCGCCCGCAGGTGGCCGGCGAGCCACGAGATGCCCTCGACGTCGAGGTGGTTGGTGGGCTCGTCGAGCACGATCAGGTCCTGCTCGGCGATCAGCAGCTTCGCCAGCGCGATGCGGCGCCGCTCACCACCGGAGAGCGGCCCGATCACCGTCTCCAGGCCCTGCGGGAAGCCGGGCAGGTCCAGCCCGCCGAACAGGCCGGTCAGCACGTCCCGGATCTTCGCGTCCCCGGCCCAGTCGTGGTCGGGCCGGTCGCCGATCACCTCGTGGCGGACGGTCGCCGCCGGGTCCAGGCTGTCGTGCTGGGTCAGCACGCCCAGCCGCAGCCCGGAGGTGTGGGTCACGCGCCCGGTGTCCGGGCCCTCCAGTTTGGCCAGCATCCGGATCAGGGTCGTCTTCCCGTCACCGTTGCGGCCGACGACGCCGATGCGGTCGCCCTCCGATACGCCGAGCGAGATCCCGTCCAGCAGGGTACGGGTGCCGTACACCTTGCTGACGGACTCGACGTTGACCAGGTTGACGGCCATGGGACTCCTGTCGATACGAAAGAACGACCTCCCACAGTAGTGCGGTCCTCCCCCCGCCCGATCCCGCCCACCCGGCTCGGGCGTCCGCTCCGGCGGCGGGGGCGCCTCCCTGCCCGGCTCCGGCCGGGGAACCGGGCATTTCAGGACAGCGCGCGGGTGAGGCCCGCTCGCCTCACCGCGTGCGGCCCGCGCGTTCCACGAGGGCCCAGCTGGCGGCGGCCATGAGGATCGCGGCCGGGGCGGTGAGGCGGACGGCGATGAGCACGGCGGAGTGCCCGTCGAGGAGACCGCCGAAGCCGACCGTGGACAGGCCGAGGACGCCGAGGAGGGCGAGGGCGACGCCCAGGGCGGCACCGGGGGCGGCGAACCGTCCGGGGGTCGCCGGCGGACGGGGCGCGGGCGGGCGCTCGGCGCGGCGGAAGGCGGCGACCAGGGCGGCGGTCAGGGCCGCCGCGACGGCGATCCGCGGCGGGACCTGGGCCCACCACGCGGCGGACGCCGGGGCGGGCAGGTCACGGCCCAGGGTGATCAGCGCGCCGTAGACCGCGAGCATGGCCGTGAGGTGCCACAGGAAGGCGGTCATGGCGACGCCGTTCGCGGCGACCACCCCCCGCCACACCCGCGGCCGTCGCAGCCACCGGCCGGCGGGGCCGCGCAGCAGCTCGACGGCGCCGACGAGCCACACACCGTGGCAGAGCAGCGCGAGGGTGGGCGGCGCCATGTTGGAGATCCGCTCGCCGGGCATCCCGACCATGGACAGCGGGTACGGGCCGAGGGCCACCAGCGCCACCGCGGCCGCCAGCCCGCCCGCCGCCATCGCCGCGGGACGGCGCAGCCTGCCGTCCGCCCGCAGGAAGCCCAGCTGGTGCACCGCCAGCCACACGAAGGCGAAGTTCAGGAACGGCACGAAGGGCACCCCGGCGGCGAAGCGCAGCACGTCCACCGCCGCGGCCGCGCCGCACAGGGCCGCGAACGCCCCCCATCCGTAGCGGTCGTGCAGCCGCAGCAGGAGCGGCGTGAACGCCACCATGCCCAGGTAGACCCCGATGAACCAGAGGGGCTGCGCCACCAGCCGCGCCGCGACGTCCGGCACGGGCAGCAGCAGCGCCACCGCGGCCCAGACCACGGTGAAGGCCGCCGTCGGCAGCAGCAGCCGGCGCAGCCGGGCGCGCAGGAAGGTCGCGTAGCCGCCGCCCGCGCGCACCACCGAGCGGTACGACAGCGCGTGCGAGAAGCCCCCGACGAAGAAGAAGACCGGCATGACCTGGAGCGCCCAGGTCAGCGGCTGGAGGGCGGGGCGCACGGCCAGCAGGTTGCCGACCTCGATGCCGCCGCCGTCGCGGGTGCTCACCGCGGCCATCAGCCAGTGCCCCAGCACGACCGTGGCCAGTGACGCCACCCTCAGGAAGTCCACGTACCGGTCCCGGCTCGCGGGCGTGGCCGCGGCCAGTGCCGCGGCGTTCGTCTCCACCATGCGGCCACGATCCCGCCGGACGGCCGCGGCCCGGCACCGCCGGGCTACTCAACTCCCTTGCGGAGTCGGTGAGTACGCGTACCTACGACTGCCGGACGACGGTCGCGCCCTCGGCCGGGCCGGAGGTGACGCGGACCGCGCGGCAGGTGCCGGAGGCGGTGAGGGCGGCGGCGACGGCCTGCGCCGATTCGGCGTCCTTGGCGAGGAACGCGCAGGTGGGACCGGAGCCGGAGACGAGTCCGGCCAGCGCCCCCGCGTCGGTGCCGGCGGCCAGGGTGGCCGCGAGCGAGGGGCGCAGGGACACCGCGGCGGCCTGGAGGTCGTTGGCCAGCGAGGCGGCGAGCGCGACGGGGTCGCCGGTGCGCAGCGCCTCCAGCAGGGCCGGGGCCGGCTCGGGATCGGGCACCGGGGCGTCGCCGCGCAGGCGGTCGCACTCGCGGTAGACGGCCGGGGTGGACAAGCCGCCGTCGGCGACCGCGAAGACCCAGTGGAAGTCGCCGCCGACCGGCAGCGCGGTGAGCAGCTCGCCGCGGCCCCGGCCGAGGGCGGCGCCGCCGACCAGGCTGAACGGCACGTCGCTGCCGAGCTCCGCGCAGATCTCCAGCAGCTCCTCGCGGCCGGCCCCGGTGCCCCACAGCGCGTCGCACGCGAGCAGGGCGGCGGCGCCGTCGGCGCTGCCGCCCGCCATGCCGCCCGCGACGGGGATGTCCTTGACGATGTGGATGTGCACGTCCGGCGTCACGCCCTCGCGCCGCGCGGCCAGCGCGATCGCCGCGCGGGCGGCGAGGTTGCTCGCGTCGGCCGGCACCTGGTCCGCGTCGCGGCCCTCGACGGTGATCCGCAGCTCGTCGGCCGGGGTGACGGTGACCTCGTCGTACAGGCCCACGGCCAGGAAGACATTGGCCAGGTCGTGGAAGCCGTCCGGGCGCGGACCGCCCACCGCGAGCTGGACGTTGACCTTGGCGGGGACGCGGACGGTCACGGATCGGCTGGTCACGGGCGTGGTTCTCCTCGGGGAACGAAACGGGTCCGCACGGCGGCGGCCCCCATTGTGCCTTCTGCTACCGCTGGGCGCCGTGCTCGGCGATCGCCGCGAACTCCTCCACCGTCAGCGACTCCCCGCGCGCCTGCGGCGACACCCCGGCGGCCACCAGGGCCTCCTCCGCGGCCGCCGCCGAGCCCGCCCAGCCGGACAGGGCGGCGCGCAGGGTCTTGCGGCGCTGGGCGAAGGCCGCGTCCACGACGGCGAAGACCTGCTCGCGGGTCGCGGTCGTCTTCAGCGGCTCGGCGCGGCGCACGAGCGAGACGAGACCGGAGTCGACGTTCGGCGCGGGCCAGAACACGGTGCGGCCGATCGCGCCGGCCCGCTTGACCTCGGCGTACCAGGCCGCCTTGACCGACGGCACGCCGTAGATCTTGGATCCGGGGCTCGCGGCGAGGCGGTCGGCGACCTCCGCCTGCACCATCACCAGGGAGCGGTCGATGGTGGGGAACGTGGCCAGCATGTGCAGCAGCACCGGCACGGCCACGTTGTACGGCAGGTTCGCCACCAGCGCGGTCGGCGGCGGCCCGGGCAGCTCCGCCACGCGCAGCGCGTCACGGTGCACCAGCGTGAAGCGGTCCGCGCGGCCGGGCAGGCGATCGGCGACGGTGTCCGGGAGCGCCGCGGCCAGCACGTCGTCGATCTCCACGGCCGTCACGCGGTCCGCGGCCTCCAGCAGCGCCAGCGTCAGCGAGCCCAGCCCCGGCCCGACCTCCACCACGACGTCCTCCGGACGCACGTCCGCGGTACGCACGATGCGGCGGACGGTGTTGGCGTCGATCACGAAGTTCTGCCCGCGCTGCTTGGTCGGGCGCACGCCCAGCCGCGCGGCCAGCGCCCGCACGTCTCCTGGGCCCAGCAGTGCGTCGTCCTGATGATCGGTGCGGTCGGTCTCGCTCACCGCTCAAGAGTATCCGCGCCCGAGCGCGCGACCGGGCAGGCCCTTTCCCCGCCCTCCCTCCCGGGTGCCCTGTGAAGTCAGTGACCCCGGCGCGCGTTGCGTGGTGGGCCGAGGTCGGGGCCTCCGGGGCTGGCCATTCTGGACAGCACATTTACGTGCGTTTCCAGCACCTGCCCATCCCATCCCGACCCGGATACCGCACACAAATATGCTCCACAGTCCAGAACACCCACCCCTACGACCCCGCCCCCTCCGTAGTAGCAAGCGCCTGATCCCCAGTGGGGGGTAGAAGGCAGCCAAGGCGCGGGCACCCGTTGGTGCGGCAGCACATCAGCCGCCCAGCCGACACCGCCCACACACACCGCGCCGGCCGCCACGTCGCGCCCACAGCGGGCCCCCGGCCGAATGCTGGGGCAGGCACTGGCAGGCCGATGGGGGCGGCATCCAGGCAACCGCGGTCACCCCGGTCCGCCTCCATCCCCCCACTGGGGATCAGGCGCATGACGAAATCGGAGGGGGCGGGGTCGTAGGGGTGGGCGTTCTGGACTGTGGAGCATATTTGGGTGCACAACCCGGAGTGACCAACGGACAGTGCCCGAGGCACCAAAATGTGCTGTCCAGAATGGCCAGCCCCGGAGGCCCCGAACCCGGCACCAGAACACACGCGCGCCGGGGTGCGTGACTTCACAGGGCTGGGGGCACCCCCGGCCGAAGGTTGGGGGAGGGAGGGCGGGGAAAAAACCTACCCCACAGCAACCCGCGTCAGCGGTAGAGCTTGCGGCCGCAGACCGGCCACGGCGTCGCCCCCCGCTGGATGTACAACCGCTTGGCGCGGTACGTCTGCTCCTTGGCTGGGGCGTCCTGGGGGCGGCCGTCGCCGCCGAGCGCGTGCCAGGTGCGGCGGTCGAACTGGTAGAGGCCGCCGTAGGTGCCGGTGGAGTCGACGGCGTTGGGGCGGCCGCCCGCCTCGCACTTGCCCAGGGCCCGCCAGTTGAGGTGGTCGGTGCCCTTGACGGAGTCGGGGAGGCGCTTGGTGCCGACGCGGACGACCTCCTGGACCGGCTCGCGCACCAGCTGCTCGGCGATGGGCTCGGGTTTCTGCCGTACGCCGTTGATCGTGCGGTAGGCGTACGTGACGCGCCGGAGCCCGTTGCGGCCCTGCGCGTCGACGGCGGTGGTGCCCTCGAAGAGCTCGGGGTCGTCGCGTCGCAGGACCTCGTAGGGGATCGGCTGCTCGCGGGTCTCCTCGCGGCCGCGGATGCGCATGACGGAGATGGTCTGGCCGTCCTTGGGGAAGCTGTCGGGGGCGACGGAGGTGGTGTCCTCGCCGCTCAGCCGGATGCCGGCGGCGCGCACGGCCTCGCCGATGGTGGCGGCGTTGGTCTGGATCGTGCGTTCCTTGCCGTCCACGAGGAAGGTCAGCTGCCGCTCGGTGCGTACGTCCAGCGCCAGGCCGTGGCGCCCGATCGGCTCGGAGCGCGAGCTGGAGACGTACGCGCCGTCCGCGCGCACGCCGAGCCGGCCCAGGGCCTCGTCGACGGTGCGGGCGGTGGTCCACAGCCGCTTCGGGCGGCCGTCCAGGGTCAGGGTGACGGGGCGGCCGTAGCGGACGGCGACGCTGTCGCCGTCGTGCAGCTCGGCGTGCCGGCCGGGGGCGACGATGTCGTGGTCGCCGACCTGGACGCCCTGCCGGCGCAGCAGTTCCCCGACGTCCCCGGCGTAGGTGTGCAGGGTGCGCACCTGGCCGTCGACGGAGAGCTGGACCGCCTTGCCGCCCGTCACATAGGCGCCGGTGCCGCCGGCGAGGACCGCGACGACCAGCGCGCGCGGCAGCAGCCTGGCCAGCGCGTCGGGGCGCTCGGCCGCGCGGCGCCTGCGCGCCTCGGCGCGGGCGGCGATCCGCGCGGCCGCGCGGCCGCCCACGGCGGGCGCCGGGCGCTGCGACGGCAGCCCGCTGCCGTACAGCCCGGCTTCGGCATACGAACCACTCACGACGCACCTCCGGCGGGTCCGGTCGGAACCGAACCGGGACCATAGCCGACATTCGTCGCGATCCGTCGCTGCGCGGTGACCCCGTGTCGCGGATCAGTAGCCGAAGGCGCGCGCCGTGTTGGCGCCGATCGCCGCCGCGACCTCGTCCTCTGTCGCCTTCCGCGCCTCCGCCATGGCACGCACCGTGATCGGAACGAGATACGGAGCGTTAGGCCGACCGCGGTACGGAACCGGGGTCAGGAAGGGGGCGTCGGTCTCGACCAGCAGCAGTTCGGCCGGGGCCACCGCGACCGCGTCGCGCAGGTTCTGGGCGGACTTGTAGGTGATGTTGCCGGCGAAGGACATGTAGTAGCCCTTGTCCGCGCAGGTCCGGGCCATCTCCGCGTCGCCGGAGTAGCAGTGGAAGACCACGGTGTCCGGCGCGCCCTCCTCGTCGAGGATGCGCAGGACGTCGGCGTGGGCCTCGCGGTCGTGGATGACCAGGGCCTTGCCGTGCCGCTTGGCGATGTCGATGTGGCGGCGGAAGGAGTGGTGCTGGGCCTCGACGCCCTCGGGCCCGGTGCGGAAGTAGTCGAGGCCGGTCTCGCCGACGCCGCGTACGTGCGGCAGCGCGGCCAGCGCGTCTATCTCGGCGAGCGCGGCGTCCAGCGCGGCGGTGCCGCCCGCCTCGCGGGTCCCCTGCCGGGACCAGCCATCGGGGTCCCCGTGCACGATCCGCGGCGCCTCGTTCGGGTGCAGCGCGACGGCCGCCCAGACGGTCTCGTGCGCCGCGGCCGTGCGGGCCGCCCAGTGGGAACCGTTCACGTCGCAGCCGACCTGCACGACGGTGGTGACACCGACGGAGGCCGCCTTGGCCAGCACGTCCTCGACACTGCCTTCCTGCATGTCGAGGTGGGTGTGCGAGTCCGCCACCGGGACCGCGAGCGGCTCCGGGAGGGGAGGGGCGGCGGACCCGTCCTTGCGCTGGTCGGTCTGCTGTCGTTCCGGCTTCTGGGGCATGCCCCAGATCCTAGGCGGCGGCCGCGGCGGCTACGCCTGGTCCCGCCTGCGGTGGAGCAGGTGCAGCGGCGACCAGTGCCGGCCGCGGCGCGTGGCGCCCTCGACGGCGGCGGAGGCGGCGACCGAGCGCCGGGGTGCCGCGCTGGGCAGCGGGCCCGCGGCCGCGGTGCTCGACCACGTACCGGTCACATCGGACACCTGTCCGGCCCTCATGATGCGGACCTTGTGGCCCTCGCACTCGACGCACGTGGGGCGGGTCAGCGGGGACGGGACCCGCTTGCCCTCGGCCATGTACCAGACGAGTTCGCGGCCCTGGGCGTCGACATGGTGCTCTATCTCGTACGCCTGCTCCCAGCCGCGACCGCAGCTGATGCAGACGAAGGCGTACGCCTCACGAACCGTGCCATCGGTTCCGATGGTCTCGCTCATGGCAGCTCCTGTTGCCCTCCGGACGAGGCGTCCGGAGCGGGACTTCCCACTACAGAGAACGCCCACAAAGGCGCCGGTGACAGCGGGGGTGCCCTTTCTTGAGCCAGTTTTGGGGAGTATGTGGCACAGGGCCGACCTGGCGGCGATGCGCCTTTCCCTACCCCACGATAGGACTTTACCGGCGCCGCGTTTAGCCCTTTGTGGGTGGGTTCGTCGCCGCGTGCTTGGCGGACACCACGGCGTCGAAGACCTCGCGCTTGGGCAGCCCCGCGTCGGCCGCGACGGCGGCGATCGCCTCCTTGCGCCGTTCCCCCGCCTCTTCGCGCACCTGCACCCGGCGCACCAGTTCGGCCTGGTCCAGCTCCTGCGGGCCGGTCTCCGGGGCGCCCTCGACGACGATCGTGATCTCCCCGCGCACGCCGTCGGCGGCCCAGGCCGCCAGCTCCTTCAGCGGACCGCGCCGGACCTCCTCGTACGTCTTGGTCAGCTCGCGGCAGACGGCGGCGCGGCGGTCCGCGCCGAAGACCTCGGCCATCGCGTTCAGGGTCTCCGCGAGGCGGTGCGGCGCCTCGAACCAGACCAGCGTGCGCCGCTCGGCCGCGGTCTCGGCCAGCCGGGCCCGGCGCTCGCCCGCCTTGCGCGGCGGGAAGCCCTCGAAGCAGAAGCGGTCGACGGGCAGGCCGCTGAGCGCCAGCGCGGTGAGCACGGCGGACGGGCCGGGCACCGCGGTGACCCGCAGATCCCGCTCGACGGCGGCGGCGACCAGCCGGTAACCCGGGTCGGACACCGAGGGCATCCCCGCGTCGGTCACCAGCAGCACGCGCGATCCGTCCTCCAGGGCGCGGACCAGTTCCGGTGTGCGGGCCGACTCGTTGCCCTCGAAATACGAGACGACCCGCGCGGTCGTCGTCACGCCGAGCGCCTGGGTGAGCCGGCGCAGCCGCCGGGTGTCCTCGGCGGCGATGACGTCCGCGGCGGCCAGTTCGGCCGAGAGCCGGGGCGGGGCGTCGGTGACGTCGCCGATGGGAGTGCCCGCCAGCACGAGTACGCCTGCGTCCGCCGGTCCGGTCGTTGTGGTCACCGCCCCAGTCTCCCACCCGGGCGGACCCGGGCGGCCCCTCGGATGGCCCGGTCCTCAGCGCATCCACAAGCCGCTTCCCTACGATGGCCCGGTGACGAGTGACACCGCTACGCAGGCACACCCGGCCGAGGACGCCGACGACGCCTCCCCCGAGCCGGCGGAGCAGGACTCCTGGCAGCGGCGGCTGCGCCGCTTCGGCCATGTGGACCGTCCGCGCACGAGCCTGCGCGAGCGGCTGGTCCCGCCGTACCCCGAGCCGGGGACGCGTGCCTGGTCGGCGCTGGGGCTGGGCCCGGTGCTCACGGACCGGCTGGGCCGCTGGTCGGCCTGGGGCGGCCCGCTGCTGGTCGCCCTCTTCGCGGGGCTGATGCGGTTCTGGAACCTGGGCAGCCCGCGCGCGGTGATATTCGACGAGACGTACTACGCCAAGGACGCCTGGTCGCTGCTGCAGTACGGCTACGAGGGCAGCTGGCCCGAGAAGGCCAACGACCAGATCCTCGCCCACCCGCCGACGATCCCGCTGTCGGACGCGCCCTCGTACGTCGTCCACCCGCCCGTCGGCAAGTGGATCATCGCCTCCGGCGAGTGGATCTTCGGGCTGAACCCGTTCGGCTGGCGGTTCGCGATGGCCGTCCTGGGCACCTTGTCGGTGCTCATGCTGTGCCGCATCGGGCGGCGGCTGTTCCGCTCCACCGCGCTGGGCTGCCTGGCCGGCGGCCTGATGGCGGTGGACGGCCTGCACTTCGTGATGAGCCGCACGGCCCTGCTCGACCTCGTCGTCATGTTCTGGGTGCTGGCCGCCTTCGGCTGCCTGCTCATCGACCGCGACAAGGCCCGCGCCCGCCTCGCGGCGGCACTTCCGCAGGGGCGCCCGGACGACCACGTCGCGTCCTTCGCGTGGCTGGGGGTGCGCCCGTGGCGGATCGCGGCCGCGATCTGCCTGGGCCTGGCCATCGGCACCAAGTGGAACGGCCTGTACGTGCTGGCCGCCTTCGGCGTCCTCACCGTGCTCTGGGACGCCGGCGCGCGCCGCGTCGCCGGCGCCCGCCACCCCTGGCTGACCGCGTTCTGGCTGGACGGCCTGTGGGCGGGCTTCTCCATGGTGGCCGTCGCGATCGGCACCTACCTGCTGTCCTGGCTCGGCTGGTTCACCACCGGCAAGGGCTACGACCGCACCTGGGCCAAGGGCGACGGCGGCTTCTTCTCCGACTCCTGGGCGGCGCTGCGCAGCCTGTGGCACTACGAGTCGCAGGTCTACGACTTCCACGTCAACCTGCACTCGCCGCACACCTACCAGTCCAACCCCTGGAGCTGGCTGGTGCTGGGCCGGCCGGTCTCGTACTTCTACGAGTCCCCCAAGGAGGGCCAGGACGGCTGCACCGCCGTCGGCGGCTGCGCCCGCGAGGTGCTGGGCATCGGTACACCCGCGCTGTGGTGGGCCGCCTGCTTCGCCCTGCTGTACGTGCTGTACCGCTGGGCCTTCCGCCGCGACTGGCGGGCCGGGGCCATCGCGTGCGGCGTCGCGGCGGGCTACCTGCCCTGGTTCCTCTACCAGGACCGCACGATCTTCCTCTTCTACGCGGTCGTCTTCCTGCCCTTCCTGTGCCTGGCCCTCGCCATGATGCTGGGCGCGATCCTCGGCCCACCGGGTGCGGACGAGCGGCGCCGCATGTGGGGCGCGGTGGGCGCGGGCACGATCGTGCTGCTGATCCTCATCAACTTCATCTACTTCTGGCCGCTCTACACCGGGCAGACGATCCCGATGAACGCCTGGCGGCACCGGATGTGGTTCGACACCTGGATCTGAGCCGCCGCTCGGCACGGGCCGGCCGCGGGCCGGCCCGGCACGAACGCGCCGTGTGCCGCGGCGAAGGGCACGCGGCCCTTGCGGCGCGGGCCCGGCCCCGGACGTCAGGGCTCAGCAGCGGGATCACCGCGGGCCGCTCCACGCACTCGGGCGCGTGCGCGATCCGGTCTCCCTCGACGGAGCCGGCCAGGCGGCCGCGCGGTGGTCGCCGGGTTCGCGTACGGCCTCGGCGTGCCGCCACCGGCGGCGTGGTGCGAGCGCGTGGACGTCGCCCGCCGTATCCGGCACGAACGTGCCGCGTGCGCAGCGAAGCCACGCGGTCCTTGCTGGGCGCGGGCCGACGTGCGCGATCCGGTCCCCCTGGACGGAGCCGGCCAGGCGGTCGCCCGGATCGTGAACGGCTTCGGCGCGCCACCGCGTCCGCCGTACCCGACGGCACGAACGCGGAAAGCAGCGTGCCCGCCACCACCCCGGGGGCGGGGTCGGTGGCGGGCCGTTTTGCGGGGGCAGCGGCTCCGCCCTAGCGTGGAAAG
Organism: Streptomyces sp. NPDC058691; assembly: GCF_042714775.1. Lineage (NCBI taxonomy): Bacteria > Bacillati > Actinomycetota > Actinomycetes > Kitasatosporales > Streptomycetaceae > Streptomyces > Streptomyces sp. NPDC058691. The sequence continues at coordinate 6,775 of NZ_JBHXSO010000078.1, read as the reverse complement.
GCGCTCAACCCCCTCACGGGGATCACTGGACCACTTCATATGACCGGCCCCGACGACAAGGCAATCGATGCGGCCGCTGCCGACGCCGACGCCGGCAGCGGCACCGTGCTGGCGGTGGTCGACGCGGCGGGGCGCCTGACCCGGTGGACGGACAGCGCGCGCCGGCTGCTGGGCCGCCGGGCGGAGGAGGTGCTGGGCACCCCCGCCAGCACCTTGCTGGCCGCCGCGGAGGACCTGCCCGGCGGCTTCACCGGCGAGTGGTCGGGGACGGTCGGGCTGCGGCACCGCGAGGGCCGGGCGTTCCCCATGGGACTGCGGGTCTCCGCGCTGCCGGGGCGCGACGGCGAGGTGGACTGGCTGGTCTCGACGACGGCGCCGGATGCCGCGGTGCTGGAGTCGGTGGGTGAGGCCTGCCCGTTCCCGATGGCCGTCTGGGACTCCGACCTGCGCATGACCTGGCTGAACGACGCCCTGGCGCGGGCGTACGGGATGCCCCGCGAGGAACGGCTCGGAAAGCTGCTGAAGGAATCACCGCTGTACCGGAACACCGAGCAGGTCACCCAGCTGCTGCGGAAGGTGCTGGACACCGGGGTCCCGGAGATCGACCACGAGCTGGAGCAGCTGGACCACTACCGCCACCGCGCCTACGCCCTGTCGGTGTTCCCCGTCGACAACGCCCGCGACGGCCGGCCGGGGGTGTGCTCCCTCAACGTGGACGTCACCGGCAGCCGGCGGACCCGGGAGCGGATGACCCTGCTGAGCCGGGCGAGCCGGCGCATCGGCGCGCACCTGGACGTCATGCAGACCGCGCAGGACCTGGCGGACGTGCTGGTGCCGGTGCTCGCGGACTACGTCACCGTGGACCTGGCGGAGTCCGTCGAAATCGGCGACGCCCCCCTCGCCCGGCTCGGCTCGGCGGAGGGAGCCGTCCCGGCGTTCTTCCGCGGCGGGCAGATGTCGATCCACGAGGACTTCCGGGAATCCCTCTGGCCGCGGGGGGCCGCCGTCTTCGTTCCGCCGGACTCCCCCTTCATCGAGGTCCTGTCCTCGGGCCGGTCCCATCTGGAGACCGACCTGGACGCCGGCCCCGGCAACTGGCTCGACCACGACCCGAGGCGCCGGGAGCGCATCCTGACCCTCGGCATGCACACGCTGCTGATCCTGCCCATCCACGCCCGCGACGAGATCCTGGGCGTCGCGGTGATGGTCCGCACCGAGAACCCGCTGCCCTTCGACGAGAACGACCGGACGCTCGCCGAGGAGCTGGTCAGCCGGGCCGCGCTGAGCCTGGACAACGCCCGCCGCTACACCCGCGAGCACACCGCGGCCCTGGCCCTCCAGCGGGACCTGCTGCCGAGCAACCCGGACGGCGGGAACGCCGTCGACGTGGTGTCGCGCTACCTGCCCTCGGACGCGGAAGGCGGCGTCGGCGGCGACTGGTTCGACGTGATCCCGGTGTCCGGCGCCCGGGTGGCCCTGGTCGTCGGGGACGTCGTCGGGCACGGCATCAACGCGGCGGCGACCATGGGCCGGCTCCGCACCGCCGTGACCACCCTCGCCGCCCTGGACCAGTCGCCCGACGAACTGCTGAAGAACGTCGACGACCTTTTCGTGCGCCTCACCGAGGAGTCCGGCGACTGCACTCCGCCCGCCTCGCTCATGGGCGCCACCTGCCTGTTCCTGATCTACGACCCGGTGACCCGGTGCTGCCTCGCGGCACGGGCGGGCCATCCGCCGCCCGCGGCCATCGACCCGGTCACGGGCGAGGTGTCCTTCCTCGACATCCCCTCGGGGGCACCGCTGGGCGTCGGCACCCGCTCGTTCCGCTCGGTGCGGCACGTACTGCCCGAGGGCAGCGTCCTCGTCCTGTACACCGACGGCCTGATCGAGACCCGCGAGCACGACATCGACCACGGCATGGAGCGCCTGCGCCGTGCGCTCACCAAGCCGCCGGGCACCGGGCTGGAGGAGCTGAGCGCCGCGGCGGTTGGCACGCTCGCCGACCACCGCCAGGACGACGACGTGGCGGTGCTGATCGCCCGCACCCGGTCGCTGTGCCCGCAGCGGGTCGCCACCTGGGAGGTGCCGCGCGACGCCGGGGCGGTTTCCGGGGTCCGCGCCGCGGCCGTGCGGACGCTCACCGACTGGGACCTGGAACGGCTGGCGCCGGCCGCGGAGCAGATCGTCGGCGAACTGCTCGCCAACGCGGTGCTGCACGGGGCGGCGCCGATCCGGCTGCGGCTGATCCGCGACCGGGTACTGGTCTGCGAGGTCTTCGACGCCGGGTGCTCCACGCCCCGGCAGCAGGCGGCGGCACCGGCCGACGAGGACGGACGGGGCATCGCCCTCGCCGCGGCGCTGTCCTCGCGCTTCGGTGTCCGCAGTGTCCCGGACGGCAAACGTGTATGGGCGGAGCTGGAGTTGCCGCCCGGCTACACCGGCCCGCCGTGCTGAGGGTGTCCCCGCCGGCACCCCTCCCGGCCTGGCACTGGTGAAGCTGTGACCGATAAAAGCCCCCGATGTCACCCGTGAAGCGTAGAGTGCGCTTGCTGCACAGCTTTTTGAACGCGTTCAGGAGGATCACGGGGAGGGTCGGCCATGCGCCGAGGCGTGAAGGTGGGGATCATCAGCACGGTGTTCGCGGGAATGGTGGGAACCGCGGGCTACGGTGCGTACAACCTCTACCAGGGGTTGAACAGCGGTGGCGGCGGCGGGGGGTTCAGGACCCAGGCCGCACCCGTGGAGACGGGGCCGCCGACCGAGGCGGAAGTCCGGTCGACGGCGAAGGACTTCCTGGCGGACTGGGCCAAGGGCGACACCACGGCGGCAGGCGGCCTCACCAACGACGCCGTGACGGCGCGCGACGCCCTGGCCGCCTACCGCACGGAGGCCCATGTCACCAAGGTGAAGCTGACCCCCGGCACGCCGGTGGACCGCAAGGTGCCGTTCAAGGTCGTCGCGACGCTCTCGTACAACGGCAAGACCTCGACGTGGAAGTACAGCTCCTCGCTCACGGTCTTCCGCGGCGAGACCACACACAAGCCGCTGGTGGACTGGAAACCGTCCGTGATCCACCCGAAACTGACGGAGGGTCAGTCACTGGCGACCGGTGAGGCCCCCTCCCCGCAGGTGGTCGTGGTGGACCGCTCCGGAAAGACCCTGGACGCCGCCAAGCTCCCCTCGCTGTCCTCCGTGCTGCCGCAACTGCGCGAGCGGTACGGCAGCAAACTGAGCGGCGGCAAGCCCGGCATCGAGACCTGGGCGAACGGGCCGGAAGGCCCCGGGCAGACCCTGCACACCATCACGGCGGGCACCCCCGCCAAGCTGCCGACCACGCTCGACGCGCGGCTCCAGGCGACGGCGGAGCAGGCCGTCAAGGGCAGGCCCCAGTCGTCGGTCGCGGTGGTGAAGGCGAGCACGGGCGAGATCCTGGCGTTCGCCAACAACCCGGCCACCGACAACAACAACGCCTTCAACGCCCAGGTGGCACCCGGCTCCACCTTCAAGGTCCTCACCGCGACGGCCCTGCTGGAGAAGGGCGTCAGCCCCGGCGCCGCCGCGCCGTGCCCGGCGACCGCCAACTACAACAACGGCAAGATGTTCCACAACGTGGAGAGTTCGTCCGACCCCTCGGCGACCTTCCAGCGGGACTTCGCCATCTCCTGCAACACCGGCTTCATCAAACTCGCGGGCAACCTCAGCGAGTCCTCCGTGCCCACCGTCGCCCAGCGCTACTACGGCTTCGGCCAGACCTGGAACGTCGGCGTCCCCGCCTGGGACGGCCGCGTGCCCGGCGGCAGCGGCGACGAGATGACCGAGGAGATGATCGGCCAGGGGCAGATCCAGATGAGCCCCCTCAACATGGCCGCCGTGGCGGCGACCGCGGACACCGGCACCTTCCGCCAGCCCCGGTTGGTCTCCGCCGACCTCATCGGCGAACCGCTCGCCAAGGCCGGCAGTTCGCTGCCCTCCGGCGTGCGCGGCAACCTCAAGTCGATGATGCGGCTCACCGCGTCGAGCGGCACCGCCGCCGGGGCGATGAGCGGCGTCTACGGGGACGTCGGCGCGAAGACGGGCTCGGCGGAGGTCGGCGGCCAGGAGAAGCCGAACGGGTGGTTCCTCGCCTACCGCAACGACGTCGCCGCGGCCGGCATGGTGCTGGAAGGCGGCCACGGCGGCGACTCCGCGGGACCGATCGTGGCGGCCCTGCTCAAGGCCTCTTCGTAATGGCTTGGCATCGGGCCCCCGCCTCGGGCTAGCGTTCCGGGCATGCCGACCCCCGCCGCTGCCCACCCCCGGTTCGCCGAGGCCCTCGCCGGACTCGGGCTCCAGGTCCCCGTACGCTCCTTCCCGGACGCGACCCGCACCGCGGCGCAGGCCGCGGAGGCGATCGGCTGCGAGCTCAGCCAGATCGTCAAGTCGCTGATCTTCCAGGCGGACGGAGCGCCCGTGCTCGTCCTCATGGACGGCGCCTCCCGCGTCGACGTGGACCTGGTGCGGGCCGAACTGGGCGCGGCGGCGGTCCGGCGCGCCGACGCGGACCTGGTGCGCGAGACGACGGGGTACGCCATCGGCGGCGTACCCCCCTTCGGGCACCGGACCCGCACCAGCGTCCTGGCCGACCGGCGGTTGCTCCGGCACGACACCGTGTGGGCGGCAGCCGGCACCCCGCACACCGTCTTCCCGATGGCCCCCGGCGACCTCGTCCGGCACGCCGGGGCCACCCTGGCCGACGTCCGCGAACGCACCGCGTGACCCCGCTCGTGGCGGCGGCCGTCCTGGTCGCCGCCCTCACGCACGCCTCCTGGAACGCCCTCGCCCACGGCATCGCCGACCGGTTCGCCGCGTTCACCCTCGTCGGGACGGGCGGCGGGCTGTGCGCCGCGCTCATCGCCCTGTTCGCGCCCCTGCCGGCGTCCGGGGCCTGGCCCTGGCTCCTGACGTCGGTCGGGATCCACCTCGCCTACATGTACCTGCTGATGAAGTCCTTCACCCTGGGCGACTTCGGGCAGGTCTACCCCATCGCCCGAGGCGTCGCGCCCATGGTGGTGACCCTGCTCGCGGCCGTCTTCATCGGCGAGGTACCGGACGCCTGGCAGACCACGGGCGTCGCCGTCGCCTCCGCGGGGCTGGCCGGCGCCGCCCTGTGGGGCATGCGCGGACGCCGCCCCGACTGGCCCGCGCTCGGCGCGGCCCTCGGCACCGGCCTCACGATCGCGGCGTACACCGTCGTGGACGGCGTGGGCGTCCGCGCCTCCGGCACCGCCCCCGGCTACGTCGCGTGGCTCCTGCTCCTCCAGGGCATCCTGCTCACCGGCACGGCCTTCGCGGTGCGCCGCGCCGCCCTCCTCCCCCAACTGCGCCCCGTCGCCGCCCGCGGGCTCCTCGGCGGGGCCCTCTCCGTCCTCGCCTACGGGCTCGTCCTCTGGGCCCAGACCCGCGGCGAACTGGCGCCCATCGCCGCGCTGCGCGAGACCTCGATCATCGCGGGCGCGGTCATCGGGGCGGTCTTCTTCCGCGAGCGGTTGGGGCGGCCGCGGATCGTCGCGTCCCTGGTGGTCGTGGCGGGCATCGGCCTCATGCTGCACTCCTGACGCCGGTCCGCGCGGAGCGTTCACTTCTCACCCATTGCAACGAACGCCCGTGAGGACCGTTGCGTTAAATTCAAAACCATTGCAACAATTTCCCTATCTCTACCTGCATCAACGCCACTTGGGCGCAACAACTTCATTGTCAGATCCTTGAACGCAACGTAGCGTTTCCTGCATCGGAAACAGCGCGTCAAGGAGCACACGATGCAGAAGTTCGACACCCCCGCCCCGGTCTCCGTCGTCCTCGGCATCCCCGCGGGACGCATCCGGTTCATCGCCGCCGACCGGGCCGACACCACGGTCGAGATCCTCCCCGCGGACGCCTCGAAGAGCCGCGACGTGAAGGCGGCGGAACAGGCCAAGATCGCCTACGGCGACGGCGTCCTGCGCATCGAGGCCTCGGCGGCGAAGAGCCGGGTCCTCGGCGCCTCCGGATCCGTCGAGGTGACCGTCCGGGTGCCCGCCGGCTCCCGTATCGAGGCCAAGGCGGCCAGTGCCGAGCTCCGGGGCGTCGGACGGCTCGGCGACGTCGTCTTCGAGGGCCAGCAAGCCACGGTCAAGCTCGACGAGGCCGGAAGCACCCGCCTCACCCTCCTCGCCGGCGACATCTCGCTCGGCCGCCTGGGCGGCCCCGCGGAGATCAGCACCCAGCAGGGCGACATCCACATCGCCGAGGCCATGCGCGGCACGGTCACCCTGCGCACCGAGCACGGCGAGATCTCGGTCGGCGCCGCCCACGGAGTCCCCGCCTCCCTCGACGGCGGCACCGCCTACGGCCGGATCCACAACGCGCTCAAGAACACCGACGGCGCCGCCGGCCTGAACATCCACGCGACCACCGCCTACGGCGACATCACCGCCCGCAGCCTGTAAAGGAGAGCACCCCTCATGACCCACGTGGCCATCGCAGCGAACGGGCTGCGCAAGTCCTACGGCGACAAGACCATCCTGGACGGCATCGACCTGGCCGTCCCGGAAGGAACGATCTTCGCGCTGCTCGGGCCGAACGGCGCCGGCAAGACCACCACGGTGCAGATTCTCTCCACGCTGATCTCCGCCGACGGCGGGCAGGCCCAGGTCGCGGGCCATGACCTGGCCGGCGACCCGCAGGGAGTGCGTGCGGCGATCGGTGTCACCGGGCAGTTCTCCGCCGTCGACGGCCTGATCACCGGCGAGGAGAACAT
>NZ_JBHXSO010000077.1:0-28182 GCF_042714775.1 Streptomyces sp. NPDC058691 | reverse complement strand
GGCCTGGACCGGTCGTGCGCCGGGGCTCAGACCCCGCTCGTCACTTCCGTCTTGTCGTTGTCGTCCCGCTGCTCGGAGCTTTCCCCGAGGCGGCGGTTTCGCACCACCGACGACCAGTAGGAGGCGCCGATCAGGACGACGCCGACGAGGCCGGTGATGACCTCGTTGATCTCGTACTTGATGGTGACCAGGAGGATGACGGCCAGGGCGCCGATGGCGTAGTGCGCGCCGTGCTCCAGGTAGACGTAGTCGTCCAGGGTGCCCTTGCGGACCAGGTAGACGGTGAGCGACCGGATGTACATCGCACCGATGCCGAGGCCGAGGGCGATGATGAAGATGTCGTTGGAGATGGCGAACGCGCCGATGACGCCGTCGAAGGAGAACGAGGCGTCGATGACCTCCAGGTAGAGGAAGAGGAAGAACGCCGCCTTGCCGGCCAGGCCCACGGCGCTGGAGCCGCTGCCGCTCGGCTTGCCGCCGCCGGCCACCTCCTCCAGTTCCTGGTCCGCCTCGTCCGCCTCTTCGTCCAGGCGGTCCTCGAAGTAGCCGGAGATGCCGCCGACGATGAGGTAGGTGATCAGACCGCCGACGCCCGCGAGCAGCACGGTGGAGGTCTTGTCACCCCCGCCGTGGGCCACGTCGGTCGCCACGGTGGTGGCGGTGATCAGCAGCGCGACCAGTGCGACGACCACCGAGAGCGTGTCCAGCTTGCCGAGCCTGGACAGCGGGCGCTCCAGCCACGACAGCCAGGTGTGCTCACGGCTCTCGAAGATGAAGTCGAGGAAGATCATCAGCAGGAACATCCCGCCGAACGCGGCGATCGCCGGGTGCGCGGAGGTCACCAGGTGCTCGTACTTGTCCGCGTTGTTGATCGCCAGATCGATCGCCTCGATCGGACCGATCTTGGCCGTGATCGAGACGATGAGGATCGGGAAGACCAGCCGCATGCCGAAGACCGCGATCAGAATGCCGATCGTCAGGAAGATGCGCTGCCAGAAGGCGTTCATCTTCCGGAGGATTCCGGCGTTGATCACCGCGTTGTCGAAGGAAAGTGAGATTTCCAGCACCGAGAGGATCGCGACAAGGGCTAGGCCCTTCGCACCCCACAGGAAGCCGGCGAGGGCCAAGCCGATGGCGGTGACGCCGAGCGACCAGCCGAAAGTTCGGAGGAGCACTGGTTTTCCAATCCCTTTACGAAACGTTGACCCCGAAGTCTAGGGCGATGCCCCGCAGACCTGACGCGTACCCCTGGCCAACGGCCCGGAACTTCCATTCCCCGCCGTAGCGGTAGAGCTCGCCGAAGATCATTGCGGTCTCGCTGGACGCGTCCTCGGACAGGTCGTACCGGGCCAGTTCACTCTGGTCGAGCTGATTGACCACCCGGATATAGGCGTTGCTGACCTGGCCGAAGGTCTGTCCGCGGGCGTCCGCCTCGTGGATGGAGACCGGAAAGACGATCTTGTCGACCCGTTCGGGGACCGTCACGAGGTCGACGATCAGGATCTCGTCGTCGCCGTCGCCGTCGCCGGTGAGGTTGTCCCCGGTGTGCTCGACCGAGCCCTCCGGGCTCTTGAGGTTGTTGTAGAAGACGAAGTACTCGTCGCCGAGGACCCGTCCCGAGGCGCACAGCAGGGCGCTCGCGTCCAGGTCGAAGGGCGCTCCGGTAGTGGAGCGCGCGTCCCAGCCGAGCCCGATCATCACCTGCGTGAGGTTGGGTGCGGCCTTGGAAAGGGAGACATTGCCCCCCTTGGCGAGCGTCACGCCCATGCTGTTCTCCTCCCCCAGTCGGGGTGCACGGCCCGCCCAGGACGGGCGGGCCGTGCGGCCCTTGACATCAGACGTTGACGCCGAAGTCCTGCGCGATGCCGCGCAGGCCGGAGGCGTACCCCTGGCCGATGGCCCGGAACTTCCACTCCGCACCGTGCCGGTAGAGCTCCCCGAAGACCATGGCGGTCTCGGTGGAGGCGTCCTCGGTGAGGTCGTAGCGGGCCAGCTCGTTGTTGTCGGCCTGGTTCACCACGCGGATGAACGCGTTGCGGACCTGGCCGAAGGACTGCTGACGCGCCTCGGCCTCGTAGATCGAGACCGGGAAGACGATCTTGGCGACATCGGCCGGGACGGCCGCCAGGTTCACCTTGATCTGCTCGTCGTCGCCCTCGCCCTCACCCGTGAGGTTGTCGCCGGTGTGCTCCACCGAGCCCTCGGGGCTCTTGAGGTTGTTGAAGAACACAAAGTGCTGGTCGGAGAGGACCTTTCCCTCGGTGCCCGTCAGCAGGGCACTGGCGTCCAGGTCGAATCCCGCGCCCGTGGTGGTGCGGGCGTCCCAGCCGAGGCCGACGATGACGGCCGTGAGATTGGGGGCCTCCTTCGTCAGCGAAACATTGCCACCCTTGCTGAGGCTGACTCCCACGAGTCCTCCCATGTCATCGCGTGTCGCTCGTAACAGGATCAACGCCCTGAGGGTAGTACCCGGTTCCCTCCGGCTACAGGGCTTCGAGCGCCTTGACGTACTCGTTCAGGTCACGCGCGTCCGGCAGGCCGTTGACGACGGTCCAGCGGATGACGCCTTCCTTGTCGATGACGAAGGTGCCGCGCACCGCGCAGCCCTTGTCCTCGGCGAAGACGCCGTAGGCACGGGAGACCTCGCCGTGCGGCCAGAAGTCGGAGAGCAGCGGGTAGTCCAGGCCCTCCTGCTCGGAGAAGACGCGCTGGGTGTGCATGGAGTCGTTGGAGACCGCCAGCAGTTGGACGTCGTCGTTCTGGAACGCCGGGAGCTCGTCCCGCAGCGCGCACAGCTCGCCGGTGCAGACGCCGGTGAAGGCGAAGGGGAAGAAGAGCAGCACGACGTTCTTGGCGCCCTGGAAGTCCGAGAGCCGTACGGTCCGGCCGTGCTGGTCCCTCAGCTCGAAGTCGGGGGCCTTCTCTCCTGCGGCGAGCGCCATGCGGGACACACCTTTCCGGTGACGGGAGCTGCGACGGGGCCCTCACGGCCGGGTCGCCCGGACCCCAGTCAACCACCGTCCGCCGGACACGACGCAAGACGCCCCCGCGGCACGGTGCCGCGGGGGCGTGGGGCCTGCTCGGAACGCCTCAGCGCTTGGCGGCCTTCGCCGACTTGGGAGTCACCAGTCGGCTGGCGGTCCAGTCCTTGGAGACGTTGACACTGCTGGTCTGAGCAAGGCCGGCGGTCTGTGCGGCCTCTCCGATGTCACTCGGCTCGACGTGCCCGTCACGGCCGGTCTTCGGGGTCATGAGCCAGATCTGGGCGCCGTCGTCGACGGCGGACGTGGCATCGACCAGGGCGTCGGTCAGGTCGCCGTCATCGTCGCGGAACCACAGGACGACACCGTCGGCGACGTCGTCGTAGTCCTCGTCCGCGAGCTCTTCGCCCGTGATCTCCTCGATACCCTCACGGAGCTCCTGATCGACGTCGTCGTCGTAACCGAGCTCCTGGACCACCTGTCCGGGCTCGAAACCAAGCCGGCTTGCCGGGTTGGTCCGCTCCTCCGCGTGGCCCGCGGTCGCGCTCACGCTCTGCCTCCTGTCATGGGGGTTGTCTTCCCGCTCCTGTGCGGGGTTATGGGCGGTAGTCCACACGGGCGCGGCGGATCGCGCAAGTACCCGGCCGCCCATCCCGCCCAAACGTTGACGTGTCACCGCAACCCGAACTGCGAAGGGTGACGTGGCTCACTCCACTATGCCAGCATTTCTCCCGAATCGGAGTCGCGGTCGGTCGTACGTCCGAGTGGGCGTAGAGTTGCGATTTGGTCGGTCGGCCACCGGAAGCCACGCAGGAGCCCCACGAGGGCCCTTGTAGATGGGTCTGTCGCGCTACATGACGGTTACCGCTCAGTAGAGATGACGTATCCCTAACGCGCGGTACACGATGGAGGCGGCTTGACCCAGTAGAGCAATGCCTAGAAGCGAAGGATTAGCGTGGCTTCCGGATCAGATCGCAACCCGATCATCATTGGCGGCCTTCCCAGCCAGGTCCCGGATTTCGATCCCGAGGAGACGGCGGAATGGCTCGACTCACTTGACGCCGCCATCGACGAGCGCGGACGTGAGCGCGCCCGCTACCTGATGCTCCGCTTGATCGAGCGAGCCCGCGAGCGCCGCGTGGCCGTGCCCGAGATGCGCAGCACGGACTACGTCAACACCATCGCGACCAAGGACGAGCCGTTCTTCCCCGGCAACGAGGAGATCGAGCGGCGCATCCTGAACGCGACCCGCTGGAACGCGGCGGTCATGGTGTCCCGCGCGCAGCGGCCCGGCATCGGCGTCGGCGGCCACATCGCCACCTTCGCTTCCTCGGCCTCCCTCTACGACGTGGGCTTCAACCACTTCTTCCGGGGCAAGGACGACGGCAAGGGCGGAGACCAGATCTTCTTCCAGGGACACGCCTCTCCGGGTGTCTACGCGCGCGCGTTCCTGCTGGACCGGCTCTCCGGAACCCAGCTCGACGCGTTCCGCCAGGAGAAGTCCAAGGCCCCCTACGGCCTGTCCAGCTACCCGCACCCGCGGCTGATGCCGGACTTCTGGGAGTTCCCGACCGTGTCCATGGGCCTCGGCCCGCTGGGCGCGATCTACCAGGCCCGGATGAACCGCTACATGCAGGCGCGCGGCATCGCCGACACCGAGCAGTCGCACGTGTGGGCCTTCCTCGGCGACGGCGAGATGGACGAGCCGGAGTCGCTCGGCCAGCTCTCCCTGGCCGCCCGCGAGGGCCTGGACAACCTCACCTTCGTCGTCAACTGCAACCTGCAGCGGCTCGACGGACCGGTGCGCGGCAACGGCAAGATCATCCAGGAGCTGGAGTCGCAGTTCCGCGGTGCCGGCTGGAACGTCATCAAGCTGATCTGGGACCGCACCTGGGACCCGCTGCTCGCCCAGGACCGCGACGGCGTGCTGGTGAACAAGCTGAACACCACGCCCGACGGCCAGTTCCAGACGTACGCCACCGAGACCGGCTCGTACATCCGCGAGCACTTCTTCGGCGACGACCAGCGGCTGCGCGCGATGGTCGAGGGCCTCACCGACGACCAGGTCCTGCACCTGGGCCGCGGCGGCCATGACCACCGCAAGATCTACGCGGCGTACAAGGCGGCCCGTGAGCACAAGGGCCAGCCGACCGTGATCCTGGCCCAGACCGTCAAGGGCTGGACCCTCGGCCCGAACTTCGAGGGCCGCAACGCGACCCACCAGATGAAGAAGCTGACGGTCGACGACCTCAAGCGCTTCCGCGACCGGCTGCACCTGCCGATCTCCGACAAGGAGCTGGAGTCCGGCGCCCCGCCGTACTACCACCCGGGCCGGAACTCGGAGGAGATCCAGTACATGCACGACCGCCGCAAGGGCCTGGGCGGTTACGTCCCGACCCGCGTCGTGCGTGCCAAGCCGCTGGCGCTGCCGGATGACAAGGCGTACGCGGCGACCCGCAAGGGCTCCGGCCAGCAGACGATCGCCACCACCATGGCGTTCGTCCGGCTGCTGAAGGACCTCATGCGGGACAAGGAGATCGGCAAGCGCTTCGTGCCGATCGCCCCCGACGAGTACCGCACCTTCGGCATGGACTCGCTCTTCCCGTCGGCCAAGATCTACAACCCGCTGGGCCAGACGTACGAGTCGGTCGACCGCGAGCTGCTGCTGGCGTACAAGGAGTCCCCGACCGGCCAGATGCTGCACGACGGCATCTCCGAGGCGGGCTGCACCGCCTCGCTGATCGCCGCGGGCTCGGCCTACGCCACGCACGGCGAGCCGCTGATCCCGGTCTACGTCTTCTACTCGATGTTCGGCTTCCAGCGCACGGGCGACCAGTTCTGGCAGATGGCCGACCAGCTGGCGCGCGGCTTCGTGCTGGGCGCCACCGCGGGCCGCACCACGCTGACCGGTGAGGGCCTGCAGCACGCCGACGGCCACTCGCACCTGCTCGCCTCCACGAACCCGGCCGTGGTCGCCTACGACCCGGCCTACGGCTTCGAGATCGCGCACATCGTGCGGGACGGTCTGCGCCGGATGTACGGCGGGACGCCCGAGGCGAACGAGGACGTCTTCTACTACCTCACCGTCTACAACGAGCCGATCGTCCAGCCCGCCGAGCCGGCGAACGTGGACGTCGACGGCATCCTCAAGGGCCTGTACAAGTACAAGGCCGGCGAGGCGGGCGTGGTCCCGGCGCAGATCCTGGCGTCCGGTGTCGCGGTGCCGTGGGCCGTCGAGGCGCAGCGCATCCTCGCCGAGGAGTGGAACGTGCGGGCCGACGTCTGGTCCGCGACCTCCTGGAACGAGCTGCGGCGCGACGCGGTCGCGGCCGAGGAGCACAACCTGCTCCACCCGGAGGAGGAGCAGCGCGTCCCGTACGTGACGCGGAAGCTCTCCGGCTCCGAGGGCCCGTTCGTGGCCGTCTCCGACTGGATGCGGGCCGTTCCGGACCAGATCGCGCGCTGGGTGCCGGGCGCCTGGCAGTCGCTGGGCGCGGACGGCTTCGGCTTCGCGGACACCCGCGGCGCGGCGCGTCGCTTCTTCCACATCGACGCGGAGTCGGTGGTCCTCGGCGTGCTCACCGAGCTCGCCAAGGCGGGGAAGATCGACCGCTCGGTGCTGAAGCAGGCGATCGACCGCTACCAGCTGCTCGACGTGGCCGCCGCCGACCCCGGCGCGGCCGGCGGCGAGGCCTGACGCTCCCCGCTTCGCAAGGGCCCCCACCGCGGTCGCGGTGGGGGCCCTGCCCTTGTCCGCGGGCTCATTGGTCGACGATCTGGAACGCCCGGATCGTGTGCCGGGACTGCGGCACCCATGTGCCGGAGGGGAATGTGACGAAGTCCCCCTCGGTGGCGCACTCGGCGCTCTGGTAGGTCGTCACGAGCTTGCGCGTGCGGTTGACGAAGGATTTCGCGGTGACGCCGGCGGGCAGCGGCACGCAGGAGTTGACGTCGGTGTCCGCGAGCTCGTGGACGGTGCGGGGGCCGCCGTAGTCCGGCCGGGCCCACAGGCACAGTTCCCCCGGGTCGCAGCCGCCCGAGGGGGCCGCGCCCGCCGCGGCGGGGGACACCAGGACGGCGGCGCCCGCGGCGAAGGCGAGCGGCAGGGTCAGGGTCAGGGTCAGGGCACGGCGCATGTGGATCACTCCCCGTTGTCGGTACGGCCGGTACGGAGCACCACCGTGGACGACGAGGCCCGGGGCCGCCAAGGGCCCCGGGCCTCGATCACCCTGATAGGGAGTCCGCCGGCGTCAGACGTGCACCGCGCCGCCCGCGGCGTCCGCGTTGACGCCGCGCTTGGTCAGGAAGGCGACGCCCGCCGCGAAGGCGGCCACGATCCCGGCGACCGTGAAGGCCAGGCCCATGCCGGAAAGGAAGGTCTCGTGCGTGACCTTCGTGATCGCGGCGACGACCTCGGCCGGGGTGTTCGGCGCGACCGGCGGTACGCCCACCACGACCGCGTCCGCGGCCTGCGCGGCCTGCTCGCCCTTGAGCGGGGGCAGGCCGGCCGCGGCCCACTTCTCGGGCAGCGCGCTGTCCACCCGCGAGGCCATGATCGTCCCCAGGACCGCGGTGCCGAGGCTGCCGCCGACCTGCATCGCGGAGCCCTGCAGGCCGCCGGCCACGCCGGACAGCTCCAGCGGGGCGTTGCCGACGATGACATCGGTGGCGCCGACCATCACCGGGGCGAGGCCGAGGCCCAGCAGCGCGAACCAGACGGACATGACCAGCGAGCCGGAGTCGGCCTCCAGGCCGGTCATGCCGAACATGGCGACCGCCGTGCACACCATGCCGCCGACCAGCGGCACCTGGGGGCCGAACTTGGTGATCAGCATGCCGGCGACCGGCGAGCTGACGATCATCATCGCGGTGAGCGGCAGCAGATGGACACCGCACTCCACCGCCGACATCCCGTGGACGTTCTGCAGGTAGAAGGTGACGAAGAACAGGCCGCCCAGGAAGGCGAAGGCCATCAGCACCATCAGCAGGGTGCCCGCGGACAGCGGTACCGAGCGGAACATCCGCAGCGGGATGAGCGGCTCGGAGGCCCTGGTCTCCCAGAGCGCGAACAGCACGAAGAGCAGCACCGAGCCGATCAGGAAGAGCAGGGTCTGCGCGTTGCCCCAGCCCCACTCCGGAGCCTTGATCAGGCCCCACACCAGGCCGAACATCGCGCCGGAGAGCAGCAGGATGCCCGGGATGTCGAAGGACCGCGGGGCCTTGTCGGCACGGACGTCCTTGAGGATCACCAGGCCCATGGCGAGCGCGATCAGGCCCACGGGCACGTTGATGAAGAAGACGGACTGCCAGTTGACGTGCTCGACCAGCAGACCGCCCGCGATCGGCCCGGCGGCGGTGGAGGCGCCGATCACCATGCCCCAGATGCCGATGGCCATGTTGAGCTTCTCGGCCGGGAACGTGGCGCGCAGCAGACCGAGCGCGGCGGGCTGGAGCAGCGCGCCGAACACGCCCTGCAGCACGCGGAGCGCGATCACCATGCCGACGCCGCTGGACAGGCCGATCAGCCCGGAGGTGAGCGCGAAGCCCGCGAGGCCGATGAGGAAGGTCTGGCGGTGCCCGAAGCGGTCGCCGAGCTTGCCGGCGGTGATCAGTGACACGGCCAAGGCGAGCATGTACCCGGTGGTGATCCACTGGATCTGCTCCCGGGAGGCGCCGAGGTCGGCCTGGATGGCCGGGTTGGCGACGGCGACGATCGTGCCGTCCAGCGCCACCACCATGACGCCGATGGCGACCGAGAAGAGGGTCAGCCAGGGGTGGCCGCGGAGGGGCTTCTTGGAAGGCGCCGGTATGGGCTCCGGGGCCTGGTCGGTGACGACGGGGGCTTGGGTCATGGCAAGAGATTATGGCAGCGTCTGACAGTTGACCAAAGCATTCATCCGTCGCTAACTGTCAGGAGGCGGAACGGTTTGGAAGGGGGCATGAGAGGTGGACGGCAGATGAGATACGCGATGCCCACGACGCCCGCGTGCGGCCTGCGGGAACGCAAGAAGCAGCGCACGCGCGACGCGCTGGTGCGGGCCGCGGTGGAGTTGTTCGTGGCGAAGGGGTACGACGGGACGACCGTGGACGAGATAGCCGCCGCGGTGGACGTCTCGCAGCGCACCTTCTTCCGCTACTTCGCGGGCAAGGAGGAGGTCGCCCTCGCCCTGCAGGACACCGTCGAGGACGCCTACGTCACCGCGGTCGCGGCCCGGCCGCCCGGCGAGCCGCCGTTCGAGGCGCTGCACGCGGCGCTGGAGGCGTCGTGGGACGGCATCGGCGCGCTCATCGTCGCCGTCGTGCCGCTGCCCGCCTACATGGCGATGTACCGGGTCATCGAGTCCACGCCGACGCTGCTGGCCGCGCAGATGCGCCGCTCGGCGGTGATGGAGGGGCGGCTGGCGGCCGTCATCGCCGCCCGCGAGGGCCTGGACGCGGCCGACCCGCGCCCGCGGGTGCTGGTGGGCGCCGTCGGCGGGGTGCTGAGAGCGGCCCAGCGGCTGTGGGGCGACGGCGACGAGACCAGCGTGGAGTCGATCCGCAGGATCACCGAGGAGCACCTGGCCCTGCTCGTCCCCGTACTGACACAAGCGTGGGACGAACACAAGCGTGTGTCCGGAATCTCCGTCTTTCAAACGTGACTTGAGTCACGGCGTGCTCAAGGGGCCGACCCCGTCTCCTATGGTGGCACGCAGTGAATTTCGTCGACGAGCGTTTCAGCTCCCCCTCCCTGCGCGCCCTTCTGGCCCTTGCCGTGGTCTTCGTCATGCTGTCGACCACCGGCTGGACGGCGCTGCGCCATCACCAAGGCGACGCCGACCCCAAGTCCGTTGCCATGGCCGCCTGGCGGCACGGCACGGCGGGCGGGCGTCCGCTGCCCGATCCGGGGGCCGGGGCGAACGTGGTGGCGCGTTTCTTCGGCACGCTTCGCCCGGTACAGGCCGAGCGCCTCGCGCAGCGCTACCCGTTGATCGTGGGCAACCTCAACGGCGCGCCGCTGACGCTGCGTTACCAGGCCAACCAGATCTCGCTCGGCACCGAGCGGGCCCGGGAGAACGCCCGCTCGCACAGCCCGCTGCTCAGCGCCGAGGGCCGGAAGGACGCGGCCGAACTGGCGAGCCGCTACGCGTCCCTCCAGAAGCCCGGCCGGCAGATCCTCGCCTTCGACCCGGGCGGCCGGGGGCGTGTCGCCGAGGTCTTCGGCGATCTGCGGCGCGCGGACCGGGTCTCGATCGTGGTGCCGGGTGTCGACACCGACGTGATGTCCTTCGAGCGCACCGCCCTTCCCTACCGGGCCCCAGCGGGCATGGCCCGCTCCCTGTACACCGCCGAGCGGACCGCCGACCCGGGCGCGCGCACGGCCGTAATCGCCTGGGCCGACTGGACCACCCCCCTCGGCGTGGGCCTGGACGCCTCCACCGGTGAGCTCGCCGAACAGGGCGCGGTCCGGCTGACCGCCCTGGTGCGGGCCCTTCCGGCGCGCGGCGACGTGGCGCTGTTCTGCCATTCGTACGGCTCGGTGCTGTGCGGCGTGGCCGCCCCCGGCCTGCCGGCCGGCCGGGTCTCGGACATCACGGTCTTCGGCAGCCCCGGCATGCGCGTGGACCGGGCGGCCGATCTGCGCACGGGCGCCCGCGTGTGGGCGACCCGGGACAGTTCGGACTGGATCGGCGACGTGCCGCACCTGGAGATCGCGGGACTGGGCCACGGCGCGGACCCGGTCTCCCGGGCCTTCGGCGCCCGGGTCGTCAGCTCCGACGGCGCCGAGGGCCACGCGGGATACTTCCGCTCCGGCACCGGGAGCCTCGCCAACTTCACCCGTATCGCGCTCGGGCAATTTCCGGACGTCCGCTGCGCCGAGGGCAGGTCCTGCACGGCGGGCGTGGCCTAGACCGGCCTCGCCGCGCCGGGTTCCCCCGGCGGGAACCCGGCCTACGATGACTCGTATGGGTGACGTATTGGCCGGATCCAACGCCGTATGGGAGTTCGATGCCGACGCGGTGCTCATCCGTTACGAGCGGGGGATGCGCAACTCCAAGCTGCTCCAGGTGCTCGGGCAGCGCCGCGTCCCGTACGCGGCCCTGGCGGGTGTGGAGCTCGCGCCGGGCAGACGCGGCACGCTCATGCTGCGCGCGGTGCCGCGGCGTGGCGCCGACCCGCTGATGGAGGCGGCGAACGGCCAGCTCAAGGAGGCCGCCGACCCCTACCGGCTGATGCTGCCCGCCGCCCGTGAGACGCTCGCCGAGCACTTCGCCGAGCACCTGCTGACCGCGATCGGCGCCCAGGGCGCCGACGAGGACGAGCCGGCCCCGCGCCACCTCGTGGACGCCCCCGCCCCTCCCCTGTCGTTCAAGGCGTATGACGGGAGGGCGTCCTTCGACGGGAGCACGGTGTCCTTCCGGTGGTTCTGGACCGGTGCCTCCACGGCGAAGTGGCGCGCGGGCGACCAGCACTTCCCGGTCTCCGAGCTGTCCGGCCTGGACTGGCGCTCCCCCGAGACGCTCGGCGGCCACCTGCGGCTGCTGCCCCGTGAAGGCGGCGGCCGCCGGACGGGCAGCGCGGACGACGACCCGACGGCCGTGGTGTTCGGCCTCGGCTACGGCCCGGTCCACGAGTCGCTGCCGCTGGCCGCGGCCGTGCTGGCGGCGATCCAGCGGGCCGCGCGGTCGCGGCCCGCTCTGGAGCGCGACGGCTACTCGCGCGCCGCCGACGTGGACGACATGTCCGCATAGCGGTCGCCGGAGACCTGCCCCGCGATCGGTTCCAGCCATCCCAGCTCGGCCTCGTCGAGCACGATCCGGGTGGCGGCGGTGTTCTCCCTCACCCGCTCGGCCCTGCGGGTGCCCGGGATCGGGACGACGGCCAGTCCGTGCACCTGCGCCCGCTGCTGGACCCAGGCCAGGGCGATCTGGCCGGGCGTGGCGTCGTGCGCCTGCGCGGCCCTGCGGAGCGGCTCCAGCAGATCGGCGTTGCGCTTGGCGTTCTCCCCGGTGAAGCGGGGCTGGGCCTGCCGGAAGTCGTCGGCCGACAGCTCCGAGGCCGCCTGGAAGGAGCCGGTCAGGAAGCCGCGTCCGAGCGGGGAGTACGGCACCACGGCCACGCCCAGTCCGGCGGCGGCGCCGGCCAGCGAGGTCTCCACGTCACGGCTGAACAGCGACCACTCCGACTGCACGGCCGTGATCGGGTGCACCGCGTGCGCCTCGCGCAGTTCCGCCCCGGTCACCTCGGACAGGCCGAGGTGCTTGACCTTGCCCGCCCGCACCAGTTCGGCCATCGCGCCGACCGACTCGGCCAGCGGTACGGCCGGGTCGCGTCGGTGCATGTAGTAGAGGTCGATGACGTCCACGCCCAGGCGGCGCAGGCTGGCGTCGACGGCCTGCCGGATGTACGCGGGGTCGTTGCGGACGGCGCGGTGCCGCGGGTCGTCGGCCTTGCGCTCGATGCCGAACTTGGTGGCGAGGGTGATCTCGTCGCGGTGCGCCCGCACGAAGGGGCCGAGGAACTCCTCGTTCGTGCCCAGACCGTAGATGTCGGCGGTGTCGAAGAGCGTGACGCCGAGGCCGAGGGCCGCCTCCAGCGTGGCGCGGGCGGCGCTCTCGTCGGTCGGTCCGTAGAACTCGCTGATGCCCATGCAGCCCAGGCCCTGCACGCCGACCAGCGGGCCGTCCGTGCCGAGCGCGACCGTGGCGATCCGCTCGTTGTTCGTGTCGCTCATGGTGTTCATGCCCTCTCGGACGCCCGGCGGGCGTCGGCATAGATGTCGATCTTGTGGTCGAGGACCGCGAGGGTGTCCTGGAGTTCGGTGATCCGCTGCAGCACATCGCGCCGCGTGGACTCCAGCAGGTCCCGCCGCTCGGGGAAGGTGTGATCGCCCAGCCGCACCATTTCGGCGTAGCGGACCATGTCCGCGACCGGCATCCCGGTCAGCCGCAGCTTGCCGACGAAGGCCAGCCAGTCCAGGTCGCGATGGGTGAAGCGGCGCTGCCCGGTGTGGGACCGGTCGACGTGCGGCATCAGGCCGATCCGCTCGTACCAGCGCAGGGTGTGAGCGCTCAGTCCGGTGAAGGCGGCGACCTCGCTGATCGTGTAACGGTCCCGGTCGGCCGGGAGGGGGTGCGGCGCCTCGTCGGCGCAGCTGGTCACGCTGCCGGGCTTGCTCTGGGCCACCTGCGTCACGGTCATGGGTTCCACGCTAAAACCCTGGAGTGCACTCCAGGCAAGCGCATTGGTTAGGCTCACCGTCATGCGGAGCCTGAGCAGCCTGAGCGCCATCGAGAACTGGCCTGTCCCGACGGCCGCGGCGGCGGTCGTCCGCCGCGACGGCACCGTCGTGGGCACGTACGGCGAGACCGGGCGGCGCTTCCGGCTGGCGTCGGTGACCAAACCGCTGTCCGCGTACGCCGCGCTGGTCGCGGTCGAGGAGGGCGCGGTCGAACTGGACGAGCCGGCCGGCCCGGAGGGCTCGACCGTACGGCACCTGCTCGCGCACACCTCCGGGCTCGCCTTCGACGAGCACCGCGTGATGGCCGCGCCCGGCACCCGGCGGATCTACTCCAACGCGGGCTTCGAGGCGCTGGCCGACCACATCGCCAAGGCCACCGAGATCCCCTTCGCCGAGTACCTGCGGCTGGCGGTACTGGAGCCGCTCGGCATGCACGCCACCGACTGCCCGGGCTCGGCGGGCGCGGGCGCCGTCTCGACCGTCGACGACCTGGTGCGCTTCGCCGCCGAACTGCAGGCGCCGCGGCTGCTGGTCCCGGAGACGGTGACGGCGGCCACCTCGGTGGCCTTCCCCGGGCTCAAGGGCGTACTGCCCGGGTACGGCGGACAGAACCCCAACGACTGGGGCCTGGGCTTCGAGATCCGGGACCACAAGTCCCCGCACTGGACGGGCGCGTCGTCCTCGCCGCGCACCTTCGGGCACTTCGGGCAGTCCGGCACGTTCCTGTGGGTCGACCCCGAAGCCGGGGCGGCCTGTGTGGTGCTGACGGACCGTGACTTCGGCGAGTGGGCGCTGCCGTTGTGGCCCGCGCTCACGGACGCGGTGCTGGCAGAGCTGTGACCGGCGTCAGCGGGATCGGTCCGCAGGACTGACCGCCGAAGCTCCGCAGGAGCGACCCGGCCGGATGCCGTGGATCGGTGGACGCGGCGACCCGGCCGCGGGCGTTGACCAGTGCGGCCGTCCCGCCGATCGCGCTGCCGGGCATCGTCACCGGCATCGCCCTCGACACGGCTTTCCGCGCGGCGCCGCCGGCGGGCGGGCTGCCGGCCTTCGCGCTCTCCTTCGACGAGATCGTGGTCACCACCTTCACCGCCGGGCCCGGCGTCCGGACGCCGCCGGTGTGGATCTTCGCCGACATGGCCCGGCCGCAGCAGACTCCCGCGGTCAGTCCGCGGACACCGCCGCGGCCTCGGGAGGCCGCATCTGACGCGATCGGACGCGCGGACGCGCGCGGAAGAGGGGTCCGTGCCATCCTTCCGCCCGGATAAGGCAGGCTTGTACCGTGCCAGAACCCGCGCAGAACGCATTCGACCCCGCCCGCGACCACTCCCACATCGCGACTCTGCGACGGCTGGAGAAGTCCTCGGGGCGGCTCGCGGCAGCGGCGATCGCCCGGATGGACGCACAGTTGCCCTGGTACCGGGCGATGCCGCCGGAGAACCGTTCGTGGATCGGACTGGTGGCGCAGGCGGGCATCGCGGCGTTCACCGAGTGGTTCCGGCACCCCGAGACGCCGCAGGCGATCAGCACCGATGTCTTCGGCACCGCGCCGCGGGAGCTGACCCGGGCGATCTCCTTGCGCCAGACGGTGGAGATGGTGCGCACCACCATCGAGGTGATGGAGGCGGCCATCGACGAGGTCGCCGCCCCCGGCGACGAGTCGGTGCTGCGCGAGGCGCTGCTGGTGTACGCCCGGGAGATCGCCTTCGCGACGGCCCAGGTGTACGCGCAGGCCGCGGAGGCACGCGGCGCCTGGGACGCCCGCCTGGAGTCGCTGGTGGTCAACGCGGTGCTGTCCGGGGAGGCCGACGAGGGCGTGCTGTCGCGGGCGGCGGCGCTCGGCTGGAGCTCGCCGGACAAGATCGTGGTGGTGCTGGGCACGGCACCCAGCGGCGACAGCGAACTGACCGTGGAGGCGATCCGCCGGGCGTCGCGCCACGCCAAGCTGCAGGTGCTGACCGGAGTGCTGGGCGACCGGCTGATCGTGGTCGCCGGCGGCGACGACGAGCCGCTGCGCGTCGCCAAGGCACTGATCGGCCCCTTCGCGGCGGGCCCGGTGGTGGCCGGCCCGGTCGTCGGCGACCTGCTGTCGGCGTCCCGCTCCGCGCAGGCCGCGGCCGCCGGCCTGCGGGCCTGCGCCGCCTGGCCGGACGCGCCGCGGCCCGTGCAGGCGGACGATCTGCTGCCGGAGCGGGCGATGGCCGGGGACCGCTACGCCCGCGATCAGCTGGTGGAGGAGATCTACAGGCCCCTGGAGGAGGCCGGCTCGGCGTTGCTGGAGACGCTGTCGGTCTACCTCGAGCAGGCCTCGTCACTCGAAGGGGCCGCACGCATGTTGTTCGTTCACCCCAACACCGTCCGATACCGCCTGCGACGTGTGACGGACGTCACCGGCTGGTCGCCCTCGGATGTACGCTCCGCATTCACCCTTCGCATCGCACTCATCCTGGGCCGGCTCTCCGACTCCGGACAGACACCGTAGGTGTACGCAGGGCTTTTGTGGGACACCAACAAATCGCCCGTCGGTTCTTGGTCCCTGTCCTCACGGGCGGGGACGACCTCGCTCAAGAGAGAGTTGAAAGCGTGCTCGTACTCGTCGCTCCCGGCCAGGGTGCTCAGACCCCCGGCTTCCTCGCCCCATGGCTCGATCTGCCCGGCGTCTCGGACCGCCTCGCGGAACTCTCCGCGACCGCCGGGCTCGATCTCGCCCACTACGGCACCAAGGCCGAAGCGGAGGAGATCCGTGACACGGCCGTCGCCCAGCCGCTGCTGGTCGCCGCCGGCCTGGTCGCGGCGGAGCGGCTGCTGCCCGGCGCCGGCGCGCCGCACGCGGTGGCCGGCCACAGCGTCGGCGAGATCACGGCTGCCGCGATCGGCGGGGTGCTGAGCGCCGACGCGGCGATGGCGTTCGTCCGCACCCGCAGCACGGCGATGGCCGCGGCCGCCGCCGTCACCGAGACCGGCATGTCGGCGGTGCTCGGCGGGGACCCGGACACGGTCGTGGCGCACCTGGAGAAGCTCGGGCTCACCCCGGCGAACATCAACGGTGCCGGCCAGATCGTCGCGGCCGGCACGGCCGCGCAGCTGGCCGCGCTGACCGCGGACAAGCCGGAGAAGGCGCGGGTGATCCCGCTGAAGGTGGCGGGCGCCTTCCACACCCACCACATGGCCCCGGCCGTGGCCACCCTGGACGCGCTGGCGGGCACGCTGGAGGTCTCCGACCCGGCGCTGCCGTACGTGTCCAACACCGACGGCAAGGTCGTCACCGGCGGCAGCGAGATCGTTTCCCGGCTGGTGTCGCAGGTCTCCAACCCCGTGCGGTGGGACCTGTGCATGGACACCTTCAAGGAACTCGGCGTCACCGCCGTGATCGAGCTGGTGCCGGGTGGCACTCTGGTGGGCCTGGCCAAGCGCGCGCTGCCCGGCGTCGCGACCCTGGCCCTCAAGACCCCCGACGACCTCGATGCCGCCCGCGCGATCGTCGCCGAGCACGGCACCCAGGAATAGGAGTCCTCGCAGACATGACCGCGAAGATCAAGCCCGCCAAGGGCTCCCCGTACGCACGGATCATGGGAGTCGGCGGCTACCGGCCGACCCGTGTGGTGACCAACGAGGTCATCCTGGAGCACATCGACTCCAGCGACGAGTGGATCCGCTCCCGCTCCGGCATCGCCTCCCGCCACTGGGCCGGCCCGGACGAGACGGTCTCCGAGATGTCCGTGATCGCGGCGGGCAAGGCCATCGCGGACGCGGGGATCTCCGCCGAGGACATCGGCGGTGTCATCGTCGCCACGGTCTCCCACTTCAAGCAGACCCCGGCGGTCGCGACCGAGATCGCGCACCGGATCGGTGCCGTCAAGCCGGCCGCCTTCGACATCTCCGCGGGCTGCGCCGGCTTCACGTACGCCGTGACGCTCGCCAAGGGCATGGTCACCGAGGGCAGCGCCAAGCACGTCCTGGTGATCGGCGTCGAGCGGCTGAGCGACCTGACCGACAAGTCCGACCGCGCCACCGCCTTCCTCTTCGGCGACGGTGCCGGCGCGGTCGTCATCGGCCCCGCCGACGAGCCGGAGATCGGCCCGACGGTGTGGGGTTCCGAGGGCGACAAGTCCAACACCATCACCCAGACCGTCGCATGGGACCGCTTCCGAGTGGGTGATGTCGCACAGCTCCCGGTGGACGCCGACGGACAGGTGAAGTTCCCGGCGATCACCCAGGAGGGCCAGACGGTCTTCCGCTGGGCGGTCTTCGAGATGGCCAAGGTCGCCCAGGAGGCGCTGGACGCCGCCGGGATCACCGCGGACGACCTGGACGTCTTCATTCCGCACCAGGCCAACATGCGGATCATCGACTCGATGATCAAGGCGCTCAAGCTCCCCGAACACGTCGCCGTGGCCCGTGACATCGAGACCACCGGCAACACCTCGGCCGCGTCGATTCCGCTCGCGATGGAGCGCCTGCTGGCCACCGGACAGGCCAAGAGCGGCGACACGGCCCTGATCATCGGCTTCGGGGCGGGTCTCGTCTACGCCGCCACGGTCGTTACCCTCCCCTAGGCAACACCCCACGCGGCGGCGCACTCCCGCCCGCCGCAGCCCGTAGTAACAGCACCGAAGAAGGAGAGCGCCGCAATGGCCGCCACCCAGGAAGAGATCGTCGAGGGTCTCGCCGAGATCGTGAACGAGATCGCCGGCATCCCCACCGAGGACGTCCAGCTGGACAAGTCCTTCACCGACGACCTGGACGTCGACTCGCTGTCCATGGTCGAGGTCGTCGTCGCCGCCGAGGAGCGCTTCGAGGTGAAGATCCCGGACGACGACGTCAAGCAGCTCAAGACCGTCGGCGACGCCGTCGACTACATCCTCAAGGCTCAGGCCTGATCAAGGCCGGTTCCCGGACGACGTGTCTGTCGCCCGCCCTTCTAGACGTGGAGAGACAATCCCTGTGAGCCCGACCAATCACTCCGTGGTCGTCACCGGTATCGGCGCAACCACTCCGCTGGGCGGGGACAGCGCGTCGAGCTGGGAGGGGCTGCTCGCCGGCCGTTCCGGCGTCACCGCCCTGACCCAGGACTGGGCAGCCGAGCTGCCGGTGCGCATCGCGGCGCAGATCGCCGTGGAGCCGCTGGAGGTTCTGCCCCGCCCGGTCGCACGCAAGCTCGACCGCTCGGCCCAGTTCGCACTCATCGCCACCCGTGAGGCGTGGGCCGACGCCGGCTTCACCGCCAAGGCCGGCGAGGACAACTCGATCGACCCCGACCGTCTGGGCGCGGTCATCGCCTCCGGCATCGGCGGCGTCACCACCCTGCTCGACCAGTACGACGTCCTCCTGGCGTCCGGCCCGCGCAAGGTGTCCCCGCACACCGTGCCGATGCTGATGCCCAACAGCCCCTCCGCCAACGTCGGCCTGGAGGTCAACGCCCGCGCCGGTGTGCACACCCCGGTCAGCGCCTGCGCCTCGGGCGCGGAGGCCGTCGGCTACGCGTACGAGATGATCCGCTCCGGCCGTGCCGACGTGGTCGTCGCCGGCGGCACCGAGGCGGCCATCCACCCGCTGCCGATCGCCGCCTTCGCCAACATGATGGCGATGTCCAAGAACAACGAGGACCCGCAGGGCGCCTCCCGCCCGTACGACAAGGCCCGCAACGGCTTCGTCCTCGGCGAGGGCGCGGGCGTGGTCATCCTGGAGTCGGCCGAGCACGCCGCCAAGCGCGGCGCCAAGGTCTACGCCGAGGTGCTGGGCCAGGGCCTGTCGGCCGACGCCCACCACATCGCCCAGCCGGAGCCCACCGGCCGCGGCATCGCCGCCGCGCTGGAGCAGCTGCTGACCGCCACGGGCATCGACCCGGCGCAGATCCACCACCTCAACGCGCACGCCACGTCCACCCCGCAGGGTGACATCGCGGAGGTCAAGGCGCTGCGCAAGGTCCTCGGCGACCACCTCGACCACGTGGCCATCTCGGCCACCAAGTCGATGACCGGTCACCTCCTGGGCGGCGCGGGCGGCATCGAGACGGTCGCGACCGTCCAGGCCCTGTACCACCGCACGGCCCCGCCGACCATCAACCTCACCGACCTCGACGACGAGATCGAGCCGGGCCTGGTCTCCGGCGAGGCCCGCAAGCTGCCGGACGGTCAGATCGTGGCCGTCAACAACTCCTTCGGCTTCGGCGGCCACAACGTCGTCCTGGCCCTGCGTACCGTCTGACGGCGGCACCGAGCGCACGACCCGAGGGCCGGCCCACCGCGTGAGCGGCGGGCCGGCCCTCGGCGTTGCGGGCGGACGCCCGGTCAGGGGCAGCTGACGACCTGTCCCGCCCAGGAGAGCCCGCCGCCGAAGCCGAGCAGCAGCACGGGGGCGCCGGGCGCGAGGTCGCCGCGCTCGACGAGCTTGGAGAAGGCCAGCGGGACGGAGGCGGCCGAGGTGTTGCCCGAGTCGACGACGTCCTTGGCCACCACGGCGTCCGTGGCGCCGAGTTGACGGACCACCGACTCGATGATGCGCAGGTTGGCCTGGTGGGTCACGATGCCGCCGAGATCGGCCACGGCGACGCCGGCGCGCCGGCAGGCCTCCTCCGCGATCGGGGCGAGGGTCGTGGTGGCCCAGCGGAAGACCGCCTGGCCGTCCTGGGCGAAGCGCGGCTGCCAGGCGCCTGCGAGCCGTACGGCGTCCGCGCGGGTGGGATCGGAGCCCCAGACCACCGGGCCGACGCCCTGGAGCCCCTCAGGCCCGTCAGGGGCGTCCGGGACCGCGCTGAGGACGGCCGCCCCGGCACCGTCGCCGAGCAGGACGCAGGTGCTGCGGTCGGTCCAGTCGGTGAGGTCGGACATCTTCTCGGCGCCGATGACGAGCGCGTGCCGCGCGGCCCCCGCGCGCACGGAGTGGTCGGCGGCGGCCAGCGCGGTGGTGAAGCCCGCACAGGCGTTGTTGAGGTCGTAGGAGGCGGGCGCGGCCGCCCCGAGCCGGGCGGCGACCTGGGCGGCGGTACTCGGGGAGCGGTCGATGGCACTGGAAGTGGCCACGACGACGAGGTCGATGTCGGCGGGCGCCAGGCCCGCGGCGGCCAGGGCCTTGCCTGCGGCGGCCGTCGCCATGTCGGCGACCGTTTCGTCGTCGCGGGCGATGCGGCGGGTGGCGATGCCGGTGCGCTGCCGGATCCAGGCGTCGCTGGTGTCGACCATGGCGGCCAAGTCGTCGTTGGTGAGGACGCGTTCGGGCTGGTGGTGGCCGAGGGCGACGATACGGGTCGAGGTCATGCCGGGAACTATAGCGACCGACCGATCGGACTCTAAAGCGGGCCGGCTCGCTACGATGGCGGCATGAGCCCACGCAAGTCAGCCACCGAGGCCCGCCACACCCGCGAGCGGATCATCGAACGCAGCGTCGCGGTCGCCTCCGTGGAGGGCCTGGAGGGCCTGACCATCGGTCGGCTCGCGACCGACCTCGGGATCAGCAAGTCCGGGCTGCTGGGCCACTTCGGCACCAAGGAGGCGCTGCAGATCGCCGCCCTGCGCCGGGCCTCGGAGATCTTCACCCGCGCCGTGTGGGTGCCCGCCGCCGGCAGCCCGCCCGGCCTGGCCCGGCTGACCGCGATCTGCGAGGCATGGGTGACCTACCTCGACCGCGAGCGGGAGGCGTTCCCGGGCGGCTGCCTGTTCACCGCCTCCGCCGTGGAGTTCGACGGGCGCGAGGGGCCGGTACGGGACGCGGTGGCACGGCTGTACTCGGTGTGGAAGCGGCGCCTGGTGCGGGATCTTCGGGCCGCCGTCGAGCAGGGCGAACTGCCCCCGGACACCGATCCCGACCAGGTCGTGTTCGAGCTCAACGGCGTCTACTTCGCGCTCAATCACGCCGTCCAGCTCTTCGGCGACCGGAGCGCCCCCGACCGCGCCCGGCGTGCGCTGCGCCGCGTTCTGCGCTGACGAATCAGCCCTTCGGGGGGATTGGCCCGAATTGCCGGATGGTTGGGCGTCCCGCCGCACAACATCTCGGACATGACCATATGGCTGAGGGGGGCCGGCCTCACGGCGGCCGCCGTGCTGGTGGTGCTGGGTCCGGGGGGTCCTGGGGGCGCGGGAACGGCCCACGCCGACGACCGCCCCGGGGTCCCGGGTCCGCCGGTCGTGCGGATCCTGCCGGACGGCTCCGTACGGGTGGAGACGGGCGGCGGCGCCGTCCGCGTGGAGACGGGTCCCGAAGGGGGAACGGGAGGGACGCCTCGGACCCGCGTCCGGATCCGGCACGGCGGTGACACCGTGGAGGCCCAGACCGGCCCCGGGGGCTCGTCGGCCCGCGTACGACGCGAGCACTGCCCCCGCTACCAGGCCTCCGTGGACGCCTCCACGGACGCCTCGGGCGCGCGGGGCTCGGTGTCCTGGCGGCATCCGTGCGGACCGGCCCCGCGCCCGAAACCGACCCCCGCGCCCGCCGCGCCCGTACGGCAGCGGCCGGCGCCCACCCCGACCCCGACACCGCCGCCCACACCGACCCCGACCCCGACGCCCACCCCTACGCCGACGCCGGCCCCCACCCGCCGGGTCGAACTGCCGCCGGTCGCCTACCACAAGGTCACCGCGCTGCCGCCGCCCGAGGGGCCGAGCCTCGTCCATCTGATGCTGCTGATCACCGCGCCCGCGGTGCTGTCGGCCGCCGCGCTGAAACCCCGTTCCCAAGCTCGTTCCCGGAGGTGACGCATGTCGGACTGGCTTGTCCTGGCCATCGGAATGGCCGCGAGCTGCGTGGTCGTGCTGAGCATCGTGGCCATCAACCACCGCCGGCTGGGCGATGACGACGACCCCAGCGAGACCCCGGACGTCATCGAGTACATGACGATGATGATCGGCGTGGTCTACGCGATCGTCCTGGGCCTGGCCATCGCCGGCGTCTGGGAGGGGCGCGGCGCCGCCGAGGACGCCGCGCGCCGTGAGGCGCAGGCACTGCACGAGGTCCAGGAGCGGGTCCAGGTGTACCCGGCCGCGGTCCGCGACCGGGTGCGCGAGGACGTCGACGCCTATGTGTCGTACGTCGTGCACAAGGAGATCCCGTACATGATCAAGCACGGCGACAACACCCAGCGCGGCAGCGACCTGCTGGGCGTGGTGCGCCGCGACGTGACCTCGTTCGAGCCGCGCAGCCCGCTGGCCAACCAGGCCTACCAGCCCGTCGTCGACCAGGTGGCCGCCGCCGACGACGCACGCAACGCACGCGCCGACAGCTCCGGGCCCACCATGCCCGGCGTGGTGTGGTTCGGGCTGATCGTGGGCGGCCTGGTCGCGGTGGGGCTGATCTTCACCCTGCAGATCCGCCGCTCCCGACGGGAGTTGATCCTGGCCGGGCTCTACAGCGCCCTGATCGCCTTCCTCCTCTTCCTCATCTGGGACTTCAACGCGCCCTACGGACGGGACGCCGCCGATGCGGCGGCGTCCTTCGCGGCCCTCTTCCCCCACGTGGGATAGGCGGCGCGCCGCCGCCCCCGCCACGGGGCGGCGGCCTACGCCTGCTTCGTGTCCTCGCCGTCCCCGAAACTCGCGAACCAGGTGGCCGCCATGTCCTCCTCGCCGTGGCCCTGGGCCACCGCCCGCCGGAAGCGCTCCGCGCCGGCCGCGGCCACGTCGAGGCGGACCCCGGCGGCCTCCCCGGCCGCCACGACCAGCCGGGCGTCCTTCTCGGCGGTCCGCACCGCGAAGCTGGGCGTGAAGTCGCCGCCCAGGATGACGTCGGCCTTCGCCCGCAGGTAGCCCATGTCGAGGCCGCCGCCGGCCACCGCGTCCAGGAAGCCGCGGGGCTCGACCCCGAGTCCTTCGGCCAGCGCCAGGGCCTCGGCGACGCCGTGGGTGACGGTGAGCACCCAGCTGTTGATCACGAGCTTGAGCCGGCTGGCCGCGCCTCCCGCGGCGTCCTCGCCCACCCATACGGTGCGGCTGCCGATGGCGCCGTAGACCGGCTCCAGCGCAGGCCGCGCCTCCTGCGGCCCTGCCGCCAGCACCAGGAGCTGCCCGGCCTCGGCCGGCTGCTTCGTGCCGAGGACCGGCGAGTCGACGAAGACGAGGCCGTGCTCGGCGGCGAACTCGGCGAAGGGGCCGAGCGCGTCGACCCCGGCCGTCGTGGCCTGCGCCCAGACCGTGCCGGGCCGGAGCGCGGGCGCCGCCTGCCGCATCGTCTCCAGGGCGGCAGGGCCGTCGTGGAGGATGGTGAGCACGACGTCCGCGCCCTCCACGGCCTCCGCGGGGGTGACGGCGACGCGGGCGCCGTCCTTGGCGAGCGATTCGGCCTTGCCGCTCGTACGGTTCCACACACGGACGTCGAGGCCGGCCTTGACGAGATTGCGGGCCATGGCGGCACCCATGATCCCGGTGCCGAGAACTGCTACTGAGGTGGTGTCGGACATGAGAGCCACCGTACGACGGACCAATCCGAACCGCTCGCGGCGCCGAATGCCGGACGGGAGACTGTGTGTCGGAGCGATGACACGACCACGACAGCGGAATCGACGAAAGCGGGAGATGTGGAGAGGGAACCGGTGCGAATCGGCATGCCCGCCCGCCAGGGACCGGACCTCACGGAACTGCTGCTCGCCGTCGCGCGCGGCGACCAGGAGGCCTTCGCCCGGCTGTACGACGCGGTGAGCGGACCGGTGCTGGGGCTGGTCCGCGGCGTGCTGCGCGACCCCGCGCAGTCCGAGGAGGTCGCGCAGGAGGTCCTGGTGGAGGTCTGGCGCACGGCGGCCCGCTTCCGCCCGGAGAAAGGCAGTGCGATGACCTGGGTGATGACCCTGGCCCACCGCCGCGCGGTCGACCGCGTCCGGTCGGCGAGCGCCGCCGCCGACCGCGAGCACAAGGCGGCCCTGCTGGACCGCACGCCCGCGTACGACGAGGTGACCGAGCAGGTCGAGGCCCGGCTCGAACGGGAGCAGGTGCGGCGCTGCATGCGCACCCTCACCGAACTGCAGCACCAGTCGGTGATGCTGGCGTACTACCGCGGCCTGACCTACCGCGAGGTCGCCGAACTGCTGTCGCTGCCGCTGGGGACGGTCAAGACCCGGCTAAGGGACGGTCTCATCCGGCTGCGTGACTGCCTGGGGGTGGCCGCGTGAGCACCAACGCCGAGCTCCACACCCTCACCGGGGCGTACGCCCTGGACGCCCTGGACCGGCACGAGCGTGCCGAGTTCGAGAGTCATCTGACGGACTGTGAGCCCTGCGCCCTGGAGGTGCGCGAGCTCGCCGCGACCGCCGCCCGGCTCGGCCTCGCCGCGGCCGAACCCGCGCCGCCGCGCATGAAGGACGAGGTGATGCGGCGGATCGCCACCGTCCGGCAGGAGCCGCCGCGCGTGACCGAGGTCCCGGTCCGCGACCGCCGCCGCGTCCGCCGTGCCCCGCGCACGCCGCTGCTCACCCGCTTCGCCCTGGCCGCCTGCCTGGTGGCCGCGGCCGCGCTCGGCGGCGTCGCCGTCTGGCAGCAGCAGCAACTCGGCGACGCCCGGCAGGAGGCCCGGCAGGCGCAGGCCGGCGCGGAGTCCGTCGCGCGCGTCCTCGCCGCGCCCGACGCGTCCGCCACCTCCGGGAAGCTCTCCGGCGGCGCCAGTGGCACCGTCGTCGTCTCCCGGAGCCAGGACCGCGCCGTCTTCTTCGCCCAGGGCCTGCCCTCACTGTCCGGGGGCCGTGTCTACCAGCTCTGGTTCTCCGACGCGGGCGGCACGATGCGCTCCGCCGGGCTCGTCCCCCGCCCCACCCCGGGCACCAGCGAGGCCGTCCTCCTCGACGGCCCCGTCGGCGACGCCTCCGGCATGGGCATCACCGTCGAACCGGCGGGCGGCTCGACCCGGCCCACGACACAGCCGCTCGCGCTCATGTCCTTCGCGAAGGCCTGACCGGGGGGACGCGCCCGGGCGAATGCGGGGGCGCGGTGCGGGGGCGGCCTAGGCTCGGGTGAGAAGAAGGGCAATCAAGGGCGAGGTGCGCGCGTGTCCGTGGCCGTCTGTTTGTTCACCGCGGATCTGCGGGTGCACGACAACCCCGTGCTGCGTGCGGCGCTGAACGCCGCGGACGAGGTCGTGCCGTTGTTCGTGCTGGACGACGGGGTCGAGGCGGCCGGGTTCGCGGTGCCGAACCGGCGGGCGTTCCTGGTGGAGTGCCTGGCGGACCTGGACCGGCGGCTGCGGGACCGCGGGGGGCGGCTGGTCGTCCGCGCGGGGGACGTGGTGGACGAGGTGTGCCGGGTCGCGGAGGAGACCGGCGCGCGGCAGGTGCATGTCGCGGCCGGGGTGAGCGGCTACGCGGCCCGGCGGGAGACACGGCTGCGCGAGGCCCTGGAGGGGGCGCGGCGGGAGCTGCGGGTGCACGACGGCGTGCTGACCGTCGTGCCGCCCGGGGCCCTCGCGCCGGCCGGGAAGGACCGCTTCGAGGTGTTCACCCCGTACTTCCGGCGCTGGGAGCAGGCGGAGGTCAGGGACGTGCTCGGCGCGCCGCGGGTGGTCCGGGTGCCGGAGGGCCCGCGCTCGCTCGCGGTGCCGGACGCGCCGCACGGGGTCTCCCCCGGGCTGCCCGCCGGCGGGGAGAGCGAGGGCCGGCGCCGCTGGAGCGCCTGGCGCTCGGGCGGCGGCGTGGACGCGTACGAAGAACGCCACGACGACCTGGCGGGCGACGGGACCTCGCGGCTCTCCCCGTACCTGCACTTCGGCTGCCTGTCCGCCACGGAGCTCGCGGCCGGCGCCCACGGCGGCTTCGTACGGCAGCTGGCCTGGCGCGACTTCCACCACCAGGTGCTCGCCGCCCGCCCGGACGCCGCCCACCGCGATCTGCGCCCCCGTCACGACGACTGGCACGGCGACGGCCCGGAGGCCGAGGCCTGGCGCGAGGGCCGCACGGGCTACCCGATCGTGGACGCGGCGATGCGGCAGCTGCGGCACGAGGGATGGATGCACAACCGGGCCCGGCTGCTGGTGGGCAGCTTCCTGACCAAGACGCTGTACGTGGACTGGCGGGTCGGCGCCGCGCACTTCCTGAGCCTGCTGGTGGACGGCGACGTGGCCAACAACCAGCTCAACTGGCAGTGGGTGGCGGGCACCGGCACCGACACCCGCCCCAACCGCATCCTCAACCCGCTGACGCAGGCCCGCCGATTCGACCCCGACGGGGAGTACGTCCGCCACTGGCTGCCGGAACTGGCCGGCGTGCCGGGCGGCGCCGTCCACCGGCCCTGGCTGCTGCCGGAGGAGCGGCGCCGCGAGCTGGACTATCCGCCGCCGCTTGTGGACCTGGACGAGGGCGCCGCCCGCTTCCGCGGCGGCCGGGGAAAGAAACCCGAGGTGCGGGAGACGTAGTCCGCCCAGCCGGGGCGGCCCTCCATGTGCCGCTCCAGCAGGGCCTTGCCGCTGCCGCGGATCAGCAGCAGGCTCATCACCAGCGGGGAGACCACGGTGGCGGCTGCGGCCTGCCAGGCGTCGCAGGTCAGGGCGAAGAGTCCCCACCAGACGAGGAAGTCGCCGAAGTAGTTGGGGTGCCGCGTCCAGCTCCACAGCCCGCGGTCCATGATCCGCCCCCGGTTCGCGGGGTCGGCCTTGAAACGCGCCAGTTGACGGTCGCCGACCGCCTCGAAGAACAGGCCGGCCGCCCACAGCACGACGCCCACCGCGGCGGCCGGACCGAGCGGGCCGGGGATGTACGAGGCCGCCTGGACCGGCAGGGAGACCAGCCAGACCAGGGCGGCCTGCAGCAGGTAGACCATGCGCAGGGCGTACATCGTGCGGTTGCCCGGCGCCTTGTCCAACAGGGCCTCGTACCGCGGGTCCTCGCCGTGCCCTCGGCCCCGCCAGGCGATGTGGGCGGCCAGCCGCAGCCCCCACACCGCCACCATCACGAGCACCAGCGCGCGCCGGGCCGGGTCCCCGTGCCCGGCCGACATCACGTACGCCACCACCCCGACGGCCGCGAAGGCGGCGCCCCACGCGATGTCGACGTACCGGTGCATGCCGCGGACCCGGCCGACCGCGAAGGCCACCAGCATCACCGCGAGCGCCGCGCCCGCCGCCGCGAGGGTCATCATCGCCCGTACCATCCGTCCTGCGTGTCCGGCATCCCGGTGCCGCCGTCCCCGGTGGGCCGCACCGCGAGGATCTGGTCGACGCCCATGCGCCGTTCGGCGAAGGCCAGCGCGCCGCCGGCCAGGTACAGCCGCCACACGCGGGCGGTCTCCTCGCCCGCCAGCGCCACGAACTCGGGCCGGCGCGCCTCCAGCGTGGCCAGCCAGGCCCGTACCGTGCGCACGTAGTGCTCGCGCAGCGACTCCACGGCGCGCACCTCCAGCCCGGCGTCCTCCAGCAGGGCGACGGTGCGACCGAGGGGGCGCATGTGCATGTCGGGGGCGATGTACGTCTCGATGAACGCGCCGCCGCCGGGCGCGACCCGGCCGCGGGACATCTGCTGCACCAGGGCCCGTCCGTGGGGGCGCAGCACGCGGTGCAGCGTCGCGGCGAAGGCGGGGTAGTGCTCGTCGCCGACGTGCTCGCCCATCTCGATCGCGGTGACCGCCTCGTAGCCGCCGCTGCCCTCCAGGTCGCGGTAGTCGCGCAGTTCGACCCGTACGTACTCCTCCAGGCCGCGCTCGCGGATACGGGCCTGGACGGCGTCGCGCTGGGCGGCCGACAAGGTGACCGCGTGCACCTGGGCGCGGTGGGTCTCGGCGGCGTACAGGGACAGCGCGCCCCAGCCGCAGCCGATGTCCAGCAGCCGCATGCCGGGGCGCAGCCCGAGCTTGCGGCAGATCAGTTCCAGCTTGTCGCGCTGGGCGTCGGCGAGGCCGTACGCGGGGTCGTCGGCGCGGGTCCAGTAGGCGCAGGAGTACGCCATGGAGGGGTCGAGGAGCAGCTCGTAGAACTCGTTGGACAGGTCGTAGTGGTGGCTGATGGCGGCGCGGTCGCGGCCCCGGCTGTGCAGCGTCCCGCCCAGCCGCGCCCGGCCGCGCGGGGCGGGCGGCCGGGGGC